>DASYJM010000194.1:0-2771 GCA_035996445.1 Candidatus Acidiferrum sp. | reverse complement strand
GAACTCTGAGATCGCGAGTTAAATCAAACCACACTGGCGGATCAGGTTGCCGCGGCGTGAAGTGTGTGCTATCGCACATCCTAATCGCGTGGGAAGTGCACGATTCCAATCATATCGTAGAGCATTCGATTCTTACTAAGTACACCGCTGATGCAAACGCCCGATTTAGGTGCGCTCCCCCGCCTTGACGGTGCAAAGGTGTGCTCATCGTTGACGATCATGCCGACATTCGCGACAGCCTGGATCTTTTCTTTATGATGCTGGGGGCCGAAGTAAAACAGGCCGCTTCCGACGAAGAGGGCCTGCAACAATGGGCGGCTTGGGACCCGACGGTAGTAGTCTCTGATATCGGCATGCCAGGAATTGATGGATAGCTGTTCATGCAAATTCTTCGCTCGTCCGAGCACACCTCCAACGGCTGCCACACACCCCTGCAATTGCCGTATCGGCCTATTCAGGCGAACGGGATATCGCCTTAGCCAGGTTCTCGGGGTTCGACTGGCATTTGGTTAAGCCCGCTAATCCAAGAGAATTAGCGTACCCAGTAAAAGCCTGTTGCGAAGGAAGGGAAGCGACTAGATAGAATGCGCACGCATTCGCTGGCGCGTCATTCAGGACGATAACCTCCGCCTATACAAATTACTGCTCCCTGTAATTCCTCGCCCACTTTACCGTCACACAGCAGCCGCTCATCCGGCCCGAATGCTCGATCAGTAGTGGGGTTGGCCCGTTCAATCGAACTGACGATCCCCCGGCAGCGTCTCCTCGATGGAGTAAGATGATTGTTTCCCCACACGTAGCGCCAAGGAATATCACCATGCCTGATCTAGCCGAAATCTCTGGTTTGCGGGCCGAGTTGCTCGCGGCGCATAAGCGTATTGGAGAGCTTGAGAAGGAGTTAGCCACTCTGCGAGCGTGGGAAGCAGAAAAAAAACGCTATGGAGCCTCGAGGCCGACTCCCAAGCCTCGTGTGTAACCCCCAACTGTAACTCCCTATTCTTAGTGATTTGATTCGGTGCACTCTCCTGGCCTCAAAGGAGGAGTCCCAGTATGACCGATGCAAAGACGTACCCGCGGGAGGAGGCTGTCAAGATTGAGGCGGCTATCGCCCGGCGTTTGAGGCATCTCGCCGACAAATACACCATGCAACTAGATTGGGAGGTGACTTTCTTTGTGGGAAATCTCGGATCCCCCAAGCGTGGCGAAAATTGGACGTTCACGTTCTCGAGCTCGGGAAAAAAACAAACGGTGACCCTCACCGAACCACAACTCGTGGAGTTCAGTCACGGCCGACCCGAGGGCGTCGATGAGGAGATTCTCACCGCCCTCCGTAGGCTGAAGTGAATTTCATTTTCGCGCTAGTTGTGCAAGACCGCGCGATGGTTGTAAAGCAGTCGGGGACGCATCCCTATGGAAATCCATGAGCGCAGTCTGCTAGCAGCTACTCGGACGCACCTCGCCAGAAAAGATGCGGATGCGCCGCAAATCGCCGCCTCAATGGTCTCGACATGGCAAAGGGTCGACGCCGCTCTCTCTCCCATCATTGGATACGGAGGCGTCGCAGCACTTTACTGGCGCAGTCTCTGCCACGCCGGGCAGGTCCACCCTTGGCTGGCGGGCACGCATGAAGGCGTTCAGATGGCCATGGATCTCGCAGCATTGAATATGTACTCGCCAAGCAGAGCAGCGCTAACGCGGCCGCTGGTGGCGGTGCCCTTCCGCAGACGTTCTACGAGTTGTTGGCTAACTTGATCGGACCCTCGTTCGCCGAGCGATTGCTTCAACAAACAACTTCCCACCCCTAGCCTTCGCTCTCAGACCGAAACGTCCGCGGCAAGAAATCGTGCGCGTCTGCGAGTGCCCGCGTGGACAAACAAACGGCACCGGCGGCCGTTTCCCCCCCATGGCTACGCCGCCGGTGTCGTTCCTTACTCGATGCTCAGCTGTTTCACCCTGGCGCTGGATTTCTTGGGTAGCGTCAACGTCAGGATTCCGTTTTCGTACTTGGCTTGCGATTCCTTCTCGTCGACCTCGTGGGCCAATGCAAAGGTTCTGGACTGCGCGCCGCGATATCTCTCGCTGTGCAGCAGGGTCAGACCTGCCGCCTTGTTCTCGACTGACTCCTTGCTTGCCTGCGCGTTAGGGTCTGTGGTGATGGAAACCTGATTCCCTTCTATGGCAACGCGAATATTTTCCTTTTGAACGCCTGGAATCTCAGCTTTCACGATGTACGATCTGCCGTCCTCCAAGACATCAATCCTGATTGGTGAACTCGCCTCCTGGCTTTTCGTTTGTTGTCTTGCGAGGACCCCCTGAAGGAATGCGCTCATGTTCTCCAGCGGGTCGAGGGAGTGAACAACTACTTGTGGTTGGTCGCGATACAGCATGATTGGGTATCCTTGAGTTAACCGGGAAAAAACGTACCGCACCCGCAGCCCGGATCTGTGGGTGAAAGGAGCATGGCTGACGAGTTGGTATTCTTCGGAGCTAGAAATCGGCGGGGAAGCTGCCAAGGCGGGAGGAGATGCTGTACTTACGGTGCGCGTCGCCCCCGATCTAGTCAAGCAATTTTGCAGTTATTTCGCTTAGTCCGAAAATCACAGCAGAAATCGTAGCGTGCGCAAGGCCTTATCTGCGACGGCAGCGCTAGCGCATCGCGGATGTCTTTGGGGCACGCCGGTGGCGTGTGGTGCAGCGTAAAGAGCCGAAACGCCTTGACGTTCACGCGAAGTTGCACCGGCGTACAACCCTCGATCGATCTTCCTGGGTCT
>DASYJM010000193.1:0-3449 GCA_035996445.1 Candidatus Acidiferrum sp. | reverse complement strand
CAACAGAGACATTGCGGCTCACACTGGATCAGGCTGTGGCGCTGGCGCTGAAGCAGAACACTACTGCGCAGATCGCGGTAATTCAGGCGGCGGAAGCTGTCCAGGACAAGAACGTGGCGCGCGCGGCCTTGTTGCCACAAGCGCAATTGGAGACCAGCGACGCAGTCCGCCGCGTGAATATCGAAAGCCAGTTCGGGAAACCGATTCCCGGATTTCCCCAGCACATTGGACCGATTCAAGTTTTTCAGGCGGGGCCTTCCTTTTCCGCGCCGGTGTTTGATCTGACGCTGTGGCGCCGGTATCAAGCAGAGCGGTCCATTGCTAGCGCGCAAAAGGCGAACAGCCTGTCAACGCGCGAGCAAGTGGTTCTATTAGTCGTCTCGCAATATATCGGGACGCTGCGCGCGGTTGCGACGGTGCAGGCATCAACGTCTCGAGTGGACCTGGCGCAAGCGCTCTATAACCAAGCCGCTGATTTGCAGCACGAGGGCGTGGGCACAGGCATTGATACGCTGCGCGCAAACGTGGAGCTGCAAAACGAGAAGCAACGATTGCTCGAAGCGGAAGCGGACCGCGAAACTTCCCTTTTTGCTTTAAGCCGCCACTTAAATTTGGATCCGCGGCAGACGATTGAACTCGCCGACTCTCTGGGCTATTTCGAAACTCCGCAGCCGGAAGTGGAACCAAGCATCGAGCAAGCGCTTTCGGCGCGCTTTGAATGGAAATCACTGAACGACCAGATCAAAGCGGCGCAATGGCAGAAAAAACAGGCGTGGGATGCGCGATTACCAGCCGTGAGAGTCGATGGTGACTGGGCGTACCAGGGCACGCGGCTAAATAGCGGTATACCGACATACAACTACGAAGTGGCCTTGAGCATGCCGCTTTTTACCGGTGGCCGAATTCGCGCGGAGACGACCCGGGCGGATTTGGAAATAGAAAGACTGCAACAACAGCAAGCCGACCTGCGTAATCAAATTGGGCTCGATGTAAAGAACGCGCTGATCAACCTGACCTCCGCGAGGAGCCAAGTGCAGGTAGCGAATCTTGGCGTGCAACTGTCGAAAGAGGAAGTCGATCAAGCGCGCGACCGCTTTCGCGCGGGTGTGGCCAACAATATTGAAGTGATTCAAGCGCAGGATTCGCTGGCCCGTGCAAACGACAACCAGATTGCGGCGCTTTACCGATTTAACCAGGCGCGTGCGGATTTGGCGCGGTCCGTGGGGCAGATGGAACGGGTTTACTCGAAGTAAGGGGCTAGCAAAAGATGAGCATTGAAATCGAAGTCGGGCTGGAGAATGCGCCGCGAGTTCCGATGACGCTGGAGGAACCGCCTGTTCCCGAACCCGCTAAGGGACTGAAGAATCCCAAGGTGCAGCGGCTCCTGATCGTGGCTGCGATTTTGCTTGTGGCCGTGGCGATCGGACTTTTTCTGTATTACCGCGATCGTGAATCGACGGACGACGCACAAGTGGACGGACACATCACGCCAATTGCAGCAAAAATTTCCGGCCGCGTAGCGGAAGTGTTGGTGCACGACAACGAGCCGGTCAAAGCTGGACAAGTTTTAGTGAAGATTGATCCGCGCGATTACCAGGCAGCGTTGGATAACGCCAATGCAGCGCTGGCGTTGTCACAGAGTGAGGCGCAGTCGGCGACCGTGGACGTTCCACGGACCCGCGAAAACGTTACAAGCGGAACTTCCAATGCGAACGCGGGATTGCTGGGCGCCGAAGCGGATTTGGAGCAGGCGCAAGCAGCCTATGCGCAGGCGCAAAATTCCGATCTGGCGTATGCGCAGGCCAACGTGGCGAAGGCGCAAGCAAATGCGCAACTCGCGCAGGCCGATCTGGAACGCTACAAACCGTTAATGGAAAAGGGCGAAATATCGAAGCAGCAATTTGATGCCGCGAAAGCCAATGCAGACGCGACGGCGAGCGCACGGAACGCGGAGCAAGAAAAGATTGCGCAGGCAACCAGCGCCATTGATATCGCCAAAGCACAGCTGAACGCCGCAAGGGCAAGAGTGGAACAGGCGCGGGCCGGTGTTTCCTCGGCACGTGCCGATGTCCAACAAGTGAGCATGAGGACGGCGGATGCACAGGGCAAGCTCGCGAAAGTGGAACAGGCGCGCGCGATGGTGGAAGCGGCGCAGCTTAATTTGAGCTACACGGAAATTGTGGCACCGGTCGATGGCGTAGCGACGCACAAGCAAGTGGAGATCGGACAGATCGTGCAACCGGGGCAGGGTTTGCTGGTGGTGGTACCGCTGCAGGACGTGTGGGTGACAGCAAATTTTAAAGAGACGCAACTTAAGAAGATGCGTGCGGGACAAAAAGCCGAAGTCAAAGTCGATACCTACGGGAAAACGTTCAGCGGGCATGTCGACTCGATAGCCGGGGCCACGGGCGCGATGTTGAGTTTGCTGCCGCCCGAGAATGCGACAGGAAATTACGTGAAAGTGGTCCAACGCATCCCGGTGAAGATCATTGTCGATCCAATTCCGGAGCAAAAAGCTATATTGCGGCCGGGGATGAATGCGGACGTGACGGTGATAACCGACTAGCGGTCAGACCAGAAAATTTGTTGGGTAGTTGCAAAGAAGGAAGCAGCGAAGGCGATGCGCCACAAACTTCTATCGAAATTGCGAATGCCGGACGGCTCGATCAACCCCTGGGTGATCGCGATTACGGTGACGCTCGCAACTTTCATGGAAGTTCTTGATACGTCGATCGCCAACGTAGCGCTCCCGCACATCGCTGGGGGCTTGTCGGCCGGCTCGGATGAATCCACCTGGGTGCTGACGTCGTATCTAGTGTCGAACGCGATTGTGCTGCCATTGTCTGGGTGGTTTTCCAGTTTGATTGGACGCAAGCGCTTTTACATGTCCTGCGTGGCACTGTTTACGGTTAGTTCGTTTTTATGCGGGTTAGCGCCGAGCCTCGGCATGCTGGTATTTTTCAGGATTTTGCAGGGTACGGGTGGCGGCGGATTGCAGCCCAGCGAACAAGCCATCTTGAACGACACGTTTTCCTATGAAAAAAGAGGCATGGCCTTCGCCGTGTACGGTCTAGCAGTGGTCGTGGCCCCTACCATCGGCCCGTGGCTGGGCGGTTGGATTACGGACAGTTTTTCGTGGCGCTGGATTTTCTACATCAACGTGCCGGTGGGCATCATTTCGTTGATCCTGACAAATCTTTTGGTCAGCGATCCCCCACATATGAAGCGTGCCAGTCTGAAGAGCGGCTTCCGTATCGATTACATCGGTATCGGCTTGATCAGCTTGGGTTTGGGTAGCATGCAGATCATTCTGGACAAGGGACAGCGCGACGACTGGCTGTCTTCGAACTTCATCCGCATATTTTTCGGGCTGATGCTGGTGGGAATTATCTCCGCCATTATCTGGGAGTTACGTGAGAAAGAGCCGGTAGTCGATTTGCGCATGTTGA
>DASYJM010000192.1:0-1774 GCA_035996445.1 Candidatus Acidiferrum sp. | reverse complement strand
AATAGGAGGAATCATAGTGCATCCTTTACGCAAACTACGGGAATACGGTAAGCATACCGTCGCCCAGGTAGGCGAGCTGCTTGCCGAGAACATCGTCTTCAACAGCCCGATCCTGGCACGGCCGATCGAGGGGCGTGACTTCTGCGCGGCGATCTTCGCTCAGTCGAGCTCTACGCGCGGTTCCGGCACTTATACAGCCGAGTTCAAGCTCGATGAGCGCACTACCTTCTTGCGCTGGGTGGGGACCATGGATGGCCACAAGTTCGAGAGCTTGGAGATCGTCGTGGACAACGAGCAGGGGCTGATTGTGGAGCGCACGATTGCCCTCCGGCCGTATCCGGCTCTGAAACTGTTCCGCGACGCCATGTATGCATCGCTCAAGGATAAGCTGCCGCCCGATGTTTGGGACTACCCAACGCCGTAGACGTGACCACGACGGGGCGCTTCAGATCGGGTCGCGTGGGGATGATAGGTCCATCACTGGATAAAAGACGAACTATGCCTTAAAAGACTTCAATTCTCGATTTAGGGGAATACGTAGGAGAAAAGAATGGCAGCCTCAAGTGCAATTAACAACGAACCGGTCGCGAGTGGCGCGAAAGTGGACATGAAGTTCGAGGTGATCGTCATTCCAGTCGCTGATGTTGATCGCTCGAAAGCGTTTTACTCAAAGCTTGGGTGGAGGCTCGATGCAGATTTCCCATTCGACAATGGATTCCGTGTCGTCCAATTCACGCCTCCCGGGTCGGGGTGCTCGGTTCAATTCGGCATGAAGATAACGACGGCCGCGCCGGGCTCCGCCCAGGGTCTCTACCTGATCGTTTCCGATATCGAAGCAGCCCGCAAAGATCTCGTTGCCCGCAGTGTCGAGGTTAGCGAGGTGTTCCATGCTTCGAAACCGGGCGCCCAATTCCGTGCCGAAAGCGACGGCCGGGTCAGTGGGCCGGACCCCGGTCACCGCAGCTACTTTTCCTTTGCTACGTTCAGCGACCCAGATGGCAACACCTGGCTGTTCCAGGAGATCACAACGCGCCTGCCCGGACGTGGACTCAGCAGTTTGGACGTCTCGACGCTGACAGAGCTTTTGCGTGAGACGGAGCAGCATCATGGCGAGTACGAACCAACCGCCCCGAAGCACCATTGGTCGGGGTGGTACGCCGCCTACATTGTCGCGCGACAGGACGGGAAGACGCCCGAAGAAGCCGCCAAACTAGGCAAGCTGCACATAGAAGGTGCTCTGTGAGAGCACCATGAACGAATAAGACGTAATCGTCATTGGGGCGTGAGGAAGTAAGGTGCATGGCAGATAACGGATTGATATTGGTAACCGGGGCCGCCGGCCAAGTGGGGTCGGTCGGACGCACCGTCGTCGGCCTGCTACTCGATCAAGGCCTTCCGGTTCGCGCCATGGTGCGGCGCGATGACGAACGGGCGGCGTCTAGCCATGTGGACCTTACCTCGGGACGGCTTAGACATCAAGCAAATCAATGGGAGCGCTGCGAATGGGCAAGAATTCATCGCCACTCTTCCAACCTTTGGTCGCGAGGTAGAACTCTCGGTGTGGTTTGCTGGTGGATAGGGGATTCGCGACAGCTATCCGCCGGCTGCCACCGGCTGCTTCTCTAGCGGCCAGTTTCCGAGTTGCCGACCATCCGTTCGGAGGTCCACGGAACCTTTCCTAGAACGCTTACGTTTCCGAACAAGATCTGAGATATCGACGATCCGGGTGGGAAGGATGGCCCTTCAGTGGATGTCTGCCTTTGCTATGAGTGGA
>DASYJM010000191.1:0-21941 GCA_035996445.1 Candidatus Acidiferrum sp. | reverse complement strand
TCCCTGCAGATCCAAAGTCAAATTCGTGCAAGAACTTCCGCATGCCGCGATCGTTGCCGGCGCTATCGACGTCAACGTGGGAATTGGATTGGGCGGCGGATTAATAACAAAGGTAACCGGATTTGACAGCCCGTTGTTGCCCGCGCCCGAAAATGGATTTTGTGTAATTACGGTAGCTGTGCCAGGCTTAGCGACCAACGCCGCGGGCACTACCGACGTGACGCTAAGTACGACCGTTTTGGTAGAGTCGAGGGTGACGGTGGTATTGAGTTTTGTCCCATTCCAGGTGACATACGTTTGTGCCACAAACCCACGGCCATTAACCGTTAGGGTGAAATCCTGGTTCCCCGCGCCGATGTTCGAGGGAGACAAAAACGATATCAATGCCCCGGTATTGGCTTGAAATGTGTTGCCGTAATCATTGCAGCCGGCGACTGCCACGATGAATACCAGTGCGACAGCCATGGCTGTCCAGAACCGCTTCATGAGACTCCTTCATCGCTGCAATTGAAACCAGGCATACGCCGGAATCAAGTTCGACGTAGCGAACCACGTAATCGCTGCAACACACGATGGGCGTGCAGCCAATTTGCTTTTGGGATGTGATGCCGATTCCCCGCCACGCGTTGACTATCGCTCCATGCACCGAGCAGCCAGACACCGGCGCTGGACCACCTTTGCTCCGCAGCCCCGCGAGGAAAGCTGCGCACGACCCTCCATGATTATCACCCTCGGCACGATAAGGTCAATGCGACCGGCATGGACTCACTCCCCGCACCGCCAATCTTCCGCTTGGTCCGTTTGTTCGTAGGAGCCGCGCTGCCCATTTGCTATCCTCTGCGGACCGATGACGCCGCCACAAAAATCCGTTTCCGCAACACGAACAAACAAAGGCGCAAGTTCAGCGACACAAGATCCCGGGTTGGTCCGCGGCCTCGGCTTGAAGGAAGCCGTGGCCCTGAACATGATCGACATGATCGGCATCGGCCCCTTCGTGGTCAGTCCGCTGGTCATCCGCGCAATGGGCGGACCGCAGGCCTTGCTCGCCTGGACCGCCGGTGCCGCGCTTGCTCTGCTCGATGGCTTTGTCTGGTCAGAGTTGGGAGCCGCCCTCCCGCGTGCCGGCGGCAGTTATGTTTTTTTGCGCGAAGCCTACGGCCCCAGAAAGTGGGGACGTCTCATGTCCTTCCTCTTCGTGTGGCAAACTTTGATTCAGGCTCCGCTGGTAATCGCGTCGGGCGCCATCGGATTTTCCCAATACGCCACCTATCTCCATCCCTTCACTGCCTATCAGCAAAAGGCCATTTCCGGCGCGGTCGTCATACTTCTCGTCGTGCTCTTATACCGGCGCATCACCACCATCGGAAAAATATCCGTGCTGCTCTGGGGCGGCGTCATCGGCACCATGATCTGGCTGATCGGCGGCGGCATAACGCATTTTAACCCCACACTCGCATTTTCTTTTCCGCCCGGCGCGTTTCATCTGTCGCACCTTTTCTTCGCGGGACTCGGTGCCGCGATGGTGAGCACCACGTATACCTACTGGGGCTACTACAACATCTGCAACCTCGGCGGCGAACTGCGCGAGCCGGAAAAAAATATTCCGCGCGGAATTTTTATTTCTATCGCGGGAATCGCGATTCTTTACCTCGCCATGCAAACCAGCATTCTCGGTGTGGTGCCCTGGCAAAAAGCCCAGAATTCGCAATTCCTCGTCAGCACTTTCGTGGAAACCATTTCTGGTCCATTCGCGGCTCGCATCGCCACCATGCTGGTGTTATGGATCGCCTTCGCATCCATTTTTGCCGCGCTCCTGGGATATTCGCGTGTTCCTTACGCCGCGGCGTTGGACGGCAGTTTTTTTTCCATCTTTGCGCGCGTGCACCCGCAAAAGAAATTTCCGCACGTCTCGCTATTATTTCTTGGCGCCGTGGCTTTTGTATCCAGCTTGCTCTTCAGGCTGTCCACCGTCATCGCCGCGATACTGGCCACCCGATTATTGGTGCAGTTTATCGGACAGGCTATCGGCTTAATCCTGCTGCACCGTCGTTGGCCACCCGAACGCTTTCCTTTCAAGATGTGGCTCTACCCGCTACCGGCCATCTTAACTATGTGCGGCTGGGCCGCGCTGTTCTGGGCCACCGGCTCAGCACGCAAATGGGGCTTGCTCGTCATTGGCCTCGGAATCCTGGCATTTCTACTCCGCGCCAGGGAAGTGCGACAATGGCCTTTCGCGGCCGCCGAGGCGCGCCCCGAGCCGGAGGGTGCTTGAGAATTTCAGTATTGAAACCATTCGCAATTTCCATTCTCGCGTTTTTTCCAGCAACCCCGCTCTTCGCGCAGTTTGCACCCGCTCCGGGCACCGGCCCGGGCCTCAACGAAACCGTCGAAGCCATCGACAGCGCGCGCGTCACCACCCGCATTTTGTATATCACTGCGCATCCCGACGACGAGTCCGCTGCGGTGCTCACCTATCTGGCTCGCGGCCTGAACGCCGATGTCGCCTTGCTTTCTCTGACTCGCGGTGAAGGCGGCCAGAACGTGCTCGGTCCCGAGCAGGCTCCGCAGCTTGGACTTATTCGAACGCAAGAGCTGCTGGCCGCTACACGCGGCTACGGCGTAAAACTCTTTTTTACCAGTGCTAAAGACTTCGGTTTCTCGAAAACTCCTGAGGAGACAGAAAAAGTTTGGGGCGATCAAGTTCTCGCCGATATGGTGCGCGTCATCCGCACCTTTCGACCAAACATCGTGATTAACAATTTTGGCGGCGTGCATTCCGGCCACGGCCATCATCAAGCCGCAGGACTGTGGACTCCCAAGGCCTTAATGCTGGCAGCCGATCCCTCGTATGGCCGGACTGCAAATCTAATTTCAACCACCGAATCAACGAATTACTTATCAGCGGAATTCGAAACGTCCTGGGGAGGCCACGATCATCCAGTACAAGTACTCAATGTTGACCGTAGCGGCGGAAGCCCTACCAATCCACCCAGCTTGCAACTTCCCTTGGATGAAATCTCACCCTTATGGGGAAAAACTTGGCGCGAAATTGGCATCGACGCATTTGCGAATCACCGCACCCAGGGGATCTCCGGCGTCCTGGGCTCACCCTTTCTTCACCGCCCCATCGCCTTAGTCTCCGAAGACGGAAAAAAAATCGACCCCGCCATTTTCGACCAGCCGCTTCACACCTTAGGTGGCGATGCCGCCGACAACGGCTGCGCTCCATCATCATTTTTCTGCCCAGTTCTACAGCACGCAGAAGAGGATCTCGCTAAAGCGCACGAAGACGCCTTATCCCTTCGCTGGCAGCAGTCCGCTTCGGCAATCGCCCAAGCGGCGAAAGAAATCACTTCGCTGTATCCCGGCGGGAGCCACGCCGCGCACTGGGTCGCTGGTGATGCGCATTTGGCCGATCTGCATTCCGCGCAACGCCGCGTGGATCGCGCTTTGGCCTTGGCCGCGGGCCTCGAGATTCTAGCGGAATCGGATAGAAGTGAAGTTGTGGCCGGCGAGCCATTTACGGTGGACGCTGAGGCGCATTGCAGAAAAGAAGCCGGCTGCGAACTCGGAAAAATACAGCTGGTGTTGCCCGCTAAAGCCACTCAAACAGTCGCTACCGCAGAGCCGGCAAAAACCCAGAAGAAATTCAACGTGCTAATTGATGCGCCGCTTCCTCCATTAACTCCCTGGCAGCAGCAACAGCCGGACCCGCCGCCGCTCGCAATTGCCCAACAAGAATTAACTATCGCGGGCTACACCATCCAAGTGCAGCAACCGGTCACTCATATCGCCGCAACCTCTACGCGCATTGATCGCGTTGCAGTGCGCATGGTCCCCGCATACACCCTCGCACTTGAACCCGATCAAGCCATCGAATTGTTAGCCAAGCCAACAAAACCATTTACTGTGTTCTCACGCGTCCATTCGTACGCCACCAAGCCAGGCAAAATCGAAGTTGGTCTCACCGTGCCGCAAGGTTGGACCGTCAATTCGCCCGTAACTCTGCAATTCCCCGCAGCCGGCGATCAATACGCGAAGTTAACCGTCACGCCTCCAACAAAATTATCTGCCGGGACCTATTCGCTGACAGCATTTGCCCAGCGCGGCGACGAAAAATTCTCTACCTCGCTAGCCCCGCTTCCTTCCATGCCCACGCTGCTTTGGAGCCAACCCGCACAATGCCGCGTTTACGCCTTTGATGCCACCGTGCCTGATGATCTACGCATCGGATATATTTCGGCCGAGAGCGAGCCCATCCCACAAGCTCTCGAACGTTTGGGTATCCAAGTCGAAATGCTGGACGCCGCCGCGCTCGCCTTCAGCAATCTTGCTCGCTTCGACGCCATCGTTGTGGGTGTGCGCGGCTATGAACTTCGCACCGAATTGGCTGGAGCGAATCAGCGGCTGCTGGACTATGTATCCAACGGCGGCACTCTCCTCGTGCAGTATCAACGGGATTTCGCCTGGGACAAATTTCAGTACGCGCCATATCCGGCAAAAATTTCCCCCGAAAAACCCACTAGTCCGCTACCGCGCATCACCGACGAAGCTTCACCCGTCAAATTCTTGAAGCAGGACGATCCAATACTCACCAAGCCCAATAAAATTTCGCCGCAGGATTTCAACGGATGGATACAAGAGCGCGGCCTGTATTTCTGGAGCCAATTCGACGCTCAATACACGCCACTGCTTTCCATGAACGATCCGGGCGAACCGGATCTAAACGGCGGGCTGGTTTACACCCATTACGGCAAGGGAACGTACATCTACACCGGCCTGGCTTTTTTTCGTCAACTGCCGGAAGGCGTGCCCGGCGCGTACCGCCTGTTTATCAATCTGCTGAGCGTCTCGCGCGAAACAGGCCGAATTCCCCCGCAAATTTCGAGAGCGGCCGCTGGCGAAAACCGTAAGTAGACGAAAACAGTAGACCAACTGGACACACGGCCCGCGTCCAAAAATTGGCGTGCTATCCTCTAGCAGTTCTGTCGAAAAATCGCTTCGTCCAAAAGGAGTTTTGCAAGGAATGAAAACTCTGTTCTCAACCCGTGAAACCTCACGCATGTTTCGCTTTGCGCTATCCGCGGCAATTATCGCCGTGCTTGCATTGGCCTGCGCTTCCCCAGCCGCCGCGCAGAAAGATAAAAAAAAGAAATCAGAAACACAACAACCGGCGGACAGTACTAACCCCCTCGTCCCGATGTCCGATGAAAACCAGATCGATTACATGATTTCAGAAATGCTCGGCGCCTGGCAGGTTGGCAACGTCGAAAAACTCCACAAGGATTACGCCGATGACGTAACCGTGGTCAATGGTGCCTATGCCCCGCCCATCATTGGTTGGACGAATTACCTCGCGATTTACGAGCAGCAACGCACCCGCATGCAGCAGGTGCGCATGGATCGTTCGAACACCATGATCAAAGTGAGCGGAAACTTCGCCTGGGCTTGTTATCAGTGGGATTTTGCGGCCGTCACCGACGGGGCCCCAACCACCGCGCAAGGGCAGACTACTTTAGTGCTGGAGAAAAGAAATACTCACTGGATTATCGTACACAATCACACCTCCATGGTGCCCCCAACAAATGCGGGGTCAACCAGCGGGGCAGCGACCCAGCCACCCAGTCACTAGGCTTCGGGTAAGGCCGCTCAAACTACCCTTCAATTAGAAGTGGCGCCTGTTCGCGCGCTGGCTAGAAATTCTTCAGTCCCTGATAAATCCACATCCCCGCAATAACCAACAGCAGAGTGCCCGCGGTAATGCCCGTAGTGGTTATGGGCTTCTGCAGCTTCATAATCTTCGCCACGACTTCTCGCTGCTCTCTAGCCATATGGTCCTGGGCAGAGTCCAGAAAGATCTGATCACCCTCATGACTGGCCAGCAAGGTGCGCCAGACCAACAGGAGCAAAAAAATCCCCGTAACAACCGCCCAGACGATCAACAGATAATAAAGGGGCCCGGAAATAGCACTGGGTTCCATGAGACCTCCGTTAAGGAGCCAATCTGCAGTGCCTGCCCGAACGGGCAGACAAGGTATTGGCTGGAGTATACCCCTCATGAATTCGAATATCTATTACTTCGTATTGGAATTATCAATTCCAAGCTGGCCAGCCGCCGGGTAGCCAGTGTCGGCGATCCACACAATGAACCTAAAACAGACAATCAGAGCATCCGCATAATTCGCGCTAAATCCAATGGAATCGGCGACTGCGGCCACCATCCCGCCCTGCTTTTATTTCCCCTTCGTATTCTCCGTCCTGCGGATGAACGCTGCCACGTTTTCATGCAGCGCCTTTGCCGAAGCCTCGTGCGCATAGACCATGTGTCCCGATTCATAAAACTGATATTCGATGTTTTTCTGCAATTTGGCCGGAATCGGCAAATGCTGCATTTCATACACGCCTTCGTAAAACGGCGTCGCCAGATCGAAATACCCGGCGTTCAACATCACTTTCAGCTCCGGGTTATATTTCATCGCGAGAGCTAAGTCCGTCAGTACGTTCGTGGCCTGTGGCAATGGCAGCGGCGCACCCGGACCTTGATGTAGGAAATTCCAGGTTCTCCAGATTCGAATCATGGGCTTGAACCCCCGGTTTTCCCCAAACTTCAGTTCCTTGCGAACGTAATCATTGAACGCGGAAACATAAGCCGAACTGATCGCCGCCGATTGCGGATCGTACTCCGCCTCTTTGCTGAGAGGATCCAAAGTGGGCCCCGAGAAACGCGTATCCAGTCGGCCGGTCGTAGTATCGCTGTCGTCTTGAAGTGTTTTCTCGAATTCTCCGGGCGTGATGCGCAAGTTCGCCTTCTCGATATATTCGGCAGGCAGCCCGGTGTACTCGTGAAGCTTCGCGACGATTGCGCGCCGCTGCTCAGGTGCTAGCGTGGGTCCGGCTTCAAGCGCCTGCGCGTACTCGGTCATCGAAAAGCGCTCCACTTCTGCCAGCAGCGCCGTCAACTCCTTATGCTGGCCCGGCAGCTTGTGGTGATACCACGCCGACGCGGCGTAGGTGGGAAGTACCAGCTGATAGGGCAATTCGACGCCGGGATTGGCCTCCGCACGATCCGCGCTGAAACTGAAATTCAATATTTGCGACAACATGATCACGCCGTTGAAGTCGACGTCGCGTTCCGTTTCAAGCACGTTCGCCAGCACCGCCGCTCGAGTAGTGCCGTAGCTTTCGCCAAACATATATTTTGGCGAATTCCATCGACCGTATTTCCCTAGAAATTGCGTAATGAAATCGGCAAAGGCCTGCGCATCCTGATCGACGCCGTAAAAAGCCTTCTCTCGATCCTTACCGCTGATGCGGCTGAATCCCGTTCCAGGCGCGTCTACAAATACCAGATCACTCACATCCAAGAGGCTGTACTCGTTGTTGACGATCGAATACGGTGCCGCCGGCGTGTGCGAATCATCCAATGTAATCACTCGCTTCGGCCCGAACGCCCCCATGTGCAGCCACACCGTCGAGGACCCCGGGCCGCCGTTGTAAAGAAATGTCAGCGGACGTGACGCGCCTTTACTATCGGATTTAAAGTACGCCACGTAAAACATGCTGGCTTCGGGCGGCTGATTCTTGTCGTCCTTATCCCTGTTCTGTGGCACATCATCCCAATCCTTCGTGTGCACCACCAGCGTCCCCGCAAACGCGTCGTAATTGATGACGTTCCCGCCAATCGTGACGCTGCCTTTGCTTGCCTGCTGCTCAGGTTTGAAGTGCTCGATCTTCGCCGCTTCCGTTGTGGCCGATTCCACCTTAATTGTTTGCGTTTCATCCTTCGTCTGCGCGCAAACAACCCCAACGGGCAGCGCACACAGACCGACGGTGACCGCGATCCCTGAAGCGAACTTTCGCATCGAACGTTCTCCGTTTAACAAAATAAAATTGAATCCGCTTTTTAATTTCTGAGGCACGCAGGAAAGTACCGTGGAAATCGGTTCAACGCAACTCTAACTAGCCGCCTTCGTTGACAAAGGTGGGGTCGCCGGGCAGAATGAAAAAGCTTCACTACGCGTGATTTCTAGCATGCTTCACGCACCGCACTTGTGCCCGAATGGCGGAATTGGCAGACGCGCCAGGTTCAGGACCTGGTTCTCGCAAGGGAGTGGAGGTTCGAGTCCTCTTTCGGGCACCAAATTCAATTCACACCAAGTCTGAACAATCCGCGCAACGAACCGCAATGAACCCCCATGAACGAAGTCCGCGATCTGCGATTTTCCGTCATTGATAAAGAAGAAGTTTCCGCCCTGCTGCTGTTGCCCCCCAGCGCCACATGTCTTCTCGTGCTGGCCCACGGCGCCGGCGCCGGAATGAGTCACACCTTCATGACCGCAACCGCGGATCAGTTGGCCGAGGACCACATCGCAACATTCCGCTACCAATTTCCCTACATGGAACATCGGCGCGGAGTCCCAGACAAGCAACCGCTGCTAACCGCAACGGTGGCAGCCGCGGTTCGAACCGCAGCCCAGTTAGCGCCGGATCTTCCCCTATTCGCCGGCGGCAAATCCATGGGCGGACGAATGACTTCTCTAGCCGCGTCGGAAAAAAAATTAGAAGCCGTCAGAGGTTTAATATATTTTGGCTTTCCACTACATCCGCCCAAGCGTCCGTCAATCAAACGCGCTGAACACTTAAATCTGGTAAACCTACCAATGCTTTTTCTGCAGGGCACTCGGGATGATCTTGCGGATTTATCGTTATTGCGCCCTGTTTGTGAAAGCCTTGGACCACAAACCGTCCTGCATATCATCGAAGGCGCCGACCACTCCTTCCACGTTCTGAAGCGATCGGGCAAAACCGACTCCGGAGTACTCTCCGCGTTATCCACCACGGTGAAGGCCTGGACGGCCGCGCACAGCGCAGCCTAAGCAAAAATACCTGTTCCGCGTTAACGGTTAGAAAATCACTCCCATTTCCAGATAACAAAATTCATCCAAAATTCAGTCCGCTTGTCGATCTCCACGCCTCTGGTTCGACGTGTAAGTGAGTCGGCAAAAAACATAAATCCGGAGGTCAACATGGCAATCCAAAAGACAACCTCTCCATCTCCTAAAGCACAGGTCACCGCAGTGTTCGGGCTGGTGCCTCTTCTCCTGTGCGCAGATCCGCTGGACGAGGCCGCAGCTCAATTCAGCCATCTTATTTGCGCCCTGACCTGCGAGCTTCTAAAGTTCGCCCCATCTATCATCTTGGCTGGCTGCCATGCTCTAGGAAGCTACATTTTGGCTCACCAGCAGCTTTTCCTATCCGTCCAAACCCTGCTGTCACTCCGGCAACTGCTGCTTGTCGTTTGCGGGGCGGCCTAGCCTGAAATACGGCCCCGAGCCAAAGTGAGTGTTTTTAGCCGCTTACAACAATTTTGCAGCTTATGGGACGCACCTGTCGATTTTGCTGTCTTTCGTTCGACGTAGAAGTGAAGCGAGTTCAAATCCAAGTCAAAAGGAGAATTACGATGCGAGTTATGGTTTTTGTCAAAGCGAGCAAGGACTCTGAAGCCGGTGTCATGCCCAGCGCAGAGCTTCTTACCTCCATGGGGAAGTTCAATGAAGAATTGGTTAAGGCAGGTGTGCTCCTCGACGCGAATGGCTTGCACGCCAGCAAGAAAGGCAAACGCGTCAAGTTTTCTGGACAGCAGCGCACCGTGATCGATGGTCCCTTTGCCGAGACCAAGGAACTCATCGCTGGCTACTGGCTCTGGCAGGTGAAGTCCATCGAAGAAGCCGTGGAGTGGCTCAAGCGCGCCCCATTTGATGGCGGCACCGAAGTTGAAATTCGCCCGGTATTCGAGGCCGCGGATTTCGGCGCCCAACTTACTCCGGAACTCAAGGCCCAGGAAGAAAGACTGCGTGCCCAATCGGCCAAAAGCAAACAGTAATTTCGCGCTAAAAAAGTTTAAGAGCTTGTCGATTTATCTGCTCTACGTTCGACCTATAGATAGAACCAAAAAAATCACCCGGCGAATTACACCGGTCAAAACCAAAAGGAGAAAAACAATGCGATTCATGATGCTGGTTAAACACGGCGAAGGCAAAAACTCTGGCCCACCACCCAAGGCATTGATGGATGCCATCGACAGGATCACTGAGGAAGCGGTCAAGAACGGTACCATGGTCATGGGCGGAGCACTTGCCTCAACCGCGCAGAGCCATCGCGTTCGACTTTCCGGCGGAAAAGTTTCCGTCATTGATGGCCCCTTCACCGAAACCAAGGAGGTTGTCGGCGGCTTCGCAATCTTTGACCTTAAGTCCAAAGAGGAAGCCCTCGAGGGAGCGAAGCATTTCATGGATCTTCACCGGCAACACTGGCCCGGCTGGGAAGGCGAGACTGAAGTCCGCCAGCTGTACGGACCGGAAGAGTTTCCTCCCAAAGCATAACTGCATCCCGGCGCGATATACCTGCGTAAAGCTCCGTAGGTTGCGCGCGCGATTTAAAGATGTTTTGATCGTTGGTGGTCATGCCCACCGACATCCATCGCGCGATCGACGCCGTCTGGAGAATTGAGTCGCCGCGGCTCATCGCCGGACTCGCGCGCATGGTGCGTGACGTCAGCCTCGCGGAAGATCTCGCACAGGATGCGCTCGTCGCCGCTCTCGAGCGTTGGCCAGAGTCGGGCATCCCCGATAATCCGGGCGCCTGGCTCATGGCCGCGGCGAAGCATCGCGCCATTGACACCTTCCGCCGAAAAAAACTTCTTGAGCGTAAGCACGAAGAACTCGGACGCGAAGTCGATGCCCGGCAGGAGGCCGCCGTGTCTGATTTGGAATCCGCGATCGACGATCACGTCGGCGACGACCTGCTGCGACTCGTATTCGTTGCCTGCCATCCGGTGCTCACGGCCGAGGCCCGCGTCGCGCTCACACTTCGCTTGCTAGGCGGATTGACCACCGACGAAATCGCTCGCGCATTCCTCGTGCCGGAACCCACCATCGCCCAGCGCATCGTGCGCGCCAAGCGCACCCTCGCCGAAAAGCGCGTCCCTTTCGAACTTCCCCGAAAAGCCGATTTAGCCGAGCGCTTGTCGTCTGTACTCGAAGTCATCTACTTAATCTTCAACGAGGGCTACTCCGCCACCGCAGGCGATGACCTGATGCGCCCCGCCCTCTGCGACGAAGCACTCCGCCTCGGCCGTATTCTGGCGGAGTTGGCTCCCGCCGAACCAGAGGTACACGGACTCCTCGCGCTCATGGAGATTCAGGCTTCGCGCGCCGCAGCCCGCGTAGGCCTTGCAGGAGAGCCTATTTTATTGCTCGATCAAGACCGCTCGCGATGGGATCAGCTGCTGATCTCCCGCGGCCTAGCTGCATTGGAGCGTTCCCAGAAGCTCGGCGGCGCACGCGGGCCATACACGCTGCAAGCCGCCATTGCCGCGTGTCACGCGCGAGCAACTGTTCCCGCCGACACCGGCTGGGCACGCATTGCGTCGCTCTACCAGGAGCTCCTCGAATACTCTCCGTCACCCGTCATTGAACTGAATCGCGCCGTTGCCGTCGCGATGGCTTTCGGTCCCGCGGCCGGACTCGAAATCGTTGAGCCCCTCACTCAAGAGCCGTCGCTCAAGACCTACCATCTGTTGCCTAGTGTGCGAGGCGACCTTCTTTCTAAACTCGACCGCAACGACGAAGCCTGCACGGAGTTCGAACGCGCCGCATCGCTAACCCGCAACGCACGTGAGCGCGAACTGCTGCTCAATCGCGCTCGCGTCTGCGCGGAAGCTCATCGCCAAGCAAACCATGCCGCCAACAGCAACGCATCGGGGACTACTTAAACTCGCCATTCCGCCGCCGCGTCAATCGCTATCGCTTCGTACCATCCGCCACGTTCCTCCAATCGCCGCGTCAAACATCTAGTGATTAGTTGTTGCGTGTCCTTGCAAGCTAGCATCGCCAATTGCTTCGCGCGCATCAGCGCACCTAAACTAAATGCTTATCGAAACAGGAGGAGAGAGCGTGGTATCCATCAAACAACTTGGCTTGCAGATCGTATTATGTGCGTCGTTATTCGGCGCCGGAATAGCTGTGGGATCTCTGCGCCCCACAAACGTCTCCGCGCAAAATAAATTTGGTCAACCCAAAACTGTCCTGCATGTGGTGGTCTACAAATTTAAAGACGCTACCTCCGAGAACGACCGTCAGAAGGCCCTGGATGGCATCAAGGACCTGGCGCGCAAAATCCCCGGCGTAAAAAACATCTGGCTGAAAACAAATCGTAATCAGATCAGGGATTTCAGCGGCGTCTACGCCATCGAGTTCGCCAGCGCGGAAGCCGCAGCCGATTACGCGGAAAGCCCCGTTCACGAAGCCTGGGCCAAGCAATGGGAAGCACTGCGCGAAAACAGCCTATCGTTCCAGGTCACCAACCCTTAAAAATCCCGGAGAATAACCAGCACGAAAAACGGTCTCAATTCCCGTCCGATCGGTCACGAACAATCCCATATCTCCGCCGAATCAAAGCGTCAATCGCGCTATCTGGGAGCAAACGCTTTGCCCACTTCGCCAATGTCGCGAGCGAAGTCACTCCATACCGCGCTTTAGGAGTAGGCGCCTCAATAGCTGCCAACATGACCCGCGCACAATCCTCTGGCGTGGTCTTCGATTTTTTTCGCGCGCTCGTAGCCCCCGCGTATGCTCCGGAATAAATCCTGGAGTAAGGCCCGGCGGTAATCCTGTCCGCGTAGGGTTCCATTAACTCCGCGGCAGTGTTCTGCAGATTGGTCACGATGTAGCCGGGCTCTATGAGAATGACCTCGACTCCGAACGGATACATCTCCAATCGCAAGGCGTTACTCAACCCCTCCATCGCATGTTTGCTGCTGCTGTAAGGACCATGCGTCGGCGGCGTGATAATCCCCGAAACGGAACTCACCATCAGAATGCGTCCGCGACGCCGTGTGCGCATGTGCGACAGAACCGCCTGTGTAACGCGCACCACGCCAAAAAAATTCGTTTCAAACTGCCGCCGCCAATCTTCCATGCTCGTGTCTTCGACGGTAGTCACATAAATAATCCCCGCGTTATTGATCAGCACATCCACCGAGCCCGCCTTGGAGATAACCGACGCCACGCCTTCCTTCACCGAGGCATCCTCGCAGACATCCATATCCAGTGTTTCAAGCGACAGCTTTTGCCGGCGCGCCAACTCATCCAGGTGGCGGCGTTTTTCCGCCGAACGCCCCGCCGCAAAAACCCGATACCCGTGTCGCGCCAGCAATAACGCCGCAGCTTTACCCAAGCCGTCGGTCGCGCCGGTAATTAACACATTTTTTAATTTTGCGGTCGCCATTCCTCGAAGCCCCTCAACCTTGGCCCGTTATTTATCGACCATCGGAGCACCCATTGTCGAGCAGTTCTTTCGCACCTGTCGCAATTCTGTCGATCTTGTTTTCTTCGTGCTCAAATTGATTTTGTTGAATTCTGGGTGCAGACCAGCCGCCACCAACACACTCACACCCATTACTTCGGAATCATATTTATTGATTTACCTAATTTATTCATTGCCTTTGACTACCTGCCAAATTGGCGTCAGCATCCGCCTCACAATGAATTGCTATGCATTTTGTTTAGTTCGCGAGTTGGCCGGGGTGCTAACAGGAAATAGATCAGTAGCTATGCGCTGCCGTCCTTCTATCTAGATATCCCAAATTTTCGCTGGCGGTGACTGCGTCGAGGCAGTCGCCGCTGGGAATGACAAAAACTGCTGCAAAAGCAGTCGGGTATACGTGTGTCTAAAAATTCGCTCGTGAGGTGAATAAAAATAATGCTGCGATTCTTATCGATAGTACTTGTAGTGTTTTCTCTGGCGCTTTCGACCACTGCACAGACTTATCGAGGCGCCATCAACGGCACCGTCACGGACCCAAGCGGTGCCGTAATTCCCGACGCCGAAGTCAAAGCTAAGAACAAGGCTACGGACGTGACCACCTCTACGACCACCACCAGTGATGGCCAATTCGTTTTTCAAGATTTGCCGGTCGGCACGTATGTCGTTAGCGTTGTGGCCTCGGGTTTCCCGGAGATGACCGTCGACAATGTAATGGTCACCCAGGGATCTATCTACACCTTGCCGGTCAAACTCATCATGTCGCAACAAGCAACTACCGTCGAGGTCTCCGCAGCGACTCTTTCCCTTGATACCACTACAGAAACGCAGACCACCACCGTTACCGGTGAAGCTCTTCAGGACATGCCTCTAAATGGACGTGATTTCACGCAGCTGATTTCCGTTACTCCCGGCTTTGCCGGATACTCCGCGGGCGGCTACGGCTCGCTGAACGGCACGCGCGCCAATCAGGTGAACTGGCAGATTGACGGCGTGGACAACAACGATCTATGGCACAACATTCCGGCCGTCAACCAGGGCGGTGTGTCCGGCATCGCGGGAATCGTCCTGCCCATCGACGCCGTTGACCAATTTACGGTGCAAACGCAATCAGCCCCCGAAGCAGGCCGCAATCCCGGTGGCACTGTTGACTTGGCACTAAGGTCCGGTGGCAACAGCATTCACGGCTCCGTCTACTATTTCAATCGCAATGAAGCTCTGGCAGCCGCTTCGCCTTTTGTGGATTCAAAAAAGAAAAATCGCAATTACCAGTACGGCTTCTCCGTCGGCGGGCCTTTCATCAAGGATCGCCTCTTCTATTTTGCCACCTTTGAAAAGCAACGATTCACGATCGGTTTGCCGGGACGCGCCACGGAACCTTCCGCCGCGTATCAAGCGGAAGCCGAAGCGGTGTTGGCTGCCTACGACGTTCCCGTAAATCCAGTGAGTGCCGCCTTACTTGCCAATCTCTGGCCCAGCTATGCGCTAACAGGGCCGGCCTCTACTAACAATTACACCAGTCCCGATCCCGAATTTGGTTACAGCTACAACGGACTCGCCAAGCTCGATTACAAAATCAACGATAAGAACACCCTCTCCGTTCACTACTTCGTGGGACAAGGCAACCAGGTCGCTCCGGTCGGCGGCTCGGCTTTGTCTGAAGCAGCTTCTGAGCTGAAGTATTATTATGAGGTCGCGCCCATCCACGTTTCCAACTATGCCGTTTCTTGGAACTCCGTCCTTTCGCCGCGCGTCACCAACCAAGTCCTCGCCGGCGTCAATTATTTCCGCCAAATTTTTAATGACGAAAACCACGGCTTCCAGGTTTCGTCGTACGGCCTGAATCTTTCTCCCAATTTCGACGCCACCGGTTTGACGGGCGCTCCTAACATCGCCATCACCGGCTTCGACGGCGTCGGCCAAACGCCTCCGGAGGGCCGTGAAGATATCACTGGCCATCTCACTGACGTCGTCTCCTACACCGTCGGCAAGCATCAGTTCCGCTTTGGTGGAGAATTCCGCCGCGCCCAGCTTGAAGAGTTCTACCATCGCCACGGTTTGGGCACCCTGCGATTCGACGGAACGCAAGGCCCTTGGGCAGGAAGCGCTAACGACTCTAACGTTTTGAGCCTGGCAGACTTTCTTGGCGGTTACTTAAATCCCAACCGTTCCAGCATCGCCTTGGGCGATCCCACGCGGTTGGTCTTCGTAAAAACATTTGCGCTGTTTGCTCAGGATGCCTGGCAGGTCAACCGCAAACTCAGCGTGAATTACGGTCTGCGTTGGGACTATGAAGGTCCGCTGGGCAACGACAAAAAAAATCTTTCCGTATTTATTCCCAGCAAAGGTGGTTTGGTCTTCCAAGGCGCCGGCATCTCCAGCGTGTATCCAAAGGACTTTAAAAATTTTGCTCCACGATTGGGATTCGCCTATAAACCCAAGGAAAGTGGCGACCTCGTGATCCGGGCGGGATTTGGAATTTATTTCGACACGCCCAATTTGAATCCTTTCCTCGACAACCGCCCCGCAAACGGTGCTCCCAACGGCTTGGAAGGCAACCCAGCCGGTGCCAGCCCGGTGGATACTGTCGCTCCCGTCAGTGGCGCGAGCCCAATCGTAGCCGGCCAGCCGATTTTCCCAGCTGCCGGAGGCCTGTGCCCTACTGGAAATGGCTGCGGGCGGGTCTATAACATTTTTTCTGTCAGCCAGGATTTCCGCAATGCCTATAATTACAATTACAACCTCAATATCGAGAAAGGGCTCGGTAGATCGCTGCTTCTGCAAGTCGGCTACGTCGGCAGCGCCGCTCATCGCCTGTTGACCACCCAGGACATCAACCAGGCCGCCCCTTCACCAGCCCAGGCTCTCGCAGTAACTCCTGCGGAAATTGCCGCAGCGGCAGCCGCGAAGCAGGCCAGCCGTCCCTACTTCGCACAATTCCCGGACTTCGGAATCATCAACCAAATTCAAAGCAACGGAAACTCCAACTACAACTCCTTCCAGGCCATCCTGAAAGTTCGTGAGTGGCACCGTTTCACTTCTCAATTCACCTACACTTGGGCGCATGCCCTCGACGACATGACTGCTTATCGCGGCGCCGTTCCCCAAAATAGTTTTTACATTCAGGGCGATTACGGGAACAGCGACTTCGATACGCGGCACAACTTCACCTCTCTTCTAAATTACGACTTGCCAAGTCCTTCTCACTTCAAACCGCTGCTCGGTGGTTGGCAACTCAGCAGCCTTTTGTCTTTTCACACCGGACAGCCGTTTAACGCCACAACTTCCACGGACAATACCGGCACCGATGAAGGTGTGCAGCGTCCCAACCTGGTTGGTAATCCCTACGCGGGTGTCTCTCATGCTTTCAGCAAGACGGGAATTCAATGGGTAAATCCCGCGGCTTTCGCGCAACCGGCTCCGGGAACGTATGGCAATTTGCCGCGCAATTATCTCTACGGCCCGGGATTCGCCGACGTGGACTTTTCTGTCATCAAGAACACGAAAATAACCGAACGCATCAACACGCAGTTCCGCGTCGAACTTTACAACCTGTTTAACCGCGCCAATCTCGCGCCGCCCAGCGGCGGTCTCGGCAGCGGTTTTGGAATTACTGCGGACACCATCGGCGACTACAACGGCGCTCCGGGCATCGGCCCCGGAGAAGCCTTCAACGTCCAAGTAGGACTGAAGATCACCTTTTAGCACCCCTTTAACAGTTGACCTGCCATTGCGTGGATGCCGACTGCGTGTCGCGGCATCCACGCAATTTTTTTGCCACCACTCCGAATTTATTTTGGCGGATTAACTCGCAAGGCTGTAAATCGCGAAGGCAGGGATTACGTGAATGAAATAGAGGAGTACCAAAGAAGAATTCAAACTCAAAAAATTACCGCAGCGAGCGCTGAAAAACTATTCCCAAAACGTGGGATCCGGGTGTTCCAGAACGAAGCCCGCATCCCATGCTTCATGCCCTCGCCATACCACCTGAGCATCTGTACGGCGGCCGCTGGCAGCATGAATAAGCTTAACGCGCTGATGTAATCGCAGATCGCCGGCAACCACCGCTTTACAACCAGAGCTGCTTACATCCACTGTCACCGCATTCACGTTCTGCAGCGTAGGGCCCTCGTCCCATTCCACACGCAACTTCACATTGGTAGTCACGCGCTGGTGTCCACGCATATTCGTCCAACGCTCCAGTAAACTCTGCTTGACGGATTCATCGACTACCAGGTTAGCGACGGCCATGCCTCACCTCGACTCAAAGGCTTCCAATGGGGAGACCCAAGTTAGTCCCGACAAAACGGCAGGTCAATAGTACTTTTCATTAAAATGTCAATAACCGGGCTTTCGCCAATTCTTTGCCAGTAAGGTGTCTGTAGCTAACCTGACGTCTCACTCCGGCTTCGGTAGTTGCAGAATCATTCCGCTTCCCTGTCCAGACTGCACCGTCGGCAGCGCTCCGTTCCATTTGTCGATCAACGCACGATTGTTTTCAATGCGCCGTAATTCCAGAAGTTGTGGAGTCAGTGAATTCTGGCGTATCCGATTGGCGTCCGCTTCTCCTTGGGCCCTGGTCACTAACGACTTTGCGTCGCCTTCCGCTTCCGCAATTTTCTTGGCCGCCTCTGCCTGTGTGGTGGCCAGCTCATTGCGCGCCCGCTCCGCTTGCTGAATCGCCTGCGCCTTGGCGGTAATCGCGGTAGCAATCACCGTAGGTACCCGCGGCGCACCGATAAATCCAAATTGCTGCACGCTGACGCCAACCGGCGCGACCCTCTGTTCAATCATGGCCTGCACCTTGTGCAGAAATTCCGCTTTGCCTTCGCCGTAAATATCCTCCACCACATACGTGGAAGCCACCTCGTTCAACGAATTCCTCACAATGTCCCGCAAAATGCCGTGCGTAAACATCCCCAGATCGCCCACGCGATATTTCACGTAAAAGTCTGGCGCTTTCGTCGGCTCGATCGCATACGACAAAGAGACATCCACGAAAATCTCCATGCCCTCTTTGGAGTTGAAGCCCATCTCTTCATTGATCGGGTGGCCCTCGTCGGTATTTCTTGTCCACTTTACAGTTTGCACATAGGTCGGAAATTCGATGATCTGCGTGGTCAGCGGCGAATACACCACCCAACCAGTCCGCACCGGAATTTCCGACGCGCCGCGCTGCTTACCCGCAAGATTAATCTCCACGCCAACGTGTCCCGCCTCAATGCGCGTCACCCGCACCAACAACGAAAATAAAATAATCAACCCCAGCAGTACCGCCACGCCAATCACAATCGTACGCAATCCAGGAACTGTCGGCCTCATCGTGTAGGCAGGCCCGTCGCCACGTTCTCGCGGCCCCCTGTTAAAAACACCCATTATTTTGTCCTCAATTCAATCGCTTCCCGGTACGCGTAGGAAGTGATGCTGCGTTACTGGAATTATCAACATCATCCCACAAAAACCGAAAAAGCGATTCGTGGGCCGTCCGCCCACTAACAATCGTCGCCGATTGCAATTAGAAATGGATCGCAATTCCAGGAGTGCGGTTTGTTTTCTGGACAGCCGCAAAAGCAAACCGGAATACTAATTCTCATACTATTTTCCAGTTGGCGGGCTCACTATCTAGAGATGATCCAACCCTCAATGTTCAGCGTGGGCTGAGCCGCAAGACTTGGCCGTTATCCGTGTCGGTCAGCGCATAAATGTTTCCATCGGGCCCCGCCCGCACGTCGCGAATACGCGTATCCAATTCCCGGAGCAGTATCTGTTGCTCTGTCCAATTCCCATTCCGGATCTTTACCCGGCGAATCGATTTCTCCGCAAGTGTGCCCACAAAAAAATCTCCCGTCCATTGCGGAAATTTTTTCCCAAGATAGAGTGTGAATCCTGAGGGCGCGATCGACGGCGTCCACACAACAACGGGATCAGTGACACCCGGCGCTTTTTGCAGTTTCGAAACCAACTCTCCTGAGTAATCAACTCCAAAGGTGGCTTTAGGCCAACCGTAGTTCAGGCCAGGCTTCAGCAGGTTTATTTCATCGCCGCCCTTGGGCCCATTTTCATGCAACCAGATGTCGCCATTGCGCGGGTCGACTAAAAGTCCAAGCGCATTGCGATGCCCATAAGTAAATATTTCTGGCCGCGCGCCTTCCTTTCCAACGAAGGGATTATCCCGGGGAACTTGTCCATCGCGATCCAGTCTCAGAACTTTCCCGAGGTCGCTGCCCAAATCCTGCGCCGCATCGCGATAAGTGAAACCGTCAGAGACGGTCACCAGAAATGTCCCATCCGGCAAAAAAACCATTCGACCGCCGGAATGCTGCGGGCCCGTCTTTTCCGGACTGCTGCGGAATATCACTTTTCCGCCGCTCAAGGTGGCGCCATCAAATTTCGCTCGAAAGACAGCCAGGTGATTCTGCTCTTTGGTACCTTCGTTAAAGGTGATAAAAACCGTCTGGTTTGTCTCGAAAGCAGGATCGAGAACCACATCCAGCAGCCCGCTGTCGCCTTCCTTCAAAATATTTTGCGGTCCCCCGGTAACCGGCGCAGGATCCAGAGCACCTTTTCGAAGTATGCGTAGCTCGCCGAATTTTTCGGTCAGAAGCGTGTCACCGTTGGGCAGAAACGCCAGACTCCACGGGAATTTTAGGCCTGTCGCAAGCGTCTCCACGTGATACGGAGGCTCGGTACTTTGTTCTCGAGCCGCGGTGGCAACCGTTAAACTGCAAAGTATGGCAACTAGTGCAACGATCCAGCCAACAGGCCTTGCCATCGATTCGTTATTCACAAATCCCTCCGAATCTGAACAGCATTGTCAGACATTTTGATGTGCGCAGACCTTCAACTTCCTCAAAAAGACCGCCATATGCTGTCGACAGGAAAGGCAAGATGGCTCAGAGACAAACACACATCGCCTCCCGCCCAATTTAATTAGACAAGTGTTTGTTTCTGTTCGTTAGCGCCCCGTGAACGAACATTTGCCATTAAGATCGGATTTTGCGTTTGAAGTCTTCTTCTCTCGGTGGCTCGACCGCCCACAAAAATCGGCATAGGGGGGCGTTGCGGGTCCGCATACGGCGGTTCAGTGAATTGAGCCCTGACGGGCTGTGAGGTTCGAGTGGTCGTTCGCCACAAGGGCTTCGCTGCTCTGCAGATTTCCGTTTCGGCTTCACCGTCTTCTGAACCCGCAAAACTCAGCCGAAGCTGATTAGCTGGCGCAATGCCACCTGTGAGTTCAACGTTCAGTCACGAATCCGAGACGTGCAGCAGATCTCTCGTGAAAAAGTTCGATTGCTTTCAATACGCGACCGCCGGATTTACCACCAGCGTCCTTGATGGATACGGACTTCGCGATCAGTTGCTCTCCTCGTGGGTGGGCGCCTGCCCTGGCGACGAAGAGAGTGCCGGTGTGAGCTACAACCACCGATCCCCGAAGGGCAACCGCCACATGCGGCGCGTTCTCAATCAAGCGGCCAACTCCGCCGTAAAGGTCAAAGGAAGTATCTTCGAGATTGTGTATCGCCGCTCCGTCCCGCGCCTGGGACATAACCAAGCCATCGGGGCAATTGCCCATCGACAGTGCCGATTGATCTGGTTAATCCTGCACCACGGAGTCCGTTACGAGGAACACGGTCCCGCGGTCACCATACAATCGAGGCAAGCACGAACTGCGAGAATGATCCGCCAACTCCGGAAGCTCGGCTACCGGGTCGAACTACAGAATTCCCAGTCGAGCAATCCAGCTGGAAGGTGATTTTCGACCCTGCTCGGCACACACAAAAAAGGCCGCCCTGATTGCTCAGAGCGGCCCTTGTAATGTAAATCCCGGCGACGACCTACGTTCCCACACAGTTGCCCGTGCAGTATCATCGGCCCAGCGAGGCTTAACTTCCGTGTTCGGGATGGGAACGGGTGTGACCCTCGCGGTATGATCACCAGGAAGCTTTTAGAAATTCGAAGCTAGAAATTCGCGGTTGAAACAAACACCTCGACCCTAACTTCGCATTTCAATTTTTTTTGAGCTCGCGAACCACAAAATATTTCGCAAGTGCGACAACAGAAGTTGGCTGGCATTACAAATTGGGCTCTTTATCGAACGCGACTGTGCAGAATTGGCGTTTACCTTGTGACCTTCCAAAATCACTTACGTGATCTCTTCCAATCACTTCTGCGTTACTGCTCTTCCTCAAAGACGGTTTGAGAAAGTTTTATGATTAAGCCGAACGG
The DNA here is from genome assembly GCA_035996445.1 of Candidatus Acidiferrum sp. Classification (GTDB taxonomy): domain Bacteria; phylum Acidobacteriota; class Terriglobia; order Acidiferrales; family UBA7541; genus Acidiferrum. Next base: position 392 of record DASYJM010000191.1, on the reverse strand, counting down.
GCGATTAGTACTGGTCAGCTTCACACATTGCTGTGCTTCCACCTCCAGCCTATCAAAGTCGTAGTCTTCGACTGCCCTTCTTAGGTCTTAAACCTTGGGAGAACTTATCTTAGGGCGAGCTTCTTGCTTAGATGCATTCAGCAATTATCTCTTCCAGACTTCGCTACCGAGCTATGCCGCTGGCGCGACAACTCGTACACAAGAGGTCTGTTCATCCCGGTCCTCTCGTACTAGGGACAACTCCCTTCAATTCTCCTGCGCCCACACCAGATAGGGACCGAACTGTCTCGCGACGTTCTGAACCCAGCTCACGTACCGCTTTAATAGGCGAACAGCCTAACCCTTGGGACCTTCTACAGCCCCAGGATGCGATGAGCCGACATCGAGGTGCC
>DASYJM010000190.1:0-11076 GCA_035996445.1 Candidatus Acidiferrum sp. | reverse complement strand
TAGGACGGAAATCGCTTCGGCGTGATCTGCAGGCGGACCCCAAACTCCTTTGCCGGTGAGGCGCATGGATCCAAATCCCAAGCGAGTGACGCGAAGATCGTTTCCAATCGAGAATTCGCCAGCCCTTTTGGCAAGCGTGGTTTCTTTGCGATTTGCAAGTTCTTTAGTCATTTTTTGCCTCCTCCCGCACGTTTGCGTGACTAATATTAGACAATGCAAAGTCGATGCGTGTCGACTGTTGAAAGGCAGATAGTTTGTTTTAGGTCAGGGGCCGATCGTTCGCACAACACTCCCGATCCTAATGGCCCCGATCTTGAGCATCGCGATTATTGGTTTAGATTACGGCGCCCGGAGCCGGCTCCAGTCTGTTATGGGTGGTTGGCTCGGAAATTTTCGTCCAGAATCTTGCCTGGGCGATGCAAATTACGTGAAGAATCGCAAACAGCGGCACGAGAACGTTGGAATCAAGCTTAATGGGAGAACTGTCATCGGAACCATCGACGGGCCCTGGGGGCTAATCAAGAAGGCCGTGGTACCCACGCTTACGGCAATCACGAGGTCTGCAATTCCCAACAATTGCCAGAGAACGAAGGAATTGCGATGGGCGGGATTTGCAAGTTTCCATGCAACGAAGGCAGATGTGGCGCCGATGGCCATATCGCCGTATCCCGCAGGGAAGGCAAAAACTGCCGGCAGTGTGGAGCGAACTTCCACAAGAATGAAGGTGAATCCGACCAGTCTAAAGGCTTGGACAGACGTCAATATTTGTGGGTTCAGAGATAGTACAAAGTGTCGCAAGCTTTCGGAGGCCGCAAACCACAACGAGAAAACTACGATAGGCGCGAGTGCGGCAATCGCGACAGCAAGACCAATGCGACTTGCATCATTCTTGAATAGATGCAGGGCTGAGGCGGTCAGGGAAAAGAGAAACCAAGCGACAACAATGCCCGTGGTGAGTTTGGCGTAATTCTTCATAGCGATTCTCCTTTAGTAGTGATTGGGTCGGTTACTTGAAGCGTGAGTCGAAGAAGATTATTCCAAGCCTGCTCCCCAATCTGACGACGCAGGCGCGATTGGACTTTTTCCCACAAGGGCAGAGCACCATGAGTTTTTCCTCGCCGGCGCTGGACAGACGCAGCCAGCGTTCTCGCCGACTTTTCCACGGCGCTCGGTGATCCAGCGTGGGCCGACCATGATGGCGAGAGTTCGAGTGAGGCTGGTGCTGTCCATGGCGAGCATTTCGCCAAGGTGTCCCTGAGACACCTCGCCGGCGCGCGACAGCACCTGCAAGATAGTGAGCTGCGTAGGGCTGCGGCTGAGGGGACGAAGCGCTTGGTCGTAGAGCTGAGTGAGCGCGCGGGAGGTCCTGCGGAAGCTACCACACATACAAGGCAAAGCCGCTGTTAAGGAGATGGTCATGCAATAATAGATGTATATGCATCTATTTGGTTGCGAAGTTATTTGGATTTCAAACGGGCTGAGGGTGATGACACGCAGGAAAGCAGAAAAGCACTCATGGCAAGTTACCCAGGCCCAATCCAAGATCGCTCATGACCATTGCGCGTCGCATGAATTACTTTTGAACCGAATCGCTTAACATGGCTCAAGGCGCGTGAGAGCATAGGCTAATGAAGACGACGAAACACATTGCCACGATCATCCTGGTGATACTCCTGGGAGTCATCGCCTACGGATTGTTTCGGACGGGCGGGTCGATGACGACATCGCAAATAACCGCAAGAGTCGATCAATCCCATACCGCGCATGGGCCGTCAATTGATCAGAGTTCTCTTTATACCGCACGGAAGTTGGCGGAAATGCCAACCAGTGAGGACGAATTGCCGTTAGCGCAGGAGGCCCTCCGTCTCGGCGATCGCGAGATGGACTTGGCATTTGCGGCAGCGGTATCGGACGCCCAAGAGCACCCTGCGGTATTGAGCACCGAAGCGAAACAGACCCAAGCCAGGTTGCATAACGCGGAGAAATCTCTCGAACAAGATAAGGCGCGAGTCGAGCTACTTACTACGGCGTTGGCAAAGGCGACGGGTGTTAAAAAGGACAGCCTGGACGATCAACTGCAACAGGCGAAAGTCCAGGCCGAGCTCGATCAGGACGAGGTGGACAATGCAAGGCAGGAATTAAACGATGCCGGTGGTGAGGCTCAAAGCCGGATTGAGGACCTGGTTAAGGAGCACGAGTCTGCATCGAGTGTCGCGGACACCACGAAAGTTAACACTTCTACTCCGCCCGATTCACACGGACTAGTTCACTATTACCTGCGATGGTCGGAGTTACATGAGAAGACAATGCAATTGCGGCAGGCCAAGCACGAGGCAGAATCGGCAGCAGCCGCGTTCACAACAAAGCGCGCCGCCCTCCAATCGAACATCAAGACCAAGACACAAACAGTTCCGGATACAGTCCAGGGAGGATCTACGCCTCCCTCTGATGAAAAATCTACTAGTTCTCCGTCCGAAAGTTCGTCCGATTTGGTCAACGCTACAAAACGTCGCTCGGCCGCAGTGAAAGCACTCACAAATGTCGACGAGCGCATTGAGGATCAGAGCCGCTTGGCCGAAACATATAGAAAATGGATCGAAGTGGTCTCTGCTAAGCAAGGAGAGGTAGTTCATAGAGGGTTGAGAGGCGCAGCCGTCATTGTAGCTATCCTACTGATCGGGATTTTTTTCGACAGCTGGCTCAAAAGCCTTCTCAGCAAAGTCAAATTGGACCCCCGTCAGGCGGAGACTCTTCACGCGGTGATAAGCACTACACTGCAAATCATTGCTTTAGGTCTGATCCTCCTGGTTATTTTCGGCCCACCGAGCCAGTTGGGGACTTTCTTGGGACTTGCCGGCGCAGGTCTCACGGTGGCGCTGAAAGACTTCATCGTGAGTTTTTTCGGTTGGTTCGTGCTGATGGGACGAAATGGAATCCGCTTAGGTGATTGGGTGGAAATCAACGGAGTCACCGGAGAAGTGGCGGAACTGGGAATGTTCCATACGGTATTGTTAGAAACCGGCAACTGGACGGACTCGGGTCATCCGACCGGACGACGTGTTACGTTCACCAACAACTTCGCCATTGAGGGCCACTACTTTAATTTTTCCACATCGGGCCAGTGGCTTTGGGATGAACTCACGCTGGTCGTGAACTCGAGCCAGAGTCCGTACCCGATCGTTGACGCCATTCAAAAGACAGTGGTCGAAGCCACCTCGGAGAGTGCGGGTGAAGCTGAAAAAGAATGGCAGCATGCCGCGCATTCGCGCAACGTGGGTACGTTATCAGCCGCTCCAGCCATTAGTTTAAAGCCGATAAGCGGCGGTGTCGAAATCGCAGTGCGCTACATTACGCGCGCCAGCGAGCGCTATGAAATGCGCTCAAAATTATATCAGGCCGCGATGAATTTAATCAGCAAGAAGGACGCGCAAGAGCCCGTGTCCGTTTCCGAAAAACACGATCCGAAACTTGCCTGACAAGGAGAAAACGCGAGATCGGTGACAAACGTCTCTCTTGAAAGGCCTTCGTCCGTAAGACGAGGTCGCCCGAATGACCCGACGAGCATTGGAAAAATATTTCTGGTGGACTGGCTAAAACTCGATGCGCGCGAAAATCTGTCCTGTTCGGCTTCCACCAAAATCCGAACCGCGCACCGCGGAAATTTGGCCGAAGCCGGCGCTGCCGATATCCAGGTTGCAGTGGTCCGAATCGTCGACGATACTCGGATGGTTTAACACGTTAGTGAAGCTGGCGCCAGTCTTGAAGCGTGGCGGCCGAAGTGTCCCTCGGTGATCACCGGGAATACTCTTTGACCATTTACCCGCACTCAGATCGACCACTTCGAGGGAGCCGTTCTCCAGCCCGGCGACAAAAAGCCGTTTGTCTTTTACGTCCACATCCATGTGATTGATGGGTCCTTTGACATTCGGCATCGAATGGTCTGCACCAGCCGAAGGGGGGCGTTTTCCTGTGCGTTTGCTTTTGAAACAGATGCACACGAAAACAGTAGGGCAATCACACTAATCGGAAGAAATTCCATCTACACCTCGTGTGGAATGTTTCTGGCGGAACAATTGTTCTTTCTTTACGGCTCTACCTCGTAGACCTCGATATAGGCTTCTTCGATTTTTCCTCCCTGAATTCCCCTGACTACATCCTGATGCTCTGACACCGCGACATAATAACGGTTGAGTTCGGGAACCAGGAGCGATGTTTTTCCATGAACACCACCCTGAATTCTCCCGATAGATTCGTAATGGTCGGGATCCACTTCCTTCCATACGTCGGCAATCCCCTCGTAACCCTGAAGGTAAATGCGTTGACTGGCAGCATCAAAAAACATCTCGTCGGCGCCACCGCCCGCGTCAAAAACCGCTACCGGTTTGCCTGAATCTGTGTCCACCACCAGCATTTTTCCGGGCTGCCACCATTCGGCTTGCGTCGCAAACAAACGGCATCCGACAAAAAGCCGATGATGAGCGCTGTCGAGAGAAAGTGCGTATGGTTTCTGGCATTGCGGCGTCACAGACCAAGTCGCGATCACACTACGTTTTTCTCGATCAATGACCGCTATCTTATTTACGTCGGCTAAGTCGGCGTACATTTTTGGGCCGGAAGGTTCGAACGCCATCGCCTGAACGTTGGCGCTATCGACTGGAATGTCGCCCAGATGCTGGCCATTTAACACACTGACAATCCCGATCAGCGTATTGGGCATGCCTGCGTGGCGGCCGCCAGCAGAAACATAGAGATAGTGGCTGGCCACATCATAAGCTGCGTTGTCGGCGCCCACGGCCAGCTTTATGGATTTCACCAGCTCATAATTCTCGCCGCTGAAAATCTTGCACGTACCGTCCGCCCGATCGGACACGAAAATTTCATTGGATTCCGGGTGATAGATCACTGTGCTGGGCCATTTTGCGGCACTGATCGTGCGAATTCTGTTGCCCGTCCGTAGATCCAAAACTTCGACGGTGCCGTGCTGCTCCGCCGGGATAAACAGACGTTGTCTCTGAACGTCGATGGCCATGTGATCCAAAGCTCCATCCACCCCGGGAAGGGGAATAGTTTGGAGCAATTGCAGAGGTGCCTGTGCCGATCGGCCCGCCGGCGGATCCGAAGGGTTTTGTTGCGCCGTGGCGCTTTGAATGGAGAGGACTAATAAGATTACGAGCAGCGGACAGACCCTCATGATGGCCCCTTTCATTGGACGATTTAACAATCTCAGCGTGTCTTCTGAATTCTACGGAACGGGTTCGAATACCAGGACTGCCGCCTCCTGCTTTTCTAACCCGGGAATCGCGACAAAGAAACGATTCAACTGCGGGACCCAGAACGAGGTACCGGCTCCAGGGGCAGTAACCACCTTATCGACGAACTCATAGTGGTCGGCGTCTTTTTGTTGGTAAACGAAAGCATAACCGTTGGGCAGATCCCTCCCACAAGTAACGTAAATGCGCTGGTGCCAACCATCGTAGTAAACACCGTTCATGCGGCCCTCAGCGGGAAGGCGAGCTACTTCCTGTCCGGAGTCCGAGTCGTAGACGATCATCGCCTGAGGAGCATTTCTTGTGGCGATGAACAAGCGGTGATGGGCATGATCGATTGCCATATCGCCGCTTTGCCCTCCGGTCGTCCAGGTGTACAGCATCTGATGATCGATGGCGTCAAACACATCGATTCGGCCAAGCTCCCACACAGAAGCGAAAATCCGATGGTTTGCAATATCGAGGAGAATTTGGCTGGGATGAGCTTCGACGATCAGATCGCCGAGGAGTTTGTCGCTTCGAGCGTCAAGGATCCCCACACGACCGTAATCGAATCCCGCGAGCTTCGCCCCATACCCGAAGTAAAGATACTTCTTGGCTGGATCATAAACGATGCGGTTCACTCCTAGTTCAAGCTTTATTGAGTCGATGAGTTCGAGAGAATCTCCGCGAAAAACTCGGATCATGCCATCGTCCCTGCTGGCTACAAATAATTTATTGAGGTCGCGCACATAGCACATTTCCGTGGGTGTCTTGAACCCGGTTATACTTCGCACCCATTTCCCGGTGTTTAAATCCAAAACTTCCATCGAATTGTTTTCAATGCCAGCGACAAACAGGCGCTTGCCCTCCAGGTCCACATCCATGTGATCTATGCGACCTTTAACGTTGGGCATGGCGATCGTTTGCACCAGCTGAAGAGGTGGATTGCTTTGTGCCGGCGCAGTCGGAGCAATCGAGAGCAGGGGCACAAGGGCAGTGGTGCACATGATAAAAACGCGCTTCATACATTCCCTCCGCAAAACGCACGGCCTTGAAGCTTCTGGCACGCCGCGGTGTTGACTAGCTCGTCTTCCCTTATGGGCATTAGCTTTTGCTTGCTCACTCTTGCACGGTGAAGATTCTCAGTTCGGCGCTCTGCCCGCCGCGAGCTGGAACCGCCAGAAAGAAACGATGCATGCCTTTGCCCTGCCTTCCAAAATATCCGGCGGTGCGTCCGCCCAAAGATGTGGGGATTTTGGCGAGAAGCCGGTAATGGTCCGGGTCGTTCATCTGAAAAACGTCGATTACACCTTCCCCACCGGGTACATACACACGTTTGTGCTCGGCATCATAGTACAGATCATCTGTGTCTTCGGCGCTGGGCAACGCCACAATCAGCTGCCCTGACGTGGTGTCAAATACAGCTAGACGGGCGGGTTCGCGTATACCCACGAATAGCCGGTGATCAACCTCGTCGAGAGCCATGGGAAAATTCAACCGTAATCCGGTAAGAGGCCAGCGCGTGATTTCCTTGGTGTTGCGATTAATCACGGCGATCTGTTTCAACTCCGGAATATTTACGTAAATATTAGGGCCTGAGGATTCCAACTGGAAGGATTCGGGTTCGCCACCAAGTTTGTATTCTTCGTCGAGGCGTTGATTGGTCGTCGCATCGATCGTCGCAATGGCCGCATTTTTCTCGTCATTACCGCAAGCAACGTATATTCGCTTGTTAGCGGCGTCGTAGCGCAAATTGTCGGCGCCGCCTTCAAAATCGACGCTAGAAATGAGGTCAAAGGACCCTGCCTCGTAGATGTACACTTTCCCTTTGGCGCTGGCGACGAAAAGTTTGTGGGTTTCCGGAGAGAAAGCCACACCCTGTGGATCTGGCACCCCGGTGATGGTGTGTTCAACGATGCCACCGAAGACGTTGATCACTTCAACGGTGTTATTGCCCAGCGCAGAAACGAATACGCGGCCTTGCCCGAAAGCAAAATGATCGAAGCGCCCCTTCACGCCTTCCAGGGGAACGGAACCCGACAAAACGAGCGGTCTTTGACTTGCCGCGGCTGTACTCTTTTGTGTCCCCGACGAAGGTGTTTTCGTAGACGACTTCTTTTGCGCAGTCTGCTCAGCGCCTAGCGATGTCGCGAAGGAAATGATGACAAAGGTAGCTAGAGCAGCCGCAGAAAACCTCATCATGATTCTCCTTGTCGCCCGTCTTCCCGCATGTGAACAGCATTTGGCCGCCCGATCGAAAGCGCAGCGAAGTAATCTCATACACCAACTCCTCTCAACGCGTGAGTTAAGTTTTGACGAACAAAATCGTAAGGATTAATGGAAATTTGAAAGTTTATCCGGTCCGAGGGCGAGAACATTCCCGTAACGTTTCGACAAGTGTTTGATTCTTAACATAGGGATTCTATCGCTCCTCTGGCGGCTGAACAGCCGAAAATTCCTTGTAAAGTAAAAGATCGTAAGCAATCTTCAGCGCCCCGGCGAGAAAGAAAGGCACATTGATCCAGGAATGCCGGGCAAACATGAGCCCCACGAATAACGGACTGATCGCGGCCCCCGTCGTTCGCGCAACGCCGGTTATTCCCGCCGCTGCTGATCGTTCTTCTTTACTGACCACCGCCATCACGTAGGACTGTCTCGCGGGGACATCCATTTGGCTGATGCTGAAACGGACGAGTAGAACTAGCACAGCCAACTTTAGAGTGGGCATCAGCGGCACTAGAATCAGCAGAATGTTGGAAGGCAGGTGCGTAAAGACCATGGTGTTGACGAGGCCCCATCTGGCAGCGAGCCGTGAGGCCACCAGGGCAGATATTCCGGCAAAGATATTTGCCCAAAAGAAAATGGCCCCGAGCGTTGCTGGGTTGACACCAAACCGAAGATAAAACCAATAAGCCGCGAAACTCTGAACTACAAATCCGCCCGCGAAGGAGTCCAATGCGAATAGGCTGGAAAGTTTGAGCACTACGCGGTGTGATCGGCCGACGCCGAAGAAACTCTTCATCGACAACGGCGCGGCCGATTCTTCCCGAGGCACATGCACTTCCGCAGCCGGCGACAGAGAAATGAACAGAGCGACCAGCAAAACTCCAATAACCGCATAAAGAACAACCACCACACGGTATGTCCCAACTGGCGTCATTGCGGTTTTCTGCAGCGCATTTGTTATCAGTCCGGCAAAAAGGGCACCTATCGCCGTGGCTAGGGAGCCCGCCAAGGTGTACCAGGCGAAGACTTCAGTTCTCGATCGATCAGGAACAACATGCGCGAGCGCGGCTTGCTCGATGGACAAAAATGGGCCTACTTCGTTGCCGCTGGGACTTATTACGCCTATGGTCCCAGCGATAATCAGGAAAAACAGATTTCTTGTGCAAGCGAAAGCGAGACCCGCAGCCGCCATAAGAACGGCGCCCACAATCAACATCCGGCGGCGTCCGATACGGTCAGCTCGCGTGGTGAGATAGAGAGAAATCACCGTGTCGCCGAGCAACGTCAACGTAAGCAGCAGGCCTGTTTGCGATTCATTGAGCCCCAGGCTGACCAGGTAGAAGACTAAAACGACAGACAGGGAGCCGTATGCGAATAAACGTAGGAATCTGGTCAGGAATAGTAGATACCCGTCGCGCGTCAAAACCCTCAGAGCGCCAGGGAGTAAGGCGGTCGTAGTCATCGTAATTGCGAACTTTAGCCTTCGCCTCTCAAACTAGTCACGAACCGCCTTAGGAAAGGATGCGGAAAGTTTAAAAGTTTAGCGGTTGGGTATGGCGTCGTACAAAACCATATGCTTCCAGCAGGTCTCTCTGCATACATCCGACAAGGGCGACAACAAGCGGAGCGAGTTTATCGTCCTCCCGGACAGCATCGGCACGGACGTCCGCTTTCATATTTGCCGGGTCTGAAACCGTTCTCTCCAGATTATTGATCAAATGCCGCTCCGGGTTTCTCACTTCGTATGAACTTTGGTGAGCGCCGCCTTAATCCCTTGCGCGACCGATTCAGTAGGACCCACTGCCCAGAAGTGCATGAAAAACAACCGTGGCTCTTCTGTTAGCATGTGACTGTGCAGTGCGGTTATTTGAATGTCGTGCTCCTGGAGGGCGGAGATCACTGGATTTACTTCCTCGGCGGTGAGAACAAAATCACCGGTTGTCGACACTTTACCTGTACCAGACTCTTGAAAGTTGATGGCCTCGGCCACTCCTTGAGCAGCAGTAAGAGTCATGTTGTGGTCAGTGATCGCCGCGGCTCGTGGAACCCCAAAAGATAAAACGCCACCGGCAAATCGGCCCTTAGCGCCGACAATATCTTCAATAGTCTTGACGAATGCGGGCGGTTCCGCAGGCTGTGCTGGCGCGGGTTTATCGAGCGGCGTCTTTGACTGTTCCAGCCCCAATCGAAGTGACTTGGAGATCTCTGAAACATTGCCGTGTCCCATGTAGTGCACGTAAAGCACGTGAGGCTTTTCATCCATCAGGTGATTGTGTACGGCGGTTATTTGAAATCCCGCGGAACGTAGTGACTTGATAACCGGATTAACTTCGCCCTCCAGAAGCACAAGATCACCCATCACCATTGCGTCGTTATCAGTTCCGCTGAACGCGGCCCACGACCCGAGCGCAAGTCCTGGTTTGATCTCCGCGCCTGCGACGGAAACATGAAGATCAGTCCGGGGAAACCCGACGCGGTAAACATCGCCTGACTTCTGCCCACTGCGCCCCAGACTTTCATCGATCTTCGAGGTAGTGAGACCTTGTGCGACTGACAAAGCGGGAAAAATCGAGAGTAACGAACTTAGAATTACGATTCTTAGTTGCACAGTCATGCTCCTTTGAAATAGTCGGTTGGTAGTCAGCGAATTGAATGAAATAGTCCCTCCACAAGTTGCATTCCGCGATCGAGGAGTTGCTGGTTTGGAATTCCCTGTCGCGCCCAGCCTTTGAGTACCTCATCGATCCCGTAACCCTCTTTGCGACCGAATTTGTCATCGACCAGATCTGCGTCATGAATAATCTCGGAAATGACCTTCACTCTTCGGTCGCGAATCTTGAATTCCTTTTGTAATGTCTCGAAGGTACAGTCCTCGCCGCGATGCCCGAAACCGCTCTCGTGGAACATATCGAACGGCACGGAATCCTTTGGCACCTGTTGTTCTTGCGGCGCAAAGGCAAACTTTGCCTTGGAATCGATAAACCGTCGAATTAGCCACGCGGATGCGCATCGGTCCACCCCTGGTCGGGGCCTGGTTACCCAGACTCTGCCTCTGTAGTGTCGTGGGTTAATCTTCGGTGTTTCTGCCGGGCGCATCATCACGCGTGCGGCCTCAGCTTTCTTCAGCAGTTCCGCGGCGCGCTTCTGCAAAGGGCTGTTGAAGAAATCTACCTCGACGATCTCTTGAAAACGGCTACGCAAACGGCTGAGTCGGCCGACAGCCCGATTGGGCGAGGGTATGGCAGAAAAGTCTTGCAGTTGACCGATTAACTCCTGGTAGTCCTGCGCACGAGTCTCGGCAAAACGCCCGATCAATTGGGAAGTCGAAATATTGTCAATCCTCTGAACGACAACAATCGAAGCATCGCCTCCGTATTTGCGAACGGATGTAGCCAGCCACTGAAAGCGTTCTTCATTCACCGGAGTCTTGGGCAACAAGTATCCAGAATTTCCGAGGGGGATGGTGCCGTAGCGTTGCAATTTACGCCAGATGTCCACCCGTTGACTGGCTCGCTTGGCAGGAAGAGTAAACGTCAGCAGAAGCCAAGCGTTGCTCGTCCGTTTTTGAACATCCATTTCATCTCAATGTTAGAACCATAAC
>DASYJM010000189.1:0-9750 GCA_035996445.1 Candidatus Acidiferrum sp. | reverse complement strand
ATTCACACTCACGTGCATCCGAGCAGAACGAACCTTGCCTACATAACCCTGCGCGACAAGGTCATGAACATACCGAAATGCCGGTGCAAACTGTCGCTGCAGGCCAATCTGGGTTTTCACTCCGGCAGCATCTGCGAGCTTCGCCAGCTCGGCAGATTTGGCCGCAGTCGGCGTAAGCGGCCACTCGCAGTAAACGTCCTTGCCTTCAGTGATGGCTGCCCGGATACCCTCCTCATGTTGCTGAGAGGTGGTTAGCACCAGGACCTGGTCGACCAATGGGTCCCTCACCAACGCATCCAAACTCTCGGCTACGTGAGGAATGCCATACTCCGTAGCGGCCGCCTTCGCCGCTTCCTTGCTTTGGTTGTAGATAGCTACGATCTCGAACTCCGGCAAAAGCCTCAGCACCCGGAGATGTGCGAACTTGGCCCAATTGCCTACACCGATCATTCCCAGACGAATTTTCTTTTGATCCTTCATACCTTCCTCCATATGCGTGTCACTTGCTACAGAACTAAAGATGAGGGGCATGTTGATCACGCCTTCTGAGAACCGAGAACATAATTGAGTCGTCGGTTTCGAGACATACGTAACGTCTCTCTCAGCAACTCCAGGTGCAAGAGGCGGACCATTCGCAAGAGATTGAAAAGACAGAAGAAGAAGGGCGGAAAGCTGCTTGTGGATTTGGTGAAATTGGCTAAAATTGCGATTTCACCAGTCCTCAGAAAAGGCCTAGCTGAGTTTGAAGTGGCTTTTACGAATCCTTAATTTCTTAATGCGGTGCTCCAAGGTAGAAGGTGGTACTCGGAGCCTCGCCGCGGCCCCGTTCGGGCCAGACACTCGCCCGCGACTTCCCGCGAGTGCGTCCTCAATGATCTGCCGTTCACGACGGCCGTCCTCATCGGTGTCTGCGGGCTTAGGTTGTTTCGGCAAGGTGACTCGACGGGGATCCTTGGACAACCAGGCTGCATCCACGGAAAACGCGTCATCTGAACTCACGATGACCGACCTCTCAGCAACATTTTGCAGTTCGCGAATATTGCCCGGCCAGGGATAGGACCGAAATAGTTCGACCGTTCGCTTATCGATCTTCTTAAAGTGCTTGCCCATCTTTTGGGCGAATCGATGGACAAAGTATTCCAGCAGCATCAGAACGTCATCTTGCCGTTCGCGAAGCGGGGGAACCTGGATCGGGAATACGTTCAGCCGGTAGTAGAGGTCCGGGCGAAATGTCCCGTTTGCAACGGCGGCTTCGAGATCGCGATTAGTTGCGGCTATTACGCGCACATCGATTTTAACGGGTTGCGTACCGCCGACGCGTTCGAATTCACGTTCTTGCAGCACCCTCAGGAGTGCAACTTGAGTGTCCAGCGGCAGCTCCCCGATTTCGTCGAGGAAAATAGTTCCTCCGTTCGCCAGTTCAAATCGACCGAGGCGGCGCTGCAGCGCCCCGGTGAACGCGCCCTTTTCGTGGCCAAAGAGTTCGGAAGAAATCAGCGATGGGGCAAGAGCTGCGCAGTTTACGCTCACGAAGGCGCGTTGCGACCGACGAGATCGCTTATGAATGGCGCGGGCGACTAGTTCCTTACCAGTTCCAGTTTCTCCACTAATAAGAACGCTCGAATCGGTGGGAGCAACTTTCATTACCCGAGAAAGCACTCCCTGCAACCCCGACGAGGTGCCGACGATCTCTTCGAACATGAACGCTTGGTCGATCTGCTCCCTGAGCACTACGTTTTCGTTTTGCAGTTGATCTTTCAGGTGCTTAATCTCTTCAATCGCCTTCTCCAGGTCGGCTCGCGCGCGGTGGTGTTCGGTGACGTCTATTGAGGCCCCGACAAACTCTACGACGTCGCCGCGTTCGTCCAGGATGGGATGCCCTATACTGCGGATGTTTTTGATCGTTCCGTCTGGAAGAACAATCCGAAAATCTGCCTCAAACTCAGTTTTTCTAAGCAAAGCCGCCGCGTAAGCTTGCTCGGCCTCGGGCCGATCTTTGGGATGCTTCCTACTGTGATAGAAATCAACCGACGATGCGTCATCTTCGGGTTCAATCCCAAACATTGCAAACCCTTCCGCGGAGACTGTCACCTTCCCTGATAAGACCTCGTGTCTCCAACTGCAGGTGCGGGTTAGCCGTTGGGCCTCGAGCAAGAATGCTTCGCTCTCGCGGAGGGCATCTTCGGCACGTTTGCGCTCTGTGACGTCCATCGCCGTACCGACTATTTCAATGACATCATCGGAAGCATTCACTACCGGGTGTCCAACCACATGGATATACTTGGCCGCGCCGTTTGGCAGAAGAAGCCGATAGTCAACCTCAAAGTCGCTCCTGCCCCGAATGGCCTGGTCGACCAGGGGTTTGTTATGAAGCACGTCCTCCGGGTGCAGCCGCCCGACTATCTCGACTTCGGATGGTGGCGTGGGACTAGGATCAAAGCCGAAGATCCGGAACAACTCTTCTGACCAATAGACATTTGTCCAATAGAGCTTTTCCATCTGATGGACGTGCGCCGCCCAACTGCCTGTGCGGGTCAATTTCTGCGCTTCGGCTAAATAACCCTCACTCCGCTGTAGAGCTTCTTCGGCCCGTTTGCGCTGTGTAATATCCTCGGAGAGCGCCATTATGAATCGCGCTACCCTCTCGGTGCCCGGCACCAGAGAAACGTTGTTGCTTACCCAAACCAAACTGCCGTCCTTGCGCCGATACTTTTTCTCGATCTGAAACTGTCGTCGCTTTCCCTCCACCAACTCGGTGGTGAGCGCCCAGTTGGCTTCGCGGTAGTCCTCATGCGTGACGCTCAGAAAATCAAGTGCACGCAGTTCCTCCTCCGTGTAACCCACGATTGTCTGGTAGACATGATTGGTGGCTAGATAGCGGGCGTTCAGGTCAGTCAGCGCAACGCCGATAGCCGAATTCTCAAAGACGGATCGCCACCGCTCCTCGCTTTTCCGAAGGGCTTCTTCGGCACGCTTCCGCTCCTCAAGATCGGTATTTGTTCCGTACCACTTCGCGACTTTCCCTGATCGGTCGCGCAGAGGACTACCGCGAAAGAGAAACCAGCGAAATTCGCCGTCGAACCGGCGGAAGCGGCCCTCCACCTCGTACGGCTTTACAGAATTTAAAGCTTCCCGGAATGTTTCCAGAATTCGCGGCAAGTCGTCTGGATGAATCGCAACCTGCCATCCCGAGCCCAAAGCTTGCTTTGCAGATAGACCCGTATAGTCCAGCCAGCGCTGATTGAAGAAGTCTGCGGAGCCGTCCGGATCAGCGGACCATGCCAACGTAGGGATGGTGTCGACTACAAGGCGAATGTCCTGTACATCTCCAGGTTCTTCGAAGCCATGCTGCATAAGGATGCCATTGCGCGGATTATAGACCCATATTGCGGACCAATCGGACCGAAATTGCGTTGTTCCTGCCGCTTTGCGGCAGAGTCCGTTTCTTGGTCCATTCATGGTCCAATAATTCTGTCACGGCAGAGGCCGCGGGTTCGAGTCCCGTCGTCCCCGCCATACTTGAAGATTGGTTCCCCTCTCCTTCGCATCGCTACGCTCTGCTCAGGACAAGCCGTCGTCCCCGCGATTCCATAATGATCGCCAAGCCAGAAACGTCCCGGTCCTGTTACAGTACGGTTTTGGGGCTCGAATTCAATTTACAACTAACTTTGAGGCGGCGATTATGGCCAAGATTGTGCACTCCGGTTTAACCGCGGCAGCGGCTTTCATTTTCGCAACGTGCGGCGGAAATGTACTCGCGAACAATGCAAACGCCGATGACACACCTGAAAGGACCGCTTCGGCCGGACCTACAAAGATTGCACTTATAACACTCGAAAGGAGTGCGTACGAGGCTTGGAAATCCAAAGACGCGAAGTTCTGGGTTACATTTCTTTCCGATAAGTTTGTCGGGTGGGGTTCGTCTGGCAAGCTCGATAAGGCATCAGCGACAAAGGAATACACCGGCACTGATTGCGAGATCAAAAGCTACGCTCTGTCCGACGAGCAACTGAGCTCGCTTGGTAAGGACGCGGCGCTTATCACCTATAAGGCGACTTTTAACGGCACATGTGGCGGACAACAGCTCCCGACCAATAGTCGGGCGGCAGCGATATATGTTCGCGACGACGGTAAATGGAAGCGAGCGTTCCACGCCCGAGCTGCGATTGTCGATCCAAAAGCGGCTCTCGCGAAGTCGGTTGACAGGCAGCAGGCGCTTAATGAGGACAATGCTCAACCGACCAATCGAAATGCCGGCACCGACGCCATGCTCGCGGTCGAAAGGAATGTCTGGGAAGCCTGGAGAGCACACGATGCTAAAAAGCTTGCGGACCTGACGGCTCGGGATATTTCATTCATCAATATTTTTGGTGTGTACCTCGCAACCAAGACCGACGCGATGCAGGACTGGTCCGGGACTTATTGCGATGTCAAAAGCGTCAGCCTCACCGACGCCGCGGGCACGAGGCTCTCGCCGACGGTCCGCATCCTGACATTCAAGGCCAGTGCGGACGGCACGTGCTACGGTCAGAAGGTTGGACCTGTTTGGGGCTCGTCGGTCTACGTTAAGTACGGCGATGTGTGGAAATGGACCTTTGGCATTAATTTACCCGCACACCGGGAGGGCACTTAGAGACTGCGGCGCATGCTCGGGAGTTTTCCAACCCACAATCCAACCCACAACACGCCGTGTCTTGCGCGATTTTCAACGACTTGAGCGGCCCTTGGCAGTCCCCGCGGTCTTGTAAGTTGTTGTAAAACCTTTCAGGGGGCCGCTGTCACGGCAGAGGTCGCGAGTTCGAGTCTCGTCGTCCCCGCCATTTCTTTCCGGTCCGACCCGGAGACATGGGTTACAGAATGTACCGGCTACATAGGTAACACTTTCGGACCGAACGGATTCTCGATCGGTTCCAAGACCCGCGTATCAAGATCGAAGTATCCCAGATCATAATCCATAAAACTAACCAGCCAGATATCGTCGTGCACTTCTTTAATGCCCACGGCTTGGCCAGCGAAGACCTGGCTGAAATTTATTTTTTTGTGGCCCAAACAAATACGTCCGCAATTGGTGACCACAATGACTTTGTCGTGAAAAGGATAATCGACATCCGGCAGTCCTTTATAGACTCGCGTGGCTGGTCGATAGACCTCTGCGGGATATTTCATCCCTAGGGCTTCGTGGGGACGCTCGTATGATGCGATCGGAAGCTGACGGGGATGTTCGACAGGTTCCGCTACAGTATTCCCTGTATACGCTCATTCAATGCTTTTCGGCATCATTGTAAATTCAGAAATCTCAATGTGATGCGCCGCTAGATCAGAGTGAGCGAATTTGTCCTCTGAAGGAAAGAGTACTATTTGTTGCCTACCTCCCATAACGATGGTCGCCGCACTATGTCGCAAGAAGGAGGGATTGCGTTGTCGCAGGCAGAGTGGCATCGGAGCGAACCATTCCGGTTATTTATTGAGAGTGTGCAGGACTACGCAATTTTCATGCTGGAACCCGATGGTCGGGTTGCCACTTGGAATGCCGGAGCCGAACGAGCGAAAGGGTATAAATCCTCGGAAATCACTGGGCAGCACTTTTCCCGCTTCTATTCAGAAGAGGATGTTCTTGGGGGCAAACCACAGAAACTCCTCGCTCTCGCCGAGAAGGATGGCCGCGTAGAGGACGAAGGCTGGCGCGTCCGAAAAGATGGCTCAAAATTTTGGGCCAGCGTAACGATCACGGCAATTCGAGATGCGAGCGGCAAGCTCATTGGTTTTGGAAAAGTCACACGTGACCTAACGGCACATCGGAACGCGGAAGTAGCCTTACATCGTAGTGAAGAACGTTCACGTTTGTTTATCGAAGCCGTGCAGGACTACGCGATTTTCCAATTGGACCCCGGGGGCTATATTATCACTTGGAATACTGGGGCCGAGCGCATCAAGGGTTATAAAGCATCGGAGATTCTCGGGCAACACTTCTCCCGTTTCTATTCTGAGGAGGAGGTGCGCGGCGGTAAGCCAGCGTGGGAATTGGAGGTTGCTACAAGGGAAGGCCGATTTGAGGATGAAGGCTGGCGCATTAGAAAAGACGGGTCGAGATTTTGGGCCAACGTGATTATTACTGCCGTCAAAGATAATGCGGGCACTCTGATGGGCTTCACCAAGGTTACGAGAGACTTCACTGAGCGGATGGTCGCGCAAAGATCATTGGAACAGGCGCAGCGGAAATTGCAGGAATCTGAAAAGTCGCTTCGCGCTCTCTCCCTCCATGTGCTACGTGCGCAGGATGAGGAACGGCGTCGAATCGGAAGAGAAATTCATGACAGCTTGGGGCAATATGTCTCCGTGCTGAAAATGAAGCTTGACGCGATGAACGTTACCCCGCCCACGTCTGAAGAGACTATCGAATGCGCAAATCTTGCCGAAGAGTGCGTGAAACAGGTTCGCACCCTGTCGTATCTCTTGTATCCCCCCATGCTCGAAGAGATGGGTCTTACATCCGCCATCCCGTGGTACTTGGAGGGTTTTTCAAAAAGGAGCGGAATCCAAACGGTATTCCACACTTCAAACGATTTCGGACGACTGTCTCGCGATGCTGAATTAGTTCTGTTCAGAGTACTTCAGGAAAGCTTGACGAATGTTCAGAGGCACTCCGGGAGCAAAAGTGTGGAGATCAACATTTTTCATGCGAACGATGTGGTCGCATTGCAAGTCATAGACAAGGGAAAAGGAATGCCAGCTTCAATAGTTGAAGAAGGTCATCAGAACTGGACGGGATCGCTCGGGGTCGGTTTGCGGGGAATGAGCGAACGTTTGCGTTCATTGGGTGGCATGCTTCAGATTTCTTCGAATGAGAGGGGAACTGAGGTCCGAGCTACAGTGCCCTTGCAAGACCTAACTCCGGTCCCTACGGAGACCCTCCACTCTTAAAGAGCCTCTTATGACAACACGAATCTTAATTGTTGACGACCATGAAATCGTGCGCGAAGGGCTAAGATCGCATCTGGCAAAAGTGCGCCCGGATTGGGAAATTTGTGGCGAGGCTACGGATGGGCAGCAAGCGATCGAGTTTGCGAGAGAGTTAAAGCCTGACCTCGTGATTCTCGACATTACGATGCCACGCATGAGTGGACTTGAAGCCTCGTTGCGAATGCGAAAACTAGGTCTTAACATCCCGATTCTGATCTTTACAACCCATGACTCGGAAAGGTTGGCTACGGAAGTTCGTCACGTGGGTGCGCAAGGGTACGTCCTAAAATCACAAGCTGTTCGCCATTTGGTACACGCCATCGATGCGATCTTGGCCGGAGGAACTTTTTTTGGGGAACCACCAAAAACAGAACCTACCGGAGGCGACAAACCGAACCCGGGAATTGTCTTCTGCCGCGGCTTCGCTTTTGCTTAGATCGATGCCGCGCCCTTCGACAAATTTCCCGCACAGGACATCGGGCATTGGGTCTTTCTCTATTAACGACCGCAGTTTTTCCTTCCTTTCAATCAGTGGAAGCTGCCGGACATCTCGACCATTCAGATAGAGCAGATCGAACGCGTAGAAAATTGGGCAACCTCTACGGAGGAGCAGTTCGTTGAAAATACTGCGGCCCTCGGATCCAAGCAAACAAGTTCGCCGTCGATCAGCGCATTCTTCACCTTCAATCCGGCGAGATGAGCACGCAATTCTCCACAACTTTTGTAGGAATTTCTTAGCCGAGAAACCAATTCACAATGACCATTGGAAATGTATGCCAGCGCTCCGAAACCGTCGTGCTTTAACTCGAATAGAAAGTCCGGGTGGTCGAACGGCTCCCACACCAAAGTTTAGTTTGGCCGGGTCCATCTGAGGCAAGGGCATATACATGGGATGCGGTCGCAACGTGCCGGGTATAAACGAAGAAATGTCGAAGATATTAGAACAGGTATGCAGTTTCAGCAGGGCGAAGTGTTAGTTGTCCGATTTTCCAAAAGCTTGATGAGTCATATACAGGCTTACTTGTAAATTATCGTCGCACAGCCGTAACATTCGGAAACCATGCTTCCCAGCCCACGGGAAATTGTACCAATGGCTCAGTGGGTTCTGAATTGTCCGCACTGTCATAAGGTCTTCGCCCACAGTGAAATCAATCCAAGATTAACGACGGTTCCGTTTGACCCACTCTGGCCTACCAAGCCTGAGTTCCCGGATGGCGGCTTAAATCTACCGTGTCCGAGCTGTCAAACCTCTGCTGTTTATCAGCGATGTAAACTGCTGTATCGTCTTGATTAATTAATTGATAGGGTGACTACGGTGGCTTTTCAGCGAAACTGTTGGAATACTAGAATGCATTCAGTCGGTTAGTCGCTGCAATTTTGCGGCTCACCGCCTTTATCTCGGGCGACATGTTAACCAACCTGTGGTGACAAGTGTCGATTAAAGTTTTGGTCGCAGACGACAAGAACGTAGTTCGTTCGGTTATTGCCGGTATGCTGAACGCCGACATGGACCTTGAAGTGATTGGCGAAGCGGCTACTTTTGAGGAAACCCTTAAATTAGTTAGCGTTCAAAGACCTGATGTTGTCGTACTTGATCTACACATGCCAGATGAAACATTATACGCGCCTGAGGTCGTGAGGTTAACGTTGTTGAAGAAAGCTGGCTGTATTTTGGCGGTATCAATCTGGAACGATCACGACGCCAAAGTACTAGCGGAACGATTCGGTGCGAAGGCATTGCTGGATAAGGCGCACTTATCTTCAGAATTGATCCCGGCGATTAAACGATTCTGTGTCCATTCTAAGAACGAACAAATTGATGTGGAACGAGCCTAAGTAAAAACGACTTCCTCCAGACGCGCCACTACCGAACAATTCTCAGAATGTTGCCAGATTGCCCGTATGTTTTATTGTGTGAACAGAGGCTTAGGCTGATGACGCGGCAGCTAGGCGGTTACTTTGATACGCATATTAATCGTTGATGATCACCATCAATTTCGGGCGAGGCTAAAAACGCTTTTAGAATCCATCGAGGGATGGGAAGTTTGCGCAGAAGCCCAAGACGGCGTTGAAGCGGTGGAGAAACATTGTTCTGTTCGGCCGCACGTCACGGTGATGGACTTTAACATGCCTCAACTTAATGGACTTCTCGCTTCGCGTGAGATTCTCCGTAAATTTCCAGATGCAACGATTCTGTTGCTGACAGTTTTCGCTTCGCCGCAGCTTCTAGTCCGAGCCAAAGGAGAAGGCATTAAAGGGTTCTGTTCGAAGACCGAGGTGGACTGCATCACTTTGGCGATTGGTTCGCTCCTCAAGGGCGGGACGTATTTCCCTGAATCTTTCACTGCGTCAGCCTGAATTGACCTGTAGTTCCGACACGTATCCAAAATGGAACAGTTTGCGCATCGGGATTTGGTTATCCTATTTCAATGAAGAGAAGCGCACTAACCGACCAACAGAAACTACTCGTCCCCTGTCCGATCTGTGGCGCCGCCATCGGCGTGCGTTGTCAGATGTATTCAGGTCTCGGTCGGCGCAACGAGCCACACGCAGATCGGAAGTATCAGGCAGTCCAAGCCATCGAACATGGTTATTCCGCACATGGCCAACGATGAGTTCGCCGAAGTACAACGGAAGCTTGAGGCGATTGCTTCAGAATTAAAAAACGCTACAGGCCCAGCGCAGAGAAGAGAATTGCTCCGCGTCATGAGTCGGTTGGTCGCGGAAGCCGAACGTATCATTGTCCAACCGCCAAAAACGAATCAATAATACCTGCTGAATCGGTTTGTA
>DASYJM010000188.1:0-15718 GCA_035996445.1 Candidatus Acidiferrum sp. | reverse complement strand
GCTGATTGGTGCATCGAAGTTTTTGGAGAGCGAGGAGCCCATGCGCGGAGCGCCTTGGGCGTGTCGCAGATTCCGTTTGCTTGCTGCGTTTGAGATCGAGATGGTTGTGGAGGCATTTGTATCGGAAAGTGCCTGCGAACTGTGAAATGCACACGAAGAAGAAACAGAGTGGTTATGAGTCTAAGAGCTTCTTCCACGTGGGACCATGATGGAGCATAATTTGCGGCGCCCGCTATCCAGCAAAGTCCCGGCGTGGTTCGGGCGGAAGTTCGACCTCACCTTTCCGGCGGACCAGTACCCCAACGTTTGTGTCCGCCTGTGGGGCACACCCGCACGCCTGGAAGAGATACTGCGCAAAGTGACGGGCGATGTGTTGGTCCGCAAACCGCAAGAGAAGTGGTCAGCCCAAGAGCACGCAGGCCACTTGCTCGATCTCGAACCTCTATGGATGGCGCGTGTGGATGACTTCCTTACCGACCGAGACACACTCGCCGTCGCAGACCTGGGTAATCGCAAGACCCATGAAGCCAACCATAATACCCAAGAATTGGCGGAGATTCTGGCTGGATTCCGCACAGCGCGGCTTCGCTTAGTGGAGCATCTGGGGACATTTGAACATGACGTTCTTGCGCGAACGAGCTTGCATCCGCGTCTCAAGCAGCCCATGCGGCTCGTGGATCATTTGTATTTTGTTGCCGAGCACGATGACCATCACCTGGCAAAGATATCGGAGTTGATCGATACGCATTTCCCAAAAGAATAGGAGTGTAGCACTTGATTCGGTCCGGGCTGAGGTTGCGGAACGTCTTTGACCTGCCGCGAACTGCTCACAGCGGGAACGACCGCGGCTGGCATATCATTTCCTCCTACAGCGATTCGATGCGAGCCCTTTTGGGTCAGTGCATGATTTCGGATGCCCGACTCGCCAATCACACGCCTATGCTGAGGTGCACGGTCAGGTGGCGAATTGTCGGCAAACCTTCCCTTATCAGGTTGTGGAAGAGTTGCCCGTCGGAAGTTTGTGTGACGAAGGATGCCCGATTACGACAGTAGCTGCGATGCGTCTTTCCACAACTGTTGAGCGATGGTCCCTGCTGGTTGATTCTGTGCTAACTTGGCCGACTGGCCTGCCCACAATTGCATACGATCGGAATCTCCAGCTTGCTGTGCAGCTTCCCGCATTGCGCGAGTTAATCCGCGTTGGACAGGATACGGTGCTGGATGAGGAGCATTCGGAGCGGTCGCTGCTCGGACGTATGCGGTCGCTGCGCTGCGCCCGGGCCGCCCACTGAATGCACGCGTAATCATCGTTTCGTGGGCCTCGGTGCATGCAAGTCTGTCGGCATAAACAGGGTGCATCTTCGCTTCCGGAGATCGCAGGAATCCGGTTCCTATCTGTACTGCGCTCGCGCCGAGGATCAGCGCCGCTGCAATTCCACGAGGATCGGCGACCCCACCCGTGGCAATCACGGGAACATTCACCGCATCTACCGCCTGTGGCAAGAGAGCCATCAGCCCCACCATTTGTCGTTCCGCTTCGCTTGCCTGGAAAGCTCCCCGGTGTCCTCCAGCCTCCATGCCTTGTGCAACGATAGCGTCGGCGCCTGCTTCTTCAGCAGCCTTCGCCTCGGCAACTGTCGTTGCGTTCGCAAACCATAAAATTCCGCGTGCTTTCAGTTCTGATACGAAGGCCGGAGCATAAAGGCCCATGATCGAAGAAATGACCTTTGGCGCTATGGTCAGCATGGTTTGGCATTGCGCCTCAAAGTCCGGCAACGTTGCGTCGCCTGCTTCGGGTGCAACAGGTGGCCCCCACATCGTCAGGAACTCACGCTGCTGTTTTTCTAGTTCGAAGTCTCGCGCTGGCGGTGTCTCCGGAATCCAAAGATTAATCTGAAACTCTCCCTGACTGTCCTTGCGAAATTCGTCACTCCAAGCACGGATTTCGTCCGGCTTCATCATCAGAGCCCCGCACGCGCCAAGCCCGCCTGCATTGGCTACGGCGATCGAAAGCGACGGAGGACAAGCTCCTGCCATGGGTGCCAGAAGGATCGGTATACGAGTGTTCAGACGATTCGCAAAACTTTCAGCGCGTTCAAGAGGGGAAGAATATTTTTTATCGAACATGCGGAAAGCCTCCGGCTAAGCCATAGTTTAGTCCAAGGCCCCAATCACTTTGATCAACAGATACCCATGGCTACATAAATCCTAGATAGTCGGCAAGTCGGAAGTTAACCGCGTCGCACGGGCTTCAGGGTGGCTTGTGAGTCTTGAGAGGGTTTTGTTACACGCTCTTAGAAGAACTTGAGCCTTTGCCGCTCTCGCAGGATACGGAGGCGGCAGATGTGCCACCGTGCGGACGATCCAGAAGAGCAGGGCTTGCCAGGTGCCGCGTCGTTTCAGCCTGCCGTTCTACACAAGCGTTGCAAAGTAACCGAATATCTATTTGACAGACACAATTCCGCGATTATAATCCGCAGTTATAACGTGTCAGGTACGTAATTTCAGCATTACTATGGTCGATTGGTATCCGCCTGACGCGTTGCAGTAGCTCAGGTGCCCGGCGGTGTCACATGAGACACACTCCACCTTAACCTCAGTGAAGCCGTCTTGCGAGAGCGGTAAGTTCGGGGTGACGGTGCAAACTCGATCGAGGAGGAACGCATGATAAACCCCATGATCAGTGCAAAAAAACGCCAACCTGCGGCCCACGGAGGCGGGGTCCGCGGTGACAATTCGGTACCCCGATCATCGCAGTTCGAAGGTCGCTTTGGCCGGATGTTCAGAAACTTGCCGTCGGCCGAATGGCCTAAACAAGCGCTTATCGACCTCGGCAATGCCATGACCGCGGCTCCGGAGAGTGTCGGCAATTTTCCAGCGGCGGCATTCGAAGATAATACAAAGCGCATACAAGACGATGAGGAAAACGCTGGCGTTCCCGCTGGCTATACCTATCTGGGCCAGTTCATCGATCATGACATTACCTTCGACCCGGCCTCCAGCCTCCAGCAGCAAAATGACCCTGATGCTCTGATTGATTTTCGTACTCCGCGGCTTGACCTGGATTCGCTATACGGTCGCGGACCCGGCGATCTACCGTGGATGTATGTGGGCAAGAAATTTCGAGTTGGCCGCGCTTTGCTCGAAAATACAAAGGCGAGCAACGCGCGGGATTTGCCAAGATTCGATGATCCCGTTAATCCGGGGCCAAAGCGTGCGCTCATCGGCGACAAGCGCAACGACGAGAACGTGATTGTCGCGCAACTCCATTCTGCGATGCTCCAGTTTCACAACAAGCTCGTTGACAAGCATCCCGACTACGCATTCGAGCGAGTCCAACAGCAGGTGCGTTGGCACTATCAATGGGTAGTGGTCAACGATTTTCTCAAGACGATTTGCGGGCAGGAAGTTGTCGAAGATATCCTTCCTGATTTTGGGAAAAGTAAACCAATCTGGAAACTGAAACCTAACTTAGCGATCTTCAAATGGCGAAATGATCCGTTCATGCCAATCGAATTTTCAGCTGCCGCATACCGCTTCGGTCATTCCATGGTGCGACCCATTTATCGCCTTAACACGGAGCTCAAAGGCGGCGATAACCCCGATCAGGCAACGCCCGACGAAGAGGAGCGGGGGTTGGCTGGGCGGTTCTTCATTTTCGCCGGGGTGCAGAAGCGTGGACTGAATGGATTCGATGAGTTTCCGGCCCAGTGGGCAATCGATTGGAGTCTCTTCTTCAACATCAACGGCTCAATTAATAATGTCGGCAAGAAGCGCGTGCAGCCAGCTTATAAGATAGACAGTTCACTTGTGAACCCATTGGGATTTCTGCCGGAATTTTCAAGGCCGCCCCAGCCCCTCAATCCGCCATTTACGCTGGATCAGTTGCAGTCGAAAGCTGTTGATCCCGGGCTCGACCCATCGAACCTCGCCCAGCGGAACCTGCTTCGCGGTTTAGCGATGGGCCTGCCAAGCGGTCAAAGTGTTGCCATATCCCTTGGCATTGACCCGATCAAAGATAATGAGTTAACCGTCGGGAAAGCTGTCGTAGGCGATCTGGCTAAAAATCCATTGCTTACCTCGTTCGACAAGAGCTTTAAGGAGAATGCGCCGCTTTGGTATTACGTTTTGGCGGAAGCGCAGGTCGAATGGGCCAAAAGAGCCACGGTCGCAGGCGGGAAAGGCAATGAGGAAGCGGTTCGTCTCGGCACAGTGGGCGGACGGATCGTTGCGGAAACAATTATTGGACTGATTTGGGGAGACGGGCACTCCTATCTACGTCAGGCTCCTAATTGGAAACCGGATACGATTCGGGGCATGGGAGACTTGCTCCAATTTGCTCTCTAAGTAATGGACTCTGGACCGAGTCCCTTAAGCAGAGTCGCGATTAGCAGGACGGAAAGACGTCGGTCATGAACGGTATCGGAAATACTTGGCACATCCCCGCGTCCGTCGAACCTCGTAGTACGATGCGCGATCCGCTGACCGGAATTTCCGCGACAACCTCTGTCTCTATTTTCAGCGGTAGTCAATTTCAAGGACCGGGAACAGCCGGAAACCAACTTGAAATTGGGAGTACCGTTTTCTTCAGACGAAGCGGCGACGCCTCATGGAGTTCTGTGCCCTTGAGGTTCGATAGTGCCGCGGGCAACAACAAGTATTACGTAGCTACATTGCCGGGCCACCTTTTCCACACCGGCGATTTCATCGAGTATTACTTACGAATTCCTTTTAGCGATCACGCGACGACCTTCATTCACGGCAGCGACAACAACTCCGTGGCGACGCCAATGGAAATGGAGGCGCAGACGCACCCCTTCTCCTTCACCGTGCAGGGCGCTGCGAACTTTGTGTCGTTCGATTCTGGAGCACTTCAGGCGCGCGTGTTTATGGACTCGGGCCAATTTGCGTTAGCCGGACCCGACTTGCAAGGAACAGCTCATGGGAATGTCATCACTTTTTTCCCCCCGGCGGTTCGAGTCGGCGGAAAAGCGTTGTCGCTCGGGCCGATACGGGATACAAGAACTTTGGCCAACGGATTGGAGCTTGTCTACCATCTTGGCGGCGAAACGGTCATCACACAGCTGACATTTCCAAGTGAGGGCGTGATGCAGTACGAGGTCGTTCAGTGGAACTCTGTTGTTGCTGAGCAAACTATCGTAACGGCACCTTCCGACGACACCGAGCATTTCTTCGGTTTTGGAGAGAAGTTCGACGCCCTCGACCAATCAGGCAAAGTTGTGCACACCCTGACGATGGATGATCCTGGCGTAAAGGGAGGTCACTCGTACAAGGCAGGGCCATGGTTTATTAGCACGCGCGGTTACGGCTTCCACCTCGATTCTTCCGCGGAGAGTCACTTCGATATGCGCGCTAGTCACGCTGACCGGTACACCATTACGAACCTATTCTCTACCTTGCGGTTTAAGGTGGTTTATGGACCTAGCCTGCCTGATGTGCTCAAGCGTTTCACGGCATACTCTGGCAGGCCATTTTTGCCGCCGCCCTGGGTATTCGGGCCGTGGATTTCGTCGGATATTTGGCGAAGCGGAGGCGAGATCCGCTATGCGGTGATGAATTTCGTCGGCAATCTGAAAGGACGAGGTATTCCCGCGTCCGCGATTGTTTTCGATTCACCTTGGGAAACGGCCTATAACGACTTTCAGTTCAACATGACGCAGTTCGGCAAGGGGGAGGACTTTGAGGGGGACCACTACGACGGTTTCGCTTCCTTGTCGGAAATGATGGAGTTCTTCCAAAACCATGGCTTGAAACTCATCTGCTGGATGGCCCCCTTTATCAATGTGCAGTCGGACCCAGAGACGCTCCCCAACCGCTTTCAATCTAACGGCGCTCTAGAAAGGGTACCGGGCCAGAATCTTGGCAAGGCGTCAAACTACGGCGAAGGCGAGAGTAAAGGCTTTTTCGTTCGCAAGGCTGCCGGGGGTCCAGCTCTAGTCGTGCCTTGGTGGAAGGGAAGGGGTAGTCCAGTTGACTTCACCAATGTAGCGGCGCGCATGTGGTTCACAAATCAGCTTCAGGGCCTCCTAACCCAAAGCGAAGTTGTCACGGCAGGCGGTAGCCGGGAACCTACAATTGGTGGATTCAAAACGGACGATGGCGAGACCCAAAACACCGCGCAACCTCCCAACGTGTACATCCCGGTCACCGCAGCGTACTCTGACGGGCGCAAAGGGACTGAGATGCGCAACGCTTATTGCTTCGAATATCAACAATGTGTTTCCGATGTATTGGGAAGCAAGGGAGTGTTATTCGCGCGAAGTGGTTTCGTAGGCTGCCAAGCTTTTCCCGGACACTGGCCCGGAGATAACGAGCCTAACTTCGGAGTGAACGGCCTAGCCAGTGTAATCGTGGCCGGGCTTTCCGCGGCGATGTCGGGTTATTCAATTTGGGGCCACGATGTGGGTGGATATCAAAATTCAAATTTTGGGGTGTCTGCGGCGGATCGTGCTGACCTGTTTATGCGTTGGACCCAGTTTGCTTGCTTCTCGCCGATTATGCAGATGCATAGGCAGGTTCACAGCCAGAGAAAACAGGACTTCACGCCCGGAAAGACAGAGGAGCTGCGACAGTATCCGTGGGGCTATGGGGCGGAGGGCCTGGCGAACTACCAATTCTTCGCGCGGCTTCACACCCGCTTGTTCCCTTACATATATACTTATGCCAAAGAATCAAACGCAACCGGTTTGCCCATCATGCGTCCCCTGGTCCTCGTCAATCAGGGCGATTTGAAAGTCCTAGGAATCGAGCACGCCTACCATTTCGGGAAAGAGTTCTTGGTAGCTCCCATCGTGGTCTTGAATGCCGATTTCCGGCAAGTGTATCTTCCTGACGGTAATTGGGTGGACTTCTGGACGAGTGCGCGGCATGTTGGTAACCAAACGATTACTTGGAAAAGCCTAAATCGTAAGGAATTTCCGTTATTTGTGCGTGAAGGGGGGATTGTGCCGATGCTGCCAGAAAACGTGCAGACCCTATGTGACCCCAACTACGTCAACAATGCTGCAATCCCCGTTGCGAAACAGGACCTTATGTTCTTGGTCTACCCCAGCAGCGGCACTTCGCAATTTACGGTGTACGACCAGACACAGATTCAATGCCAACGTTCGGGTACCACTCTGTCAATCAGAATTAACTCGATGGCTCGCCCAGTAACCCTCCAGGTTTCAGGCGACGAACCGCCCGACGTCACTCTCAATTCATTGAGTCTGCAGAAACAAGCAACGCTCGCGGAGTTTGACACGTCGGGAAGCGGATGGCGTTTCGATTCGGCGAGGCGCTTCCTCTACATCAAGTTTCCGCATACCGGAGGTTCGGCCGAAGTTCGGTGCTGATTATCTCGCGCTGCTAATCATGGCGGTCACGAACAGTTTTCTTGTATCAAGATCCATAAGCGAGGTCCCATGCCCGCGAGTGTTCTAACGCAACACAATGACAACTTCCGATCCGGCGCCAATCTTCGTGAAACCGTCCTTAACACCACAAATGTGAACGTGAATGATTTTGGCCTACTTGCCTCCCGCGATATAGCGGGGCGAATCTATGCGCAACCGCTGTATGTGCCGGGCGTCCTCATCTCAGGCATTCCTCGCAATGTAGTTTTTGTGGCAAGCATGCACAACTGGGTTTACGCTTTCGATGCCGATGATCTCAGTCCTGGGGCTGGACCACTGTGGAAACGGCAGGTGAACCCCCATCCAGTTCCGTCCCATTTCTACCGCCAAGACTACTTCGACATCAGCAATAACAATGACGATCCGATCGGTATTTTGAGTACGCCGGTGATCGATGCCGCCGCAAACACGATGTACTTAGTCGCAGCGGCTTACGACCCGGCCATTTTCGCTGGACCGACACCGCAGGCGCAAAACGCCTTCAAACAACTTCTCTTCGCTCTCGACCTTTCTACGGGTGACCTTCGGCCAGCGGCACCGGGCTCTTCTAATCCAGTGGCCATTGCAGGAAGTGTCCCCGGTTTCGGCTATCGAGATGGACAAGAAGTCAATCAGGGAGTTGTTGTGCGCAAGTCCGTAGACGGTGCCGTCGTCGAAGTAACGGTGCACGAGAAGAATTTTCTCGTTACTGACGCTACGAATAGTACCGTCGTGTTCAGTCCGATGCAGCACATGCAGCGGCCAGCCTTGTTGCTGGCGGACGGGCTCGTGTACATCGCTTTTGGTTCTCACGGTGACTTCGATCCTTACCACGGTTGGGTCTTCGCCTATGAAGCGCGTTCCTTTACCCAGCGCGGAATCTTTTGCACCACGCCGAGTGGTTCCGAGGGTGGAATTTGGCAGGCCGGCGAGGGTCCCGTTGGAGACGGCAAGGGTAACGTCTATTTTGGCAGCGGCAATGGCGACTCGCAGGCAAGCGCGCTAGGGGGGCCAAATCTCGGTCAAAGTTTTATTCGTCTACGTGCCAATGGATCGTCCCTCGATTTGGATGCTTTCAGGACAATTATTCAAGACGCTACGAACCCAGTTTTTGACGAGGATTTGGGAGCAGCATCTCCGACCATTCTCCCCGACGGATTTTTGGTGGGAGGCGGTAAGGACGGCAATTTTTATCTTCTCGATCCTTCGCAGATGAACAAGACGGGCGCTGCCGCCTCTCTTGTTCAAAACTTTCTGGCAACTCGAAGTCGCGGTAGTCGTGATGAAGTCCGTGGCCCAGATGGGAAGATTATTAGCACCCACCATATTCATGGTTCGCCGGTTGTCTATGATTCCCCCAATGAAGGCGTGCTCGTTTATGTCTGGGGTGAAAACGAAGTTCTCCGCGCCTACCAATACGATCCCGGCACACATCAGTTTCCTAGGCAGCCGAACGCGCGAAACAGTACAGGACAGAGCATTGCTATGGGCACCATGTACGCGTCTAACGACGTTCACGATCGGAACGGGATGCCTGGCGGGATGTTAGCGCTTAGCGCCAATGGAAAACAGCTCGGCACGGCGATTCTTTGGGCTTCACTTCCGCCTTTTGATAACGCGAACCATGCCGGCGCTGATGGCCTGCTCACGGCCTACGATGCCTGCCAGTTCGACGCTCAAGGGCGTATGACTCAGCTTTGGCATAGCCACCAGAATCCCGCGGATGACCCAGGTCTCTTCGCAAAGTTTTGTTGCCCAACGGTCGCGGACGGTAAAGTTTTCCTCGCCACCTTTAGCAATAAATTGCGTATTTATGGTTTGAGGTCAGCGTCCGATGGTGGTTATAGCGTGGGGTTCGGAGGGCGCAATAGGCTAACGTTAAATGGGAGCGCGAGAACCACGGGGGGTCCGATACGTCTCACGGGAAAGCACGATCTTCAAGCTGGAAGTGTCTTTTCGACAAACCGGGTGAACGTCAAGACCTTCCACTCCATTTTCCGGTTCCAGACGACAGCAGGGAACGCCACAGCGGATGGTCTAACGTTTTGTATCCAAGGCGAGGGTCGACATGCTTTAGGCGGAGTTGGAGGAGGCTTGGGATACGGGGCCGATCCCAACAACGCTAACGACCCCGGATTCAAGATTACCAAGAGCATAGCCCTCAAGTTCGATCTTTTTGACAATCAGACGATTCGAGCGGGTAGCTTTCTAGCGTTGCACCAGAATGGTGAAATGCCTGTTCCCGCAAACGCTATCGGAGGCGAGATCGCGACGCTCGGCTTAGGAATCGATTTGCATTCGGGACATCAATTTTTAGTGACTTTAGATTATGATGGCGCGACATTGCGGATGGCCCTTAAGGATCTGACCTTGAATACACAGATTACTCACGCGTTTCCGATCGATATTCCCGCTATCACCGGCAATGCGGCCTTTGTGGGATTCACCGCCGCAACCGGCCTTTCTAGCGCAGACCAAGAAATTCTGAGCTGGCAATTCAACTCGTGATGGGATGTGTTTTGAATTGGTCTACTTGCGCGCATGCGAAACGCCGAGATGACAAACCGATTCTTTGGTTGGTTGCCGAGAATGGGAAGCGTCAAGACGTCCCAAAGGGAAAAGGCAAGTTGTGGTCATTGGCGCTCACGCGGAAAGTCAGAGCACGCCAGCGGTACACGGAGAAGGAGATGAATTTAATTGACCCATTTACAAAGCATT
Source organism: Candidatus Acidiferrum sp. (assembly GCA_035996445.1). Classification (GTDB taxonomy): domain Bacteria; phylum Acidobacteriota; class Terriglobia; order Acidiferrales; family UBA7541; genus Acidiferrum. Next base: position 5,606 of record DASYJM010000188.1, on the reverse strand, counting down.
AGCTTGGTAGGGGCGGTGGGGATCGAATTGTTAACCAACTTCAATAAGACCCACGTTTATGCGGCGCTGCTACCGCCTTCCAAATTGAATTGGAGCCAAATGGAGCTAAGGCTCCACAGACTTCACTAAAAGTAGTACTAGGAACGGACGCGGTGGTGCGGCCACATGCGAAGTATATGCGCTGACCAGCGGAACGAGTTTTGAAGACCATTGACCATAAGCATAATCCTGACGGCTAGCTAAAATGCCGGGATCGGCGGTCAGAGCGTATTGGTCCGTTGAGAAACCTTCGCGCGAAAACTTGCGCTTGACAGAGCCCGATTGAACGAGCATAAACTCCGACCGGGTTACTTGGGGATATTAGGCGAGGCGTCTTTCCGGACTCGGAAGCGTGGTGACTGTCTGAGCTTCATGAGTCCATCTTCTTGTCCATCTTCTTGCCCGTTGCCAATCCCCGATTAACTTCAGAACTTTAGACAGCTGGCTCGACCTAACCTTCACTATTGTTGAATCGAACGAGAACTTGTGATTTGGAGGACCTGATGGAAACCGCGATTGGAGTATTCGCAGCACGCGAGCGCGCCGAAGAGGCTGTTAAAAGCTTGCTCGAGCAAAACGTTCCTAAAGAATCGATTGTTTATCTGACGCGTTCGGAGAGCGAGGCAAAAAGCGTGGGGAAAGAGCTTGGAGCCTACGCGGGGGGCTTCGTCGGGGGTGCGGCGGGATTGTCCGCTGGTGTGGCGGCCGCAACGCTGCTTGCAATTCCGGGCATCGGTCCCGTGTTTGCACTCGGATTCGGTGCAGCGGCGTTACTTGGATTGGTGGGTGCGGGGACAGGCGCGGCTGTGGGTGCAAGCGCGTCGAACGATCCAGGCGCGCCGGTACCAAGCACAGAGACAGATTCATTGGAAGATTCCGCATTCTTCCGACAAGTCCTAAACGAGGGGCACTCGCTAATTGTGGTTAGAACAGATTCGCCGGAGGTTGCCGCTAGAGCGTGCGAAGTGCTGGATGAGCTTGGGATGCGCATGAAAAAGGGCCTGACACAGCAAAGTAAAATCACTACCCGCGAATTGGGCGATGCTCTCGCCGTAGATATCAAGGGGAGGATCGCGCTGGCTGGCGGGACTGCGATGCTGCGTGAAACAATTCGAGACCTGGTTGAGCGCGGAAACAAATGCATTGTGATGAATCTGGCAGGAGTCGACTTCGTTGACAGCGCAGGGCTAGGCGAACTCGTACGAAGCCATGCATCCATCCGCAATCACGGTGGCCAGCTCAAAATCGTAAATCCTAGCAAGAACGTTCACGATTTGCTTCGGATAACGAAGCTCGATCGAGTTTTTGATATTGAGCAGGATGAAGCCAGCGCCCTTAACTCTTTCGGGGGCCAAGCGTCTTCGAAGGCGGCAGGATGAATCAGGCGGGAATCGCGGCTACCCTTTGCAGACCCGTTGCTCTAAAGAAGGTGGCAAATTGAATCTATTTAGAGCCAGCGTGGCTGATAGACGTTATCTAACGGCCTCCCCCAGAGATCAGCGCTTCATCGTAGGTCTTCGTGGCGACTTCCTAGTGGAATGGTCATTTTTATCGTTCAGGAGCGCAAATACCAAGGCACGTTGATGACGACAATCCGGCCACTGCGTTTCAGTAGAAGTAAACGACGCCGAGCAGGGTAATAATCGCCAGGCTGATCGGCAGAATTTCAGCCACGCCCGCCGCACCTAGAGGCATGAGAATGGTCAGAGCCGCTTCCGGTCTATACGCAGCCGAACTCAGCGCATCCAGACCAAAAACTGGAAATTCCCGCCGACGGTCCAATCCGTTCCGTAACGCCTTCCTCAGAAGACAACGGCCGGCCGAAGAGTAGCGCAAGAATTGACTTGTGTTCAGGAGGAGCTGCGATTTGTTCTGTTACTCGCACGGTCTGCTCGTCACAGCTCATGCAAACAGCTGTTTTCGCGAGCACTCCCAAGCATGGTGCTGCGTCTGTGCTGGGCGAGTCTGGTGAACTGTGGACTATTGGGGGATTCCGACACGGTGAACCAAATCTTGAAAGCGCGGATCCGAGTGCAAGCTGTCGAATACTGGTTCAACTTTAAGATTGATCATTAGATCGTCTCGTTCGTCGAACCCCCTTTCCAGCCATTCGAAGGCACATTCCTTATCACCGACCCGCATACACGCTTGTGCCACGAGTACGGAGGGGACATAGTTTGACTTTGCCGACTCCCTGTAATTTTCAAGGGTGCGCCTCCAATAGCCTTGCGCCCCAGATTTGGTCATGGCCTCCTTGAGTTGCGCAATCTGTTTAGGGTCCGTCCCAAATAATTCGTCGGCTTTTAACGATTCTTGAGCGGCCTCCACCAATTTCCCTTGCTGTGCGAGAACCTGGGCCATTTCGAAATGCCCCCAGACCCAGTTTGGTGCTACTTCCACCAACTGATGTGCACGCTCACTGGCCAGGTCATAGCGGTGTGCAAGAACGCAAACCCAGATGGGGTAATCCCAGAAAATGGGCGAGGGCGTGACGGCAAGCGATATTTTGGTTTCTGCGATCGCTTCTTCCGTCCGGCCTGCTGTGACTAGTCCGCGCGAATGCCAATTGTGGGCCCAGATATCATTGGGGTTTAACTTCATCGTTTGCTTGTATTCTTGTTCGGCGGCGAACCAGTCCCAGTCGTAAAAGAGCTTAATGCTCCCTAGCAGAGAATGGGCAGCTGCAAGCGTATTATCCAGAGACAAAGCCTTCAGCACGAATTCTTTGGCTTTCGGCATCAGTTCGCGTGGACCATGTGTCATCCCAGGGATCCATGTCGCATAGACAATGGCTAGACCGCAATAAGCAGCACCGTAGTTCGGGTCCTTCTCGATGGCCTGCTGAAAATACTTGATGGCTTTCTCCGAAGACTCCGCGCTTCCACTACCGCTGTTTAAAGTATAGAAACCCCTGAGATAGAGGTCTTGGGCCTCTGGATTGACTGGGCGAACTGCGGCCAGGAGGTGTTGCTCTTGTTGCGTCAGTTGGACTCGAACTTCCCGAGCGACGGCCTGTGCGATCTCCCCTTGCACCGTGAGCGCGTCGCCAACTTCGCTCTCGTAGCTCTCGGCCCATAGATGGCTTTCGGGCGAGGCCTGGACGAGGTTTGCGGTGATGCGCAGGTGGTTACCTGATCTCGCCAGCGTTCCTTCAACGACTGCATCCACATTTAGCTCTCGCGCAATCTCACCCAATGGCTTCTTGCTGCCTTTGTACTGCATGGCGGAAGTTCTGGAAATCACACGCAGGGCGCTGATTTTTCCTAGATCGGTTGTCAACTCATCCGTCATTCCATCGGCAAAGTAGTCCTGACCTGCATCGCTGGAAAGATTTACGAGCGGGAGAACTGCCAAGGACTGGATGCGAGGCGGGCGGTTGGTTCCGAACAATCGTTCACGCACCCTACTCAGCCTTAGAGTCACGAGCAACCCGATAGCGACAACCAAACAGGATGCCAAGATGATCTGTGCCCGTACGGCATGTGAACGCGAGACAACCATCTCCGCAGGCATTGCTCCGGGAGGCGATCCGGAACGAATTTCAGTCGATTCGGGCGCCGCTGGGTTCTGCGCTTCGACCGGAGCGACGAAGCGATAACCTCGACGTGGCACCGTCTCGATGAAGCGGGGATTATCAGCCGGATCGCCTAGCGCTTCCCGTAACCGGTTGATGGCCGTGTTCACTCCGTGGTCGAAGTCCACAAACGTGTCTGTCGGCCACAGTCGCTGGCGAATCTCTTCGCGCGGTATCACACTGCCCGGTCGCTCTAGCAAGAGAGCCAGAACTTCGAATGGCTGCCCGTGAACCTTAATTCTGATCCCGCCCTTGCGCAGTTCACGTGCGCTCAGGTCTGCCTCAAATAGGCCAAAACGCACAGTCCGAGCTAGCGCATTGGGTTCCGGTGCCATCACGAGAGCTTCTTGGCCGCAGAGTTTAACACCCGCATCGAGAGAATGCGACGTTGGCCAAAGAGCAATTTTGCAAAAGCTTTACCCCTCAATGAGTTGGGGACCGAGGATGATTTGAGTTCGCATCTATTGAGGTATACGCGGAGTTCCTGGATTCTCCCCGCATCGGCGGCCAAGGCCAAAGATGGCCGAAGACAAAATGGAGGACAACAATGAGAAAAAATCAAAGAGTGCCAGTAATCAGAATGGTGTTTGCGGCCCTGTTCGTGAGCGTGTTCTTTTTTGCCGCGACAGCATATGCGCAGGGAGACCTGCCAGTCTACGGCGGAAAGTTCACGCTGCCCTACCGGGTCCACTGGGGTAAGAGTGTCCTTGAAGCTGGCGATTATACGATCAGGATCAACTCCACCGGAACTCCGATAATCGCTCTAGTTCGCAGGGTTAATGGTGACGCTCTCACCCGTGTCATAAGTGGGTCTCGCAGCGAACAAACGAACGGTATCAATGCGCTACTCATTAGAGAAAAAGACGGTCAACTCACAGTTCATTCTCTGTCGCTTTCGGACCTGGGGCTGGTCGTGATCTACGATCCTTCTCTGGCGCAGGAACCAGTTCGGGAGGTACGCGAAAGCCGGACGGTACCCGTGATGTCGGCCAGGAGGTAACGACCCTGCGAAAGCTTTATCAGGAGGCGGGAGGTAGTGCACGAAGAACGACGGTACACTCCGCACCGTTACCCACCTCTACCTCCGCGAGGGACTCAGATACGGTTTCGATGAGCGTCTGCCCGTCGATGCGCGCTTTTGCAGATGACAGGCGTTTGCTATTCCTCACACAATTCGACGTTGGCCACGCTTAGCGACTTTCGGCTGACATGGTGGCCAAATCCGCTTTCTAGCGGGGAGAAAACTCGAGAGATTACGTGCCTTCCTCAATTTTTGCTTGGAGAGGGGATGGTAGATCAGAATTTCGCTCGCAAACTTAAGAACGCCAAGGTTTCGCAGCGCCCAACGCTTCCATTTGAGCGCGAGGAAATGTTACGGATTCTCGCGGCTCTTGATCCATGTGTCGGGCAAACAGCGCCTCGGGGGCGGGATAACCCGGGCAGGTTTCGATCTTTGGTATTAATACTCAGATGGACGGGGCTACGAATCGGAGATACCGTCAATCTTTCATCCGAAAAAATCGAAGGAAACAAACTCCGGCTTTATACCCAAAAAACTGGTGTACACGTCTGCGGTGTACTGCCTGATTTCGTTGTCAAGACTCTTGAGACGGTCCCTCGGATCAATGAACGGTTTTTCTTTTGGGCAGGCGCCGGAAATCTAGAGATTGCTGTAAGCGGGTGGCAAAAATGAATCAGGAAATTAGTGCGAATCGCTGGAGTAAAAGGCCATCCGCATGAATTTCGCGACACATTCGCGACCGAGCTCCTACAGGCTGGCGTTCCCGTGGAGCGAGCCTCGTTCTCCTCGGACATCAATCGATCTGCACTACCAAAAATATTATGCCGCCTGGACCGATTCTCGTCAGCGTCAACTCGAAGGTGATTTGCAGCGCGCTTGGGAGCGGGATCCTGTCATTTTTCTTGAGGCAAAAGTTACGCGGAAGTTACGCGGAGAAAATGACCCGTTAACTGATTGAAAATAAAACCATAA
>DASYJM010000187.1:0-10398 GCA_035996445.1 Candidatus Acidiferrum sp. | reverse complement strand
GCCAACAAGCTCGTCCGCATGGCTTGGGCGGTCTTGTGCAAGAACGAACGCTATCGTGCTCCGGTTCTTGTTGCGACTGCGTAAAATCTCGGTTTAGGGAAGGAATTCCTGCCAGGTCTGCTGGCGGAAAATAGAGATGGCAATGGGTCTCTCCCACGCTTTCGAAACCCGGAATCGGAAAAGGTCTCGTCCAGGCCGTCAAGTTTATGAGGACGAAAGCGAGCGGATATCCATCATGGCCCGGAGTCACTGACTCCACTGAAGGCCGAATACATTGACGCAGACCAACTGCCATTCTTCGTTTTTCGCTTGCAACTCTGCGGCGGACCATACATTCCGATTTCGCGAGTTACCTCGGTGTTCTCGCCGATATGCATGTATCTGATAAAATCTCGGCATGAGTGCCAAGCCCTTCGCACTTATCGCAGTTAGTTGGGCCTGGCTAGCAGTCGATGTTTACTTAATGGTTGGAAATGTCGTGCTTCGAGAAACGCGACTTGGGATAATCGCTCAATTTCTCGACAGACTCCCACAGTGGGCCTCGAACCCTGTTTTTATTTGCTTCTGGGCCATCCTGCTTCTTGGGTGGACCGTTCGGGAACTGCATTGATTTACTTGGTTCCAGCATTGTGACGGCTCTATAGCTGCCAACATCGGGCCCAACCAAGAGGGTGTTCCACTTACCGCCACTGTTCTGCTGTACCCAGAACGGCGATGGAGTGCTCTGGATTCCACCTTCTCCTATGGGTGAAGTTTGACCGACCTCAACGCAGAGGGTGACTGGATTGCGGCCACTGTTCTCAACATTGGCATGAATCTCTTCGTATTTCTTGTAGTGCTCTGGAGAGATGCTGATTTTGACTTGCGCTGTGACAGCAGTGTTGACTAGTACGAGCGATAAGCAGCCAGAACTATTCGTGTCATAGCGAAAGTATAAGCCAACAGGGCCAGTGCAGAGTGGCTGTCGGGGTTGTGCCTGAGTAACACATTTACCGGAGATTTGGATTTCTGCAAAAAACAGTTGTCCGGTAACACGACATATCCAAGCTTATCCCATCCAGTAGCCCGGCATTAAACGACCGGCTCCCGCGCTATGGGTTGTTCCACTCGTGGGGATACAGTAAGCAACGCTAATTCAGTCGCTGCGACGTTAAAGCGAGCATGGCCGCAATTCACGCAGACCAAAATCTCTGGGAAAAGCAAGACGCCAGGGTTATTTACATTCTTGAATCCAATGAGGTGAAGCATTAACTCACCAGAAAATTGCGATAGATGGCCCGACGCGCATGATGGACAAGACATAACCCCCCAAGATAGTCACATACGTTGGGACAACTATGCGACGTGGGGTCGATATTAAAACGGCCAAAGGGCATATGCATGTGCAAAATTGCACACCGCTACTTTTGCCAGTTGATTGTGCTTGACGACTGGCTTACCTTCCTATCCACGCGCACTGCCGAGGCTAAATCGTAGTTTGGTGCTTCACCTCCGACCCTTGAACTTTTGCCCTGGCGCCCCGCGATTTAGGGGTGGCTAAGTTGCGACAAACACGAGTGTTGCTGGCCGACGACTTTCCGCGTCTTGTTGAAGTAGTCCGAAGTCTACTGGAGACAGAATTTGAGATTTTGGGGTGCGTGGATAACGGCGAATCTCTGATCGAGGCCGCCATGAGACTGCATCCGGATGTCATTGTCACCGACATTTCGATGCCTAGACTTAGTGGTCTAGGGGCTGTTGACCGACTGCGGGAATCTGGTTGCTCGTCAAAGGTCGTATTCCTGACAGCGCATAGTGACCCTGATTTCATTGATGCGGCTTTTAGAACGGGTGCAGTTGCATACGTTCTCAAAACCTCAATGGCAACCGACCTCTTGTTTGCGATACAAGAAGCTTTAGCGGGACGTGTTTTCGTCTCCTTGCAGGGTATAGCCGCGCAGAACAGCCGCGAACCGGGATTGCGTGGATAATTTTCATTGCGGCAGTCGTTTTCCAAATAAGCCGCTAAACCCGTTCCCGCGGCATCGGAGGTAGGCGATCGAAACCGGTCGTAGTCGCCCATCGTGGAACATAGCGAATCCAGGTTCGCCATTCCACACAGTGATCCTAGTGTGCTTCGTGGCTGTGCTGTCGTACCTCGCCCCAAAACTAGCAGGGGCATTGATATCACATCCCCAAACGGTCTGGCCGCTTTGGCCAGGTTGCGCGTTGCTGGTTTCCGTGTTGTTGCTAGTACCGCGGAGAATCTGGCCACTAGTTATCCCCGTAGCATTTGCAGCGTTTGTTCTCTACGATCTGCAGGCAGGCGTGCGGATTGGTTCGATTGCTTGGTTTATTCCGGCCGATACGGTCCAAGTCCTCACCGCCGCATTCTGTCTTAGCTATTTCTTCGACGGGGTACCCCGGCTGAATAGTGTAAAGACCCTGAGTAAGTATTTGATCTTCGCAGTGTTCCTCGCACCGTTCGCTGCAGCATTTCTTAGCGCGTTTGGCATACACGGGGACTACTGGACTAGTTGGAGGATTTGTTTTTTTTCGGAAGTGCTAGCTTTCGTCACCCTGACACCGGCCATTTTGGGTTTGGTTAGCAACGGACCTGCGTGGGTGAAAAAACCACGTGCCTACCTCTTGGAATTTGCCGCGCTGATCGCCGGGCTGGCTCTCCTGGGCTATGTCACCTTCACCGCCTCTGAGAGCAGCAGCGTGCCAGCACTGTTTTATTCTCTCGTGCCATTTCTGCTGTGGGCCGCCTTCCGTTTCGGATCAATTGGGGTAAGCATTTCGGTGATTGTCGTTGCCTTTCTGTCGATTTGGGGTGCAGTCCATGGCCGCGGTCCCTTCACCAAAGGCGGGCCGTTCAGCGGCGTGTTTTCGCTACAGCTATTCTTGGTTTTTGCTGCGATACCTTTCATGGTTCTTGCAGCTCTTGTGGAGGAGCGCAAGCAGGCAGCAAAAGAACTGCGTGAAAGCGAGGAGCGGTTACGTCTGGCGATGCAAGCCGGAAGGATGTATGTGTTCGAGTGGGACACACCTACTGACGTGATCGTGCGAACAGAAGAGTCCGCAGATATTTTCAATTGGATAGACGGCCCCACGCGTGTTACTGGACAGCAATTCGTCGACAGAATCCATCCCGACGACCGCGAGGCATATGCCGTTCTACGGGCTAACCTTACTCTTGACAATCCTATCTATAAAACGAGCTATCGGGTCTTACGTCCCGACGATAGTGTAATTTGGCTAGAGGCAAACGGGCGCGCCTTCTTCGACGGTCAAGGAAGGATACTGCGCATCATAGGCATTGTGGCTGATGTAACCGAAAGGAAGCTTGCAGAAGAGGCCCTCACAGGCGTGAGCCGCAGGTTGATTGAGGCACAGGAACAAGAACGCGCCCGCATCGCCAGAGAGCTTCACGATGACATCGGTCAGCGCCTGGCACTTTTGACCGTCGAACTGAGCCATCCCCCGATCCATTTCCCGAGTTTACCTGTTGAGGTCTCAAACCATCTTAGCGAACTACAGAAGCAGTCTGCCGAGATTGCTAGCGACGTCCAATCCTTGTCGCGCGAGTTGCATTCGTCAAGACTGGAATATCTGGGCATTGCTGCTGCCATGAGAGCTTTCTGCCATGAGTTCTCTGACCAGCAGAATGTCGAAGTTGTCTTTGCTCATGATCAGGTCCCACGCACGCTTCCGCAGGAGATTTCACTCTGTCTCTTTCGCGTCTTACAGGAAGCCCTGCAAAATGCGATCAAGCACAGCGGCGTGCGACACTTCGATGCGGAGCTGCGCTACGCGCCGGATGCGATCGACCTCACCGTGCGCGATTCGGGATCCGGTCTTGACGTTCAACAGGCAATGAAAACCCGCGGGCTTGGCCTTATCAGTATGGCGGAGCGGGTCAAGCTGGTGGATGGGCAGCTTTCTATCGACTCGCAACTCAATCGTGGTACAACGATCCGCGCTCGCGTGCCCCTCAGTGTGCGAAGTGATTCCATGCGTGCGGCCGGGTAGAGAGAAGAGAGGGATCTCTCTTCCTCCCACCACCCCTTCGTCGTCTAGTGCCCGATAAACGCTAGCGCTTTACCGGATGCGCGTTCTCGGTAAGGAGTGAACGGAGGCGGGGAGCTCGGCGCGCGTCCGGTAAAGCCGTTTGGACGTGGCCGCCCGTAGTTGCGGTGGACGCGGGCGCTATGCAAATTCAATCGTGCTAAGGAGCGGCGTTAAGCCGTGCCGAGACTGTGCTGCAGGGCGCGCGACACATGTCACCGTCACTCACATTACGGCCTGCACGCTCGCCAAGTCGCCTAGCGACTCTCTGCACCAGAGGCTTCAGCAGTTTCGTTGCCTCCACTGCTGCTCTGATTGCTACCGGGTGGAGCGAACCAGTTCCCGGGCGGGTTTAACTCCCGCTGTGGACCACAGCCTTTTCACGGCGCACCCGGTTATCCGACTTATCGTCCACTTGGAACGCTGACTGCTGCATGGATTCGAATCCCGTCGGCTCCACCAATCTTCCGCTATGTCATCAATCTCGCGCCTGGCCTAGAAAGTGACGGCACCCGAAATTTGTAGTGTGTATCCTTGGAACGTAGACCTGCACTCGAATTCTCGAAGATATTTAACGCCGACGCTCACCTTCCGCTCCGGTAACATCACGTTGGCCGCGAATCCGAGAGCGTTGACTTTGTAATGAGCCGCTGCCTGTTCTGGCGTAATGGTGGGTCCGTGCTTATCTGTGATCTGCCACTGGCCGTAGCCCACTAACCCAACTTGCAAACGCAAGTTTCCTTGCAACGGAAATACCTGCGTCAGTGAATAGTCGAGGTTAAGAGTCTGGCCAGGGTGAATCATGGTGCCTTGCTGAGTGCCATGAAATTCGTACATCTGGAAGGCAGACAAGGCGGCGGCTCTGTTCTTGGTCAGATAGAACGTTTGCCCTCCCGAAACCACCGGGGTCCAGTAGCCCGAGCCGACATTGTTGTTAGCGCCCGCGTTGAATTTTCCTGTGGGCGCCAGAAATCCGTAAATCGCCCGAATGTCAGCGCGCTTCTTCCGCCAGCCGAGAATGAGCGGCTGGTAAAAGGAATCCGCAAAGCCGCCCCCACCGCTGATAGTGCCCTGAATGTCTGAAGTGAGCGAGTTGTTGGCGACCGGCAGAGTGGCAGAAGCGGAGAAAAGTGCACCGCCCAATATCCCTATCGTTTTTTTGCTCACCCAAACAAAGCTATTCAAATCCATCATGATCGAATTCTGTCCGGTGGCAAGAACCTCGCCATGCGATCCTTTTTCTTCATCACGTGAGAAAAAAACAAATAGGTTTGCATAAGTAATCCCTGCTTCGGGTGTGACTCCAGAGTTGGTGGCATTCATGCCTACCGGGTAGACGCCCCTGACTTGCCCGTGAGCGAGCGACGGCGAAAAAAACGTGCAGACTGCGGCCAGGCCAACTGAGGAAATCCACAAAAGAGCTGGTCCTTCACTCATGGATGTCCGCAAACTCCGTCTCCCGTAGCTGACCCATCGTCGGCAAGATTGGATGGGTTGCTGTCTTAAGCTCCCTGCTGCTCGGTGCGCTTTGCCACGACGCGCGAAAGGGACATAAGGATCAGCAGGCCGACAATCGCCACGACTACAACCATGACGAGCACGTTCGGATCGGTGAAGTTTTGGCCGCCCACCACAAGTCCAGCGGCAATATTGCGCTGGGAAGTACCCAATGCCATTACGCTCTTAGTATCAGATCGCGGTCCCCCAAGAAGCCATCCAATGCCAAAGCCGACCACCAGGAAGAGGATACTCGCCAAGATCCCGCGAGTTCCGAACAGGCTGATTACGTTCTTGATGTTTGTCACCAAGAGCAGCACGATCAGTACAACTAGACTAAGGCTGGAAATCCGATCAAGCACAGGCCGTGCGCGTGTGGCAATAGCTTCGAGGCGAGCCTTTATGGCAAGCCCTACGGCCAGTGGCAACAGCATGAGGAGAAGGAGCGATTTGGCGATTTTCAGTGGATCAACCGAAACACCTTCGAGCAGCAGGGGCAGAACGAGAGGCATGTAGCCCACCGTCAAGACCATCAGTAACACCATCAACCCTACTGAGAAGGCCAGATCACCTTTGGCAACTCCCACCAGCTTAGGTAGGAAGGGCGCGCCGGCTGCTGTGCCCAGCAAAAGCAGAGCGACTCCCAGCGGTTGGTCGAGCCGGAGTAGTCTCGCAATGGCAAAAGCCGCCAATGGCATCAGGACAAAATTTGCCAGCAGTGCGAAGGAAACTACCCGGACACTATGCAGGGGCGCAAGGATCTGCGCAACGGTCAGACTCAACCCCACGGCCAACATGCTCGAAACCACAAAGACGAGCATCATAACTGGTATGGCTTTGCTCAAGATTTCCACTTGTATTATCCGCGGCGTATCGCGCGCCTTACATCTCCGACCTTAGACTTGTGCTAACACCCCTCACATATTGGCTAGATTCTTCCAGAACTTCTCCAGACTGTCTGTTCCACCGAACAGCGTTGTGAAGATCGTGGAGTCGGCCAGTAAGATGTCTCCGGCGCGTTCTCCCTTGGGGGGCATCCAGAGGAAGGAGTTGAACTCCGTGTTGCCCGCCACAGTAAATGGATGAGGGTGATCGAGGTCAATCGGTTGGCGCGTCAGCACGTGTACTGAGTTTGGGTCGTCGCCGGTCACCGCATAGTGTGGTAGATGGGGATGAAAGTTGAAGGTGGTTACCCCATTGAGCAGGCCGAGCTTGTCCAAGTCCTTATTGATCGTCAGCGGCGAGATTTGCTTGGTGCCCTTGACGAGCGCCGGGCAGAGTCCGAATTGATTCATTACCGGCACCCCAAGTGCCTTCATCAGCGAACGCGTGTATTGTCCGAAACGCTGCTGGCGTGGGACCAGTGCGTCCCCATGGTGTGTGTATTCCAGTTGCCGTTGCTTCATATCGTCTGTAAATCCCACATCGTGGTGTGGTCCGACCATTAGACAGGTTCCTTCTCGTTTCAGCCACTCGCGGAGCGCCGCAATCTCCCCCGACGCCGCCTCCTGCTCCGAAACCAAGTGGTCGAGACCGAATACCAGCAGCGTGTCTGTATCCTGCAGGACTCTTTCGTCTATCGGAACCTTGTAACCCGCCTGGTCAATGCGCTGAAATACGGCAACCGGATGACTGGTGACTTCGCCTACGAGTTTCTGAAAGGCGAGTGTGGAACGATGGAACAGCTCCAGCGTCCCCGCAATTCCCTGCAGGAAGTGCATCGCGTCCCATTCCGTTCCCTCATAGCTCGGCCAGGCAACTCTGCGGACTTCGGTCATGGTCGAAAAGCGATTGTCCATCTCTGTGACGTCCCGGTTGGATTCCCACGGGTAACTCCAAGTCCAGTAAATGCTAAAGCGTCGTTTGCCGGGAGTGTATTTCCGAGGGATATGCGCCTGGTTGTAAGTGCGCGGAGGCTGAAGCACGTTGCTCATCACTGCGTCCCTTTCTCGTTGCTCTTTTCTAACAAGCCGGTTCTTGTCTCACCGTTCGTTGTGAAGCGACGCGAGGTATCGAAGCGCCCTAATACCAGGTAGGAAGAAGTAGGCCCCGCCTCGTATGGTCGTGAAAGCCGGCAAGCCCTTGACCTTCTTGCGAATCGGGCGTTTCGGAATAGTCATGTCATAGCTGCCGTCCTGGGTGCCGATGATGGGATCGCGCTCGTTACCCAGTTCTTGAAAGTTCGGATCGTTGGCCCACACGTTCATGGCGAACTCGAATTGACGCACAGGGCTCGCGCAGCCAGCAAAGACAGCGAGGCCGCGTGCCTTGCCATCATCGGGAACGCCCTCCGGCAGGGGCAGGCCATAGGTGCCTCCGCGCCGTATCATCTTTCGCCGCTGCATGTTCACCGCCGTGTCACGTGGGTTCATACGCCGGATGTGCGCGCCTAATGGACAGGCATAACCGTGCGGGTCTGCCTTCCCGTAATTGAAATCATTCGTGCGTTGAAGGTCCGCGCCAAGCTCCGGATTGTCTTTTTCCGGCGCGAGGACCAGTGGAGCACCGCTCCGCCATCGGCCCATGAGTTTGGCCGCGACCAACTCCTGTTGCTCAGGTGTCTCGCCGTGTTGCCGGAGAAAATCGCGGAAGGCACCAACGTGCTCCTCCATCTTCAGGTAGCACAAATAGCTGCCGTTGCGGGAAAGGATCTCCGGTTGCGGCAGTCGGGTGGGCGGACCTTCCTCGTCTGGATAGCCAAGAAAGAATTCGCCCGCTTTGATCGTCGGCCCGGAGCCCGGTGTCGGCTCAATGCCGGTGCCGTCGATCACCGGTTGCGAGAGTCTGTCGCGGTATCCGAAGTGTTCGTGAGCATAGTCGAACGGCGGTATGGCCTCCAGATCCAACCAGGAAAGAACTTCCACGCCAGCGCATCGCGAGACGTATTTTTGGTGCTCCTGCCGACACCGCTCGCGTTCCGCGACATCGCAGGCGAATAGCACGACAATCGCATGCAGGTCGGCACTTTGCAGGCCTCCTTCCCAGAGATCGGGGTGATTCGCGCCCGTCGCACCAAGGATCCCCGCGCGGGCGGCCATCCCCTGGCGGAACTCTTCGGGGAAGGTTGCCAACGCTCCCTCGTTGACACCAAGGGCTCGCAAGCCGTTCCAAGTGAAAGCTACGGTGACCCATCTGGAGTCCAATTCGCTGGACCCCACCGCCTTTGCCGTGCCCACCTTCTCAATCACGCCAGCCAGCCAGGCACGCCCACCCGCCGGCTGCCGAAACGTTAGAAATTCGTATCGCGCCGCAAGCGCAGGCGGACGCGCAAGCAGGAAATGCTGGATATCGTCGAACTCAAGCACTGAAGGCTCTCATCAAGGCCGTCGTTCCCAAATCCCTAGGAAATGCTTCGCGGTGGTTGCGACACGCCGACGGGCAGGTCACCTCCAACTCGTGACACATCGCTTTCACTGCATCAAATCGAGCATCTCAGAAAAGGTCGCCTTGAGCTTCAGAGCCTTCTTGACTTCGTCGGCTGTAACGTACGGGTATTCCCCGTATTCCAAAAAACTGGGGCGCTGGTGTTCCCTGACAAACTTGATGAACGCAGGTGCATTCGTTTGCCAGTCCTTGGGGAAACCGTCGAGGTTTTCGAACACCGTCCTGATTCCCAGCTTGGTGAAGAGGCCCACCGCATCCTCGGTATACTTGTCGAAGTCAGTGTCAAAGATCCCCTGATACATGAAGTAGGTGTCTTTACCGATGTCGAAGAGTACCCAGCGGAGGTAGTGCAATTTGAGTACGGCGAGGCAGTGAGGGTCAGCGGCTACCGCTTTCTCGATGTTCCTCCCATACTCACGGATGACTTCCTCCCTTCCAGGGATGATTTTCGCGATGATCGTAAAGCCGTGACACGCCGGTGTCCTCGGATAGGTTGCGCCGTAGCGTCCCTTCGTAAGCTCGAAGTATCCCTCTTTCGGGATCGCCATCGCTTGCGGCTTCGTCCAATCGCTTTCCTTTGATATTGCGGTTGCTTTTGTAGCCATCTCATCCCTCTTTAGAGCTGTGCTAAGTTGCTGACTTGGCTTCAGGCTCCCGCTTCTTCGCACGCAACCTCCCAATGAGAGAGTCTTCATGACCTACTGTTCCCGTTCGCGCGAGATAGCTATCGGAGTAAGATGGGGCACCGTCGGTGAGAGGCCAACTGTCATTTCTTACAGACTGGAATCTGGGGCAGCAGCTTCTTGGCTTAGTGCTGCTGGCTCTCCGCAAGCTCTCGTCAAACTCAGCAGACCATGCCGAGGGAACGCAAGCACCCCGCTACCAGCCACTGCCCGATCCGCGATTCGGATAGACAACAGCTCCAGAATCGTTTTTGATTTCGGATTTCCCTTTCATCACTCGTCTGGGGCTCGTGTCGAAAGCCCACCGCCCTAGGTGGCGCGCCTGCCTAGTGAGCAGGGGCACCGGCCCACTCAAGATCGTCAGTTCAAATCAATCCGCCGCTACCAAAGTTTGTTCTTTTCAATCACTGCGGCAAAACCATGCAACCATCCGAATTTGTATGCGGTCGAGATTCGGAAACGTTGCGCGTGGAGACTCCTGACCAGGTTCCGTGACGGACTCATAGCGTGATCGATAGTTTGGGGTTCGGGCCGTCAATCGGGGCAATCGCGATTACTCCCCCAAAAGCCGACTTGAACGAAGCCGCCCGGCGGCAGACGCTTCGCGTGCGTGGAAGTGAACAGCGTCGATGTGATCGGGATATTTCACCTTCCTTCGATCCTCAGCCGGGAAGAAGTCGCGCGACTCATCGACGCAGCTCTGACCCCTTATCATCGCACTCTGTTGATGACGCTCTACGCCACCGGAGTACGACGCGCTGAATTGACACACCTGAAAGTCAGC
>DASYJM010000186.1:0-4096 GCA_035996445.1 Candidatus Acidiferrum sp. | reverse complement strand
TGTTGCCATGCGGTTCGTCGACCGGCACAAAAATCTCATTCGGATTGTCCTGGCCGAAGCGCGAAAGATCCACCAGCAAGCAATGCTTGTTAGGCATGGACAAATTAATGTCGTCAATTTCCGGATTGGAATCCAACGCCGATTTGCCCATCGCGTAAAGTGTGTGCTGCACGGATTTGCTTTGGTGGTGCGCGAAGGTCTCCAACAGGGTCTCGCGGATTTTCATGCGCAAAGAATTGAAGGATACGTGGCTCTTGCTCACGTTCCAGTGTGCGCTGACTGCGGTGCCCAGCAGTCGATCATTTGTGGGGGGTAACGTAGTCAACGAATCCTCAATATAACCCTCGAATGACGAATCGGACGTCTTCATGATGATCAGGTTTTCAAAACCCGAGGTGACGAGAAATTTTTGCCCACGAACTCGGGTGACTTTCGCGGTATGAATGTCGGTGCCGCTTTGAACAAATGTCGTGGGGTGAGCCTTGCCGCGGCTTTCAAGGTGGTCCCAAGCTTTCTCTGATCCATTCACTTCCGCTGAGGAAACCTGCGGATTTCGCTGAAGAAGAAAATCGATCAGTTCTTCAGCAAATTCTTCCATGGATTCTGCCATCGAGGTTCGCGCCAGGGAATAGACCGTATTTTTCATGGTGTCGGTAGGAAGAATTTTGCTGTTGTCACCCTCCACAAAACACGAATCAAAATCTCCCTGCAACGCAATCTCGAGAGTCCATTCGCGGAGGTCATGCCAGCCGTCCTTCCGCTTTACTTTTAGAAGACGGACCCGCGACTTCCCGTATTTGTTTTCAGCGATGACGATCATTGCCACGAGGATCAGTACCTCAACTTCCTCGATAGGTCGTATAGCCGTGCGGGCTAAGCAAAAGCGGGAGATGAAAATTCTCTTCCGCGCTGCGCACATGAAACGTAATTTCTACGAACGGATAGAGCGTTTCTAATTTACGAGCCGCAAAATAAGTTTCCGTATCGAACCGGAGACAATAGACTCCCGGAGCCAATGTTTCATTTTTGGACAACAACTGAGGGCAGCGACCGCCCACGTCGGTGTGCCCTGACGCTACCAGTCGCCAATTATCGTTTGCGTCGCGCTGCTCCAGGCGTACCGCGACATCTTTAGCCGGACGGCCTTGAGCGATGTCGAGAACATGCGTGGAAATGCGCATTATGATCGAAGCCACTTTCTCAGACGAATCTGTGTAATCTGCCTTTGCTGCTCGGCCGCTTCTTGAAGTTCAGCCGCTCCGTCATTCACTAATCTTCGCTGCAAGATCGATAGAATCTCTGCCGCTGATTTTCCAGTCGCGCAGACGATAAAGGTTCGGTTGAAGCGACGTTCATACTCCCTGTTTCCCGCGGCCAACGCGATCTTCAGTGCATCATCAGCTGCCGTGACCTTGGTTTGCTCCTGCTCTGACCACACTGCCGATTGTGATGGAGCGCGTTTCTTTTCCTGCGCTGGCAACTCCGCGGCGGCCGATTCGCCAATTCGAGGATGGCCGAGAAACGCCTCCATCCAGTCGGATTCCGTTAAGCCTAGCCACACCTCGTCAGACGCAGCGACCAGAGCGGACTCATTCGCAAGCGGCCTTCGGGTTGCCATGCCCTTCGCCCAGGATCGCGAGCCACAGCATGGCAGTATCTCATCCGCCGCTGTGGCAGCGGGAAGAAAATTCCAGCGTGCCAATACTTCACTCACGCTGCGTTCCACTGGTACAGAACTGGTCGAGGAATTCCGCGACGAGATTTCCAGCTACCGCGGAGCGATATTTCGCCGTAGACCGTATGTCGTCAATCGGCTGAATACTGGCCATTGCCACCCGTTTTGCAGATTGCAGAAGCTCTGGCGTGATGGACTGTCCCTGAACCATCTGCTCCACTTCGGACAATCGAAGGGGGATCGGAGCCACACTGCCGAGCGCTATACGAACGTCCCCAATTACATCAGCATTCGTGCCACCGGTGATCCTTCCAACCGCCGCAAAGCAAATTTTTGAAATTGCCTGAGCATTGCGAGCCCCGACTTTGCGCGCGAAATGAAAATAGCCTGAAAGATTGCGGCGCAGGCAGATGGTGCGTATTAGTTCGTCGGGTTGTAAATTCATCTTCTTGTAGTCCGTATGGAACCGGACGTACGGTACACGGCGCTCGCCCCGCACCGACACGAGAATCAATTCAGCTTCGTACGCTAGAAGCGCTGGAAGCGAATCGGCCGCAGGCGAAGCGTTGACGATGTTGCCGCCAAGCGTTCCCCGATTCTGGTTCGCAACGCCGCCAGTCCAACGGGCAGCGCGCGCCAAAAGCGGAAACTCGCGCGCGATAATTTCGTGTTCGCGAAGATTGGTATACGTGCATCCAGCTCCAATCCTTATTTCGTCCGAAGTAACTTCAATTCCGCGCAGCTCGGGTAAGTTCCAAATGCTGACCAGCCTGCGGGCCGCCAGTTTTCCTGCCGCGAACTGCACCATCACGTCCGTGCCTCCAGCAATGGGTAGCCACTGGCCCGGTTCCTGCGCGAGTAGCGAAAGGATGAGCGGAAGTGTGTTTGGTGCAATCAATTCATACTCAGCTGGATCGGATCTCATTCACCGGTCCTCATGCGACAACCCATGCGCCAGCCCTCATCCACCCATCTTTAAACAATTGACCTGAGTTGCGCGGCCCTGGCGACAGCTTCGAAAATTTGCATGTAGCCTGTACAGCGGCAAAGGTTACCGCTCAAAGCTTCCCGGATATCGTCCACCGTAGGTTCGGGATTCTTACTGAGCAGTTGCTGACTCGCGAGGATCATTCCGGGAGTGCAGATGCCACATTGCGCGCCGCCGCATTCCAGAAAGGCACTCTGCAGCGCAGTTAATTGCGGATTGCCGGCAAAGCCTTCAATAGTGACAAGATCTGAATTCGCCGCTTGCAGCGCCGGTATGAGACAGCTATTCACCAGTTCGCCGTTCATCAACACAGCACAAGCACCACACTCGCCTTCGCCGCAACCTTCTTTAGTACCCGTCAATCCCAGTTCGTGCCGCAACACATCCAATAGTCTTTGCATGGGATAAACCTGGACCGTCCCTGCCGTACCGTTCACGGTCAATAAAAGATCGCATAATAAAAGTTCGCGTTTTGGCCCCTTTTCAAAAGTGTCCCTCATCGAACTCCATCGGCGCACGTCTCTTCTGAGACCGCTGCAAAGATATCTTCCGGCATGAGCGGGATGGAATCGAAGCGGATTCCGAGAGCATCTTCAATCGCGTTCACGACCGCGGGGGCTGGGCCATCCATTGGAAGTTCGCCAATTCCCTTGGCGCCGTAAGCGCCGTGGACATTTCCCAGTTCTTCAAAAAAAACGCGAATCGGGGGCAAATCAGCAGAAGTCGGCATGATGTAGTTTGTCATCTGGCCGTTTAGCATGCGTCCATCTTGCCAGATCACTTTTTCATACAGGGCAAATCCGATTCCCTGCGCAACGCCACCCGCGATTTGCCCTTTCGCGAGCACCGGGTGAAGTACTCTTCCGACTTCTTGAAGGGCGACAAAATCTTTGACGTCTACGCCGCAGGTCACGAGATCGACTGCAACTTCCGCAACATATACCGCCCACGCATAAGCCGCATATGCTTCGCCGCGATAATTGTCATCGTCCCAAAAAACACCCGGCGGTGCCTCATAGCGCGCGAACGATCGTAGGTCGCCACGCTTGGAAATATATTTCCGGCACGCCTCCCGGAATTGCGCTGGCGAATAAGGAGCAGGCAGCGCACCACTGGCGGTCAACGTCTGTTTGATTCCCAACGCCGCGGACCGCACCAGATTCCCGACGACCATGGCTGTGCGCGAGGCCACGGTTGGCCCACTGTTTGGGACTTGAGCAGTATCGGGTTGTGCGATTTGGACATTTTCGTAGGGCAGGCCAAGAGCTTCCGCCGCAACCTGGCAAAGCACGGTGCTTGTCCCTTGACCAAATTCAGTGCTGGAAACAAGCAGGCGGACCGTGCCGTCCGCGCAACCTTCCACCCCAACCGTAGAGGACAAGTAGCGTTCGCCTGAACCCGTGAATCCTGCGCCGTGCAGAAAAGCGGCGATT
>DASYJM010000185.1:0-4158 GCA_035996445.1 Candidatus Acidiferrum sp. | reverse complement strand
CTTGAGTAGCCTCTGCGCTCAAGCCAGGCGGCATCGACGACCAGTCCTAAACCGAGATCAAGGTTTGAAACATATGCAATATGCCTACCCTGAGTATGGCAATCACTGCTAATCGTAAACCCACACCTAAGCCATAAAGGCGAACAAATACCGAATATGATAACTTGCCACCTGTGTCCCTTAAGGCCTGCACCGTCGTCGTCCACGATTTGAATGACACCGCGCATTCTCTGGACGTATCGGCGGAAACCCTCTACGAAGCCGTCGCGCAGGCCCTCGCCGCAGTGAAAGGGCATGAGTGGGCCGCCGATATTGGCCGCCGCCTGACGACCGTCACGGTCGCCGGCGCACCGAAGCGAACTCTAATTTGTCGTTCGAGGCTCGGTTGCACACCGTGAGTATCTGCGGTCAGAGCTACTCCCAGTCCTATCCCGCGATTTAGACTCAGACGAAATTCACGGATGGGAATGCATCTTTTGTAACGAGAATTTCGAGAATTATTCTGCAGCGCGCCCCAGTGCGGAATCGGCGTCATCATACACGAGGAGCTTGACCTAAGAGGTGTTGAATGACTGGAGAAAACTGCCGAGCGGAAATCGCAGTTCAGCCACGTTATGTTTAGCCGTCTTGGCCATCATGGTCATGGCCTTTCTCTTTCTTTTCGGCGTAAGACATACGAGCAGCGAGCCCGCGAAAGAAGCACCCGCTCACTTAAAAGACTAAGACCTTGGTGGCATGGCAGAGTTTTTCCATCTCCAACCTCGCCATCCCAACTGACGATCCCCGAAAAAGATATCGCGAATTAACCAATGCGTCTTGCACTACTACTTACACAGAGAACCACCTTCCAAGCTACAGGTTTATTCGCGACTCCCTCAGCGTTTCAGCGGATTGATAAAGTTTTCGCCGGGCGTAACCTGGTTGCACCATATGGAGGCTACAAAATGAGTATTTGGATGGTCCTTTTTATCCTTCTCTTGTTTGGATGGGTTGGTGGATTCGCGATGTTTCATGTCGCCGGCGGTTTGATCCATTTACTGCTGGTGTTTGCCGTCATTTCAATCATCTTGCACTTTGTGATGGGTAGGCGAACGGCCTGAGAAACTCAGAAAACGTGGCACATAGCAGAAAGGTGGCTCGCCTTGAAGAAGATCCTGAAGTCTATCCTCAAAACTGCGGCTGATCTCCTCGAACAGTCGGATCACACGTCGGGAACCCTGCGTGACGCCTTCAGCGAAGGCGTTGATCGAGCCGGCGACCGCTTATCTGACTTCCGTGAAAGAGCGAGGCATCTTTATGGTCACGAGAGCCACACAATTCGCAATGTAATCAGCTTCGTGGCAGGGGCCGGGGTTGGGGTTGGGGTAGCGATGCTGTGCGTTCCTAGGAGCGGCAAGGAGGTTCGTGACGCAATCGGCGAAAGGGCGAAAGGCATGAGTAATCGAGTCCGAAACCGTATCGCACCTAGGAAGACTGTGACGGGGACGGAAGCCATTTAGGTTGAATGACGTACTTAATTGAAGGAGGGCAAAAGCATGAAAGTATCACGACTCTTGTTTTACGTGGTTTTTTCCTTCAGCCTTTTACTAGGCGGTTGGACGCTTCTTAGAGCTCAGGACGCCGCGGCGGCTCCCGACAATACTAAGATAAATCAACGCGACAAAAGCAAGTCTGAACCCACGGCTGACCAGCAGAAAAACGCCAAGTCTGATCGTGAAATGACTCGCAAGATACGGCAGGCTCTAATCCAGGACAAAACGCTCTCAACCTACGCCCACAATGTGAAAATCATTACGCAAAACGGTATGGTCACGCTTAAAGGACCCGTGCGGTCGGAAGACGAGAAAAAAGCAGTGGAAAGCAAAGTCACCGAAATTGCGGGCGAGAGTAATGTCACCAGCAATCTTGATATTAAACCGAAGAGCTAGGTTCAACTTAACGTTAAGAAACTTCGAATAAGGAGGATTTCCATGGCAGGCAAGAATACAGCAGTGTTCGGCATTTATACGACTCAGCGCGAGGTCGAAATGGGTGCGGACGCCTTACAAGCAGCAGGCTTCCGCTATACGGATGTTTCCGTGCTGTTTCCAGAGAATGAAGGCACGAAGGCATTTGCTCACGAAAAAGGTACCAAAGCTCCCGAAGGGGCGGCGACCGGCGCGGGGACGGGTGCGGTACTCGGTGGAGGTTTGGGTTGGCTGGTTGGTATTGGTGCGCTGGCCATTCCAGGACTCGGACCATTCATTGCCGCGGGACCAATCATGGCCGCTCTGGCAGGGATAGGGGTCGGTGGAGCGATCGGTGGACTTACCGGAGCATTGGTCGGGATGGGTGTTCCCGAATACGAGGCCAAAAGATACGAAGGCCGCGTAAAGGATGGTGGCATCCTACTTTCCGTGCATTCGGATAGTTCCGAATGGACCTCGAAAGCTAAAAAGATCCTCGAAGCTACCGGAGCGCAAGATATAGCGTCTACGGGAGAAGCAAGTTCCCCCGACCACGACAAGCGTCGCGAAGTCGCTTAGACTCTGAACTTCAAGAATTATCAAGGCACTCTTACAGAGTCGCCCATTCGTATATTACGCCGCTCTCCAATGGGGGGCGGCTTTCTTTTCGCCCCGACCGGCATTATTGGTGAGAATGCGATTTTCGCCAATTGAGACAAGTGCCTACGAAGTTGGCAGCTCGGATTACTTCCTGTTAGCCGATAAACCAATACCGATCAGGATCAACTCATAATTGGGTAGTTTGCTCAGAGACAGGGTGGTACCAAGGCCGGCATATAGATATCGATCGCTGAAGGCCTTTCTGAGTGCGGTGAATGCAGGTTCCCCAGTGCAGTGGCCGGGCGCGATCTCAGCATCGTCCATACCTTCACCTCGAAAATGGATTCGTATTGCGCTCTAGACGCGCCTCACGACGCCTCTCCGCTTCAAGAGCCCGCTGACGCGTAATCGAGTCATTACAGGGCTTGCATGACAGCCCGCATTGTTTCAGATGCCCACGCTCGCAGCGTTCTGTCTGGAACAGTTTCATCGATTGCATGACCGTAGTATGCTGCTATCGTCGCAGTTTGTGAATGCCACTTCCGGGCTAGGTATAAACGTATGCCTCACTCTTGAGAGCCAGAACTCGCTTTGTTTAGGCATCGAGGAACAAATGGAGGGGTATATTCTGCGGGCGGTACACAGAGAACGAGCGATGAAATATTGGGTGTTGTTTCTGCTTTGTTTGCTTGCTCCTACCGTGTGATCGCAAACCCTGCAACAAACGGCTCAGGAGGTTGTTATTTCGGCTCAGATACAAGCCCATGGCGTCGAAACCGGCGGCCATTAAGGGCTCAGGGAATCATCTTGAAGACGACTCCTGTTCCGGGAAACGGGTTCGAGAATACAGTCGTACCATAGATTATGCCCGAGTTGTCGAGAACAAGCGCGCCGGTGCTGCAATCGCCCGCTGGCAGCTTCCGTCCGTTTGGGTTTCGAGCTGAAAAACAGTACCGCAACCGGGTTGCGAACATGGTTTGTACGCCGTCGGACTGCGGTAAGCTATTTCCTTACAAAAACTCCCGCCATTTCACGGGTCGGTCTAATCAGTGCTGAAGGTATCGGAGTGCGGTGCTTACGAACCATGCGTTCGTGCCATCGTGTCAGAACGTCACGTCGTGCAAAGATCTGTTTCGTAATTCCGGCGCTCGCCTCGAATTGCGTATTGGATTGCTCCACCAGGGAAGGGAAAAAACCGACCTGATCTTTACAATCATCATTAATGCTAACTTTGTTTTTATCGCACGAAATTAGGAGCACGGGCCGATGCGTGCCGTCGCGAAAGACTGCGATGGCGGGCATTTCGCCGCGCTCGTTGATGGTTGCGACATTCCTCAATTGCAGGCCGAGTTCTGGCGAAATCAAGGTGTTTAAGTCAACCATGGGTCTACCCGGCTCCCAGATAAAGGCATGCAACGAATGGTCATCGAAGTCGCAGTTGCCCGAAACTCCGATCACCTGTTTACGTGAGTTAACGCCGAACGCAATACTGCATTGTTCCGGACCAAGCGCACCAAGATCTACGATGCGGTTGCCTGTCCAAAGCGTGGCGTGAATAATGGCGTCATTTCCTGGAGGTGTTGCCCACCCGACTACGTCACCCTCTTCGTTC
>DASYJM010000184.1:0-2566 GCA_035996445.1 Candidatus Acidiferrum sp. | reverse complement strand
CGGCTCAAGTCCGCAGGGATCCCTCGTAATCGACTCCGTTGGCACCATCTACGGGGCGGCGAACTTCGGAGGAGCAGCCGGCTATGGCGTCGTCTATAGTCTTACGCCGAATGCAAAAGGGAAGTGGACGGAGAAACTATTGCATACGTTTCCGGGTGGGAAAGGCGGTGGCCACCCGACCTTTGGACTGACTTCCGATTCAGCTGGAAACCTGTACGGGATTGCCACAAACACTGACAGGAATTTGGACTTGGTCTACCAATTGTCCATGGACTTGCAGAACAAATGGAATCATACGACTATCTTTCGCTTCTCCTATCCTAGTTCCGGTGAGCCTGACAGTGCCGGCGGGAATGTGCTCATCGACCCAAATGGGAATGCATTTGGATTTGGTGGCGGGGGTAAGGCGAGACAAGGCACCTTGTATCAACTCTCGCAGTCGGCAGGCAAATGGATCGACACGCTCTTGTACAGTTTCACAGGAATTTCCGGTGGGATCCTTCCGGAGGGGCCACCGATTACCGACCAGAACGGGAACTTGTACGGCGTTACTGTCGAGGGAGGAAAAGACTGTCCGGGTGAGGGCTGTGGAACGGTGTTCGAATTTGCTCCGTGAATTCTCGAGTGGTACCGAAACGCTAGGCTCGACCTCACTACTCAATGGATTGCTCCCAATGATGCCCAAAGTAAATCTCGAATCCAAGCTCCGCAGTTTTGACGGCTTCTTCGCTCCCAAGATCGTCGCTCGCATGAACGACTACAAAATC
Source organism: Candidatus Acidiferrum sp. (assembly GCA_035996445.1). Classification (GTDB taxonomy): domain Bacteria; phylum Acidobacteriota; class Terriglobia; order Acidiferrales; family UBA7541; genus Acidiferrum. The sequence goes on along the minus strand of DASYJM010000184.1, from coordinate 1,799 downwards.
GCCGTGGTGAAAACCAAAGGCGAGTTTGTCTGGCACAAACACGACGACACCGATGACTTCTTCCTGGTACTCAAAGGACGCCTGCGCATCCAACTGCGCGGACAGGAAGACATGGTGTTGGAACCGGGAGAGTTGTTCGTCGTCCCCAAAGGTGTGGAGCATTGCCCGCGCGCCGACGAAGAAACTCACGTTCTGCTGATTGAGCCTGCGGGCACGGTGAACACCGGGGACGCGGGCGGGGGGCTAACCGCGACAGAAGAGACGATCTGACTAGGCGATGAACGCCAAGCTATCTTGCTGACTATGAAGATCGGGGCCGTATGATCTTTAGCTGCGGAAACCCGGCAAGGTACAGGCCTTCGTCCAACGTTAGTAATGCAAAGTTGTGGGACGCGGCGTAGGCTCCGATCAAGAAGTCGGCCAGAATACGACGAGGGCCAGGTCCCGGATGCTTTCTACGGCGTCCAACGTAACCCTGGAAAGCGCGTCCGGCAGCCCTCCACACCTGCTCATCGAGGTTCCAGTCTACCGTCACGCCGGTGCTCTGGAAAAACCTGTCAAGAAATGTTTCTGTGCGCCCAGGGAGTGCCATCAACTCAGAAAAAACTGGGGCCGGAATGACCAGTCGCCCACGATCCAGTGCCGCATCCAGTCCCGCTTGTGCAATGGCACTCAAATTGTCTTCCTGATCCCAGAGTGCGACGATGACGTTGCTATCAACCACCGTGGTCATCGACCACGCAACTCTCTGATCATCTTGAGGATTGCTTTCTTCCCGGATTTAATACCCGGATTCCCGATCCCTCGATACTGCGCGAATGGGCTTTCAGCCCTCTCTGGCCGGACGCGGGTCCCGGTATCGTCGCTTTCGAACAGAAGCCCGTCCCCCGGGCGAACGCCCAGGAGTCGTCGGATTTCGCGGGGTATGGTGATTTGCCCTTTGCTCGTAATTCGCGCTCGTTTTTGCATATATCCTGATTATTCCTTACTTTATCACAAAGCTCCTTACTTTTACAGTTGTTGTTAGGGCGTCCGAGATGGGCAAAGAGACAATACAGAAGCGGTGATCATTACAATAAAGAAGGGGAGATTTTACGAATCTCCCCCAGTTCTGGCCACTTTCCTTTACAGCGAGCGCAGGAAATTCAGCATATCCTGCTGCTGCGTCGGTTGCAGTCCGTTAAAGTTATTGATCACCTGGTTGGCTTCGGAACCGCAAGCCTGATTTTTCGACGCGGGTTCGAATACCTTGTTGGTGGTCAACACAGAAAACAGCTGGACCGACGCGCTCTGCGCACAGTAGCGGCCCGAGCCAGTGTGCATCTGGATGGCCTGCAAGAGGTCAGTGGTCCGGCCATCATGCAGGAAGAACAGCCGCTGGCCCAGCCCCCACAGTGGTGCCGTGCGGAATTGATCTGGACCTGCGCCTCCCTGATTGATGCCATCCGCCAGACTCGCGCCCATATGATGCAGCGCGAAATCGGAGTACGGATGGTAAGCCACGTTCGACATGCCGGTGTAGCTCGAAGTCCCCGTCGTAAGTGTCGACGAGTGGCACAGGGCACAACCGATGCTGTTGAACAAATTCGACCCGTTGATGGTGGAGTCCGTCGGAGTCGCCGGAGTGGGCGGCGCCGTGAGACGCGCAAACAGCGCGAAGTTCAGTACGTCCGACGACATCTCGGATAGCGTACCCATCGGCTTCCCATAATTCGGGCTGCCAATGTTGCCATTGACCATGTTGTCGGGATCTTCCGGCGACGCATTGAAAATACAACCCGCCACCGCAGAACGCTCGT
>DASYJM010000183.1:0-24759 GCA_035996445.1 Candidatus Acidiferrum sp. | reverse complement strand
CTGAACCATCTACCGGGTACACGCGCAACTTCACGACCGATACCGACGGTGCATACAATTTTCCGGACCTCCCCCTAGGCACTTTTACCATCCGCGCCACGCACGCTGGCTTCAAAACCACGGAAGAGACTGGTATCAGGGTGAGTGCCGCAGATAGCCTGGTCTTTAATATTCGACTCGAGGTGGGAGCTGTTAGCGAGCAAATTACCGTTGAGGCTTCAGCGATTCAGGTGGAAACCACCAACGGCGAACTCGCCGGCTTGATTAATGGCCAGCAAGTCACGCAGTTACCATTGAACGGCCGCAATTTCATGCAGTTGGTTCTGTCCGTGCCAGGTGTTGCTCCGGGAGAAGGATTCAGCGCCCAAGGCAAGGGCTTACAGGGTGGCTCGGACCTCTCTATCAGCGGCGGTGCCGTAGACGCGAACCTGTGGCTGGTGGACGGAGCCCATAATAATGACGTCGGTTCGAATCGCACGATTCTCGTTTTCCCCTCAGTAGACGCCATCGATGAGTTCAAAATCGAGCGTAACAGTTACGGCGCGCAATTCGGCGGGGCGGCCGGCGGGCAAATCAGCATCATTACCAAGAAAGGCGGCAACAGTTTTCATGGTGACGCTTACTACTTTGGCCGCAACGATGCACTGAATACCTTCAATACCTTCGTAAAATCGGGTTGTCTCGCGTCAAATACACCTTGCATAAAGAACAAATTGCGCCGCAACGATTTTGGTTACACCATCGGCGGTCCCATCAAAAAAGATAAAGCCTTTTTCTTCTTCTCCGAGGAATGGAACAAGCAGATTTCGGCCCACACAAGCACCCATCGCGTACCCACGGTTGCCGAAAAGGGCGGTGACTTCCGAGACGTCGCTGCCTGCCCGGTAGGGTTTAACGGCTTTCCAGTCTCCAAGGACTCCGCAGGGAATAAGGTGCCCGGTCATTTAACGGACCCTGCCAACGGAGGAGCCTCGTTTCCGACGACCGATGTTATTCCCACTGATCGCTTGAGCCCGGCAGCGCAACTTGTCCTCCAGGCTTATCCCGATCCGACGAACCCGGATCCTTGTGCAACGAATAATTTCACCAAAAACTTTAATGTGCCGGTCAACTGGCGGGAAGAAAGCGTCCGCGGTGACATCAATCTGACCAAGACCCTCACCGCGATGTTGCGCTTCACGAATGATTCGTGGAATATCGGTCCGAATAGCGGTAGCTTCTGGGGAGATAATGATCTTGGTCCCATCGGAGAAGCCTGGAATCAGCCAGGACGCGTGGTCATCGGTAAGTTGAGCAAGACTATCGGGAATAATGCCGTCAACGACTTTACCTTCTCTTATTCCGCGAACCGCATCACCATCACTCCTGCCGGCAACATTCCTGGTCTACAGCAGCAACTCAACGACACCATTACGACGTTCTTTCCGCTTTCAGACAAGACTTATGGCGATAAAGGACCGGCAGCCTGGATCAATTGCTGCGGACTTCCCAGCGTTTGGACCATTGCCCCCTGGCAAAATCAGCAGGATCTTTATACGTGGCAGGATGACTTTTCCATCGTAAAGGGCCGGCACACCATTAAGGTGGGTGGGTTGTACGCCCGTAACTATAAGGCCGAACAGGGCAACGGAGAATTTGGAACTCTTGGTGGTCCTGTTGGGTACAACGGCTTCAAAGGGCTAGCAAACCAAACCGGTTACGGCATTTCAGACCTGGAACTGGCTAACATGGCGCTGGGTTGGAGTGAGAGCCAGACCCTCTTTAAGGTCCGAAACGTTTGGCATGACATCGAGTGGTATGTAACGGACAATTTCCGTGTCAGTTCGAAGTTGACGGTTGAATATGGTTTCCGCTGGTCGTTCCTGCGGAATCCTTATTTGTCCGATGATAAATACACAGTATTCAATCCCGCGGGCTATAACCCCGCGCTCGGGACGGCCACTTGTAACGGCTTGCTTTACTCGCCCGGTATCGGAGCGAACCCCTGCCCGGCTGGCTCCGGAGGCGTCGCTGGTCCGAACCGCGCCTTGATGAATAACAGCAACCACGATATAGCTCCTCGCCTCGGAATAGCCTGGGATCCCACTGGTAGTGGGAAGTGGTCCATCCGCGCTGGTGCTGGGCAGTTCTTTAACCGCGACCGTCTGTGGCCGCTCCAGATTGCCGGCAATAACCCGCCGTTCAACCCGTCGTTCAGCAGTCCCAACGGTAATGGCCGCTTTTTGGATAGCACGAACCAACTGCCAGCCTGCACTCCGACCTGTTTCGGTACTGGCCTGGGGTCTCCGAATATCGGTCAATCAACTGATGCCCAGTCGCCTAACGCTTGGCAGTGGAATGTGTCCATCCAACACGAGCTCTTCAAAGACGCCAAGCTGGAACTTGCCTATGTTGCCAACAAGAATGAACACTGGGAACAGATCGCCGACCTCAACGTTGTTCCCGTGGCAAACCGCCTTCTTTATGTACAGAATGAAAATTCGAAGGCGCCCGGGGCTGGTGATCTTCTATCGTCGTTGAGGCCTTTCGGAGCCGGCAGAGGGAATCAATCTATCAGATACTACTCACATGGCAGCAGTTCGAACTACCAGGCGCTGCAAGCCTTCTTTAACATGCGCGTCCGAAGTCGCGCGACGTTTCAGGCTGCTTACACCTGGTCTAAGCTGCTTGCTGATTCCCAGCGACTCGATACTCCAGCTATAAACTTTGATGGGACTGACAGGCATGTAACTTACGGGCCTGACATTCTTAATCATCCTCAAATCTTCTCTGGCAGCTTCGTTTACGAACTGCCCACACTATCCAGTTGGAACGGGTTCGTTCGCCAATTCCTCGGAGGATGGGAAGCCAGCACGATCGTCGCCATCGCCAGCGGACCTTCTATCACGCCATTGCTCTCGGTCCAAGGCTTGGGTGACCCGTCCGGTGTGGGCAACGGAGACGCGACGGGGTTCGAACGACCGAACCGCGTCGCTGGTCAACCTTGCCGGGCCAGCGGTGCTGATTCCCAGACATATCTGAATCCCAACATGTTCACTGTCAATGGCTTCAAGTTGGGACAGATCGGAAATGCGGGAGTCGGACTCTGCTCTGGACCGCCTACTAGGAACGTGGACTTGGGCGTAGATAAGAATTTCAAAATTACGGAACATGTCACCGCTCAGTTCCGTATGGAATTCTTCAATCTCTTCAACCATCCCCTATATGTGGCCAACGACGTAATTAATAACGCCAAGGTTAATTTCAATGCGCCAGTTTTTGGCGATGCCAGCGGCAACGTGGTGACCCCGGATTCGAATGGTATACTTGTTGGTGCCACACAAATCCTGTCGGCCACCCCAGCTCCCAGCTCTAACTACGGAAGAACTACGAACGTCCGTGAAAACGGCTTCCGCCAGATCCAGTACGCGTTGAAGATCATTTTCTAAACGACTGTTCAAACTTCGCCCTTTCCGAAGCGTCCCGTCTAAATCTGGCGGGACGTTTCGCTTTTATAGGTGCCATAATTTGGGTCACAAAAATGTTTACGCTACACTGGCAGCAGTGCTTTTCCGTCATTTAACACGGCCAACAGTACTCTTGGGTGCCTTACTCGCGTTAATGGCGATTCCATCCTGGTGCCAAAGTACCCGAGTGGAAGTTCCCGCATCGGCGATGAAGACCCCCAAGGCGAAAGTGAATCGTCCGGGATTCCCTCCCATACCGAAGTTCAAGGACATTACCGAAGAATCTGGCTTGTCAGCCTCCCATATCTCCACGGGCGAAAAGCGCTACATCATCGAGTCCATGAGCGGGGGGGTGGGATTGATCGACTGCGACGATTCCGGGCGCACGGACATTCTTATGGCCAACGGATCGACAGCCGAGCGTTATAAGGCTGGTGGCGACCCAATGGTGACGCTTTACCACCAGCAGCCTGATGGAACTTTCAAGGACATCACCAAAGAAGCCGGACTCACTCGCCTGGGTTGGAGCATGGGAGTTGCCGTGGCTGATTACGATAACGACGGCAAGCTGGACCTCTTCGTCACAGGGTATGGCGGCAATGTGCTCTATCGCGGCTTGGGCGGATGCAAATTTGAAGATGCAACGGAAAAGTCCGGCCTCCGGGGTGGTGGCTTCAGCGCCGGCGCCGCATGGGGCGACTATGACCGCGACGGCAATGTCGACCTGTTCGTATCGCGGTATACCTCCGTCAGCATGGATAATCTCCCGGTATTTGGCAGCAACAAGTATTGCAAATATAAAGGCGTTCTCGTGCAGTGTGGTCCGTGGGGTCTTATCGGTGAAAGCGACATGCTTTACCACAATCGCGGCGACGGCACCTTCGAGGAAGTCTCCAAGAAAGCCGGCGTTCATGACGACATCGGCTATTACGGTCTCGGGGTGATGTGGACCGATTACGACAATGATGGCTGGCCAGACCTTCTCGTTGCGAATGATTCAGTCCCGAGTTATCTGTATCACAACAATAAGGACGGCACGTTCACCGACGTCGGCATGCTCACTGGCGTGGCGCTCAGCGGCGATGGCATGGAATTAGGCTCCATGGGCATCGACTTCGGCGATTACGACCACAGCGGCCACTTCAGCTATTTTGTCACCCATTTCGCAGAGCAACCCAACTCGCTGTATCGCAATTTGGGAGAGAAAGGTTTCGACGACGTGAGCTGGACCTCTGGCGTCGGCCAACCGAGCTATCCCTACGTTGGGTGGGGCACTGCTTTTTTTGACATGGATAACGATGGCTGGCTGGATCTCTTGGTAGCCAATGGCCATGTCTTTCCGCAAGTCGACACTGTGGACGTCGGGGCCCGGTACCGCGAACCGCTCTTACTTCATCGCAATAATCGCGACGGCACATTTGATGAGGTTTCTAAGGAAGCCGGCCTTGATTTGCCGTTGAAGTCCCGGCGCGGGGCCGCCTTTGGGGACATCTTCAACACGGGAAATATAGATGTGGTGCTCTTGAATGTTGGCGAACCGATGACCCTGCTGAAAAACATGAACAGTGACGGCAACCATCGAGTACTCTTCAAGCTCGTCGGCACAAAAAGCAACCGCGCAGCTATCGGCGCGCGTGTTACTGTTCGCGCCGCGGGCTTCCAGCAAATGGCCGAAGTACGCGGGGGCGCAAGTTATTTATCGCAAAATGACCTTCGCCTTCATTTTGGACTGGCCGCCGCCACTAAAATGGATTGGGTCGAGATTCGTTGGCCCAGCGGAAAAGTTGAAAAGTTTGAGAATCTACCCGCCGATTGCATTTACACCGTTGTGGAAGGAAGTGGTAACCAGAGCACCAAACCGCTGCCACGTCCCGCTGGTTCGCCCGGAGTGCCGGCCGGTGCAAACTGAAACCACTGCAAACGGTCTAATCTGCCCTCCCGATGCCGAAGATTATTGTCGGCGCTTTAACAGCTTCGTGCGTGCAAGACAAAATGTCTTCCTGCGCGGCATACTGCACGCGCTATGGCTGTCACTGATACTTCTGCTTCCTTTTGTCGCGGTACCCTCCGCGGGTGCGGCTGATAATCCTCCCCAGATTTTGAAACGGCAGTTTGATTCGGCCAAGGCTTCCTTGGCGGCGAATGATATCACTCAGGCGGATGTGGCTTACCGCCAAACTATCGCAATTGGTTTGCGGCAACTCGGCAACCTGGCGCTCTCCCAGGCGCAATACGAACAGGCCACCCACTATCTGGATGAAGCGGTAAGACAGACTCCCGATGATTTGGGGTTGCAGGTCGAAGCGGCTATCGCATGGTTTCGCCGGAATGATGTCGCTAAAGCCAAAGCTCAGATTGAAGCGGTCATTGCCAAGGAGCCCGACAATGCTCGCGCGCATAACGTGCTGGGCCGCATTTATCTTTTTGAAGGAAATCCTTCGGCTTCGATAAAAGAATTGAACGCCGCCGTGGCGCAGGACGCGGATTTCGAAACGGTTTATTTTCTTGGTATCGCCTATCTGAAAGCCAAGAAAGTTTCTGAAGCGGCGGAGTTGTTCGCTAAATTGCAAGCTTCCACCGGTAATTCCGCGGCGCTGCATGTGTTGTTTGGGCGCGCCTATACCGTCACGCATTTTCCTGAACCTGCTGTCGCGGAGTTTCGCAAAGCAGTAGAGCTCGATCCCAAATATCCGCGCGCCCATTCACTTCTCGGATACGCCTACCTTGATCACCTCAACGAGCAGGGCTACCCGCTGGCTCGGTCCATGTTTCAACAAGAACTGAAAATTCAGCCCGATGATTATCTAACTCTCGTTTTGCTGGGACTGACCGACGTTAGTCTGCGAGATTATTCAGCCGCTGAAACTGTTCTTCTGCATGCCACGCGCGTGCGTCCCAGCGGCGCGGCGCCGTATCTCTACCTTGGCGAAGCATACACATCTACGCAACGCATCAAGGAAGCCGTAGCCGCGCTTCAGAAGTATGTTTCCCTGGTCCACAATCCTGAGGAATTCCATCGCGACCTTGGCAGAGGTTATTTTTTGTTGGGCCAGGGGTTGCTCCGCCTGGGCCGGCCCGAGGAGGCCAAAAAAGCGCTGGCACAGTCTCAAAAGCTTCGCGAAGCCGAATTTAAATACGATCAGGAGCATATGTTTTTCGATCAAGAACACCAGATCGAGGCAAAAGAGACCTCTGACAAAGGAGAAAGCCATACCTCAGAGCGCATCGCGGGATTGCTGGAGTCCGGAACAGGGGATGAGCAGAGCGCCCAGTCCATGGCCCAGGGTGGCGTCTCCGCAGAGTTAGAACCTCCACCCGCTGCCGTCAATCAACCCAAGGAAACCCCAGCGGTCAAGCAGTATCGGACTTTTGCCGCGGAAATTCTTGCCAGTTCCTATAATGACCTGGGCGTCATGCGTGCCAAGGACTCAAAATTCGCGGAAGCGGCGGAGTTTTTCAAACAGGCGGCCTCGTGGAATGCCAATCTGCCGGGTCTGGACCGCAACTGGGGATTAGCGAGTTTCAAGGCGGAACAATATTCTGATGCCGCGCCGCCCCTGGAACGCTATCTTATTGCGCATCCCGATGACGCCTTTGTTCGGCAGCTTCTCGGATTGAGCTACTTTATTGAGGAAAAATATCCGCAGACCGTTCAGGTCCTTAGTCCTTTTTCCAAGAACCCACCCGATGATCCAGGGTTGTTGTTTGCCTGGGGCACCGCTCTGGTCCGCACGCGTCAATCCGAAGCGGCGGCGGATATTTTCCGCCGCCTGCTTTTGCAAAACGCAAATAATCCCTCAGTTCATTTTCTTCTTGGACAGGCTTACGCGCAGCAGGAAGACTATCCCAACGCGCTTAACGAACTGAAAACTGCGCTCCAGTTGGATTCGCGCCTTCCGGAAGTGCACTATTACATCGGCCTTGTGGACCTTCACCAGAGTCAATTTGAGGCGGCGGCTGAGGAGTTTCGTGCTGAACTCGAGCTTCGGCCCGGCGATACCCTCTCTACCTATCATCTTGGTTATTCGCTGCTGGCCCAAGGTCAGCTGCCGGAAGCCGTGGCCATTCTGCAAAAAGTTGTGCAGGTGAAGCCAGACTACGAGCCGGCACAATTTGAATTAGGCCGCGCTTTATTGCGGCAGGGAGATGCCGCCGGAGCCGTCCAACCGCTGGAGATTGCCACCAGGCTTACCCCGGATCACGATGCCGCGTACTTCCAGCTAAGCCAGGCTTACCGCAAGGCGGGCCGCGCCGCCGAAGCGGGAGAAGCGCTCGCCAAATATCAGAAACTTATCGAAGCCAATCGATTGAAAAAACGAGAGAGCCTGGAAATCGACAGGCCTTAACGCGCGCCTAACTGGCCGGTACCGTCACTGCGGGGAGCAGTCGCCTAGCCCTTGGCGAGTTCCTTTACATGCTTGGCTAGTTTCTCAATTTCGTGCGACTTCTTGACCACCGAGACGGGGAGTGTCAAGTTCACGTCAGACTTCTCCACTTGTTCTTTGAGTTCACTGATGAGCACGTACAGTTTTTCGACGTCAGCTTTTACTTCTGCCTGGTTCTGTTTGGCGATCGCCTTGCGATCGGTTGGGGGTTGGCCATGCCCGGCCAAGCCCCATGGATGGTCCGGATCCGGGGTATTGGGAGAAGGTCGGGGTTGTATGTCCGGGCGTTGCGGCTGAGAGTATAAAGCGGAGCCGACCACCAGCGCCCCGGCTCCACCGGCCAGCGCGAACATGAGCCCGCGTCGTGAACAAGTCATAGGGCCCCCCTTTGTCGAGAAATAAGAGAGATTAGTTGCCAGCTTATCTCTCCAATTGGGGATGATCAATATCCGTTTTTGCTTTGGAAGGGGCGCAAATCTTCATGCAATACCCGATTTGTTTGGCTGCAATTCCTGGTCATGATGAAATGGGGATAATGGCAAGGTCATCCAGTCGCTGCCCATCAGCGCTAGTGTGGACGGCCGTGTCTACGAGCCTGCAACAGCGCTGTTGTTTGTGTCCACCCGCGATGGCCAGGTCCACATTTTTCGACGAGGATGCACCAATCAAGCTCACGGAAGTAGAGACCCTCAAGACCGAGTTTGGCACTGGCACGATGGGCATCAATCCAAAGACGCATAACCTTTTTCTGACCACCGCGGATTTCTGTCCTACTCCGGCTGCTGCAACGAAAGGAAATCCCTTAGGCGGGACGGAAGCCCATTCCTGGAACGTTTCGCGTGCTAATTTACGGGCGCTAGAAAAAATCCTGGAGCAGCAGGGGTCTCGGGAGTCTTTGTCGGCATCGTTCCAAAGAATTAAAGAATAGGTCATCGCCGCGATGAATTGCTTCCCGGAAAATCCCGGAGTTCAGTAGAAGCGGTCGAACTAAGTAGCCTACCCTCAAATTCCAATTCACCAAATTAACTTCAGGGCAAACTGAATCTGACGAGAAGTGGTTTGCGTAGAGGTAATGAGCCCGGCACTTGAGATAGGGCTGCCACTTTGATCGAAAACCGTGGAATGATCGGTCGGCGAGGCGAAGTTAGCGCGGTTGAGAACGTTGAAAAATTCCGCGCGGAACTGCGCGTTGAAACTTTCCGAGATACGCCGAATGCGATTGTTTTTGAATATGGAAACGTCTAATTTCGACACCCCGGGACCAATCAGGGTGTTGCGGCCCAAATTTCCCCATTTGTTCACACCGGGGAACGCCAAACACTGCGTCTTGATGTAATGGTTGGGATTTCCCGGGTTACTAAGCGTGTCGCAGCCCGGCCCGGCCAAGCGGTTCGGGAGCTGACTGGTCTCATCCAATTTCTGGCCCGCAGGATCACCGCCTAGGATTGGCGTGAAAGGCTGCCCGGAGCTTGCTTTATAGAGACCGCCCAATTGCCAACCACTGGCAGCCCAAGTCAAGACTCCGGAACTTCGGTCCGCACTTGGCAATTCCCACGTAAAACTCAATACCAAGGTTTGTGCGACGTTAAAGTCAGAAGGTCCGCGCGTAGTGCGCTGATCAAAGAAAAGCTGATTAAACAAACCATTGGGAAAAGCATCGTCCGCTGCGGTCGCGGAAAGGGTGTCCATACTTTTGCCCCAGGTGTAAGCACCGTGCAACTCGACTCCATGGCTGACACGCTTGGCTACATCGGCCTGCAGGGCGTGATAAAAGGAACTGCCTTGCCACAGGATCGAATTGATGCGGCCAAAATTCGGATTCAGCGTAGTACTGGTCGCTGTCGGTGGAAACACATACCCTGCTGGAGTCAGCGTGGGAAGAACCATATCAATGTTGTCGATGCGGTACGGAAGGTGAACTCCACGAGAGCCGACATATCCTAGGGTTAACGAAAGTGTAGAGGTCAGCTCCCGCGCGATCCCCCAATTCCACTGCATCACGTAATTGCGTTTGGGATGGAATTCATAGAAGCTGCCAAGCCCGAAATTTGTTTGATCACCGAAGGCTTGAAAAGCACCGGTTGGGAACATGCCTGGCTGAAGCGTATTGGCAAAGACAGAATGCACGAATGGCACAGCAAGTTGAAATGAATTTTGAAATTCGTAAGGCAGCGGCAGCACATCGAAAATACCGAAACCGCCGCGCAGCAGGGTCTTACCAGCCCGCGGATTCCAACCGAAGCCAACGCGCGGCTCGAAATTCCGCAACGTCGGGTTGGAGAAAAACGGCGCGCCTACGTGAGGCACAGCATCGGTCACGTTCCGCAGGTTTGAGATACGGTTGTGCGCCTCGGTCGGAACCGTGGCCATTTCATAGCGCAACCCAAGATTCACGGTGAGATTTTTTTGCAGGCGAACATCGTCCTGGATATAGGCGCCAAACAACGTCTGGCGCAGTCCGACATCCGGCACATTAGGACTGCCGGCTCCCTGGAATACTTGGGGCCGATTGGTCAGAAAGTTCTCCAACGAATCGAAACGAAAACGGCCGTTTACGGCGGGAAGCGATAGCTGGTTGTCCTGCATGCGTTCCGCGATTACGCCGAACTTTATGCTGTGGATACCGCGGCTGAGAAAAACATCATCACCGCCTTGGAAGGAATTCCAGGCAAGAGACTTCTCGGAGAGGAGCACGCCCGCCTTCGTGGGCGCGCCGGAGAAATTGGTCACGCCTGGTATGGCTCGTATTTCACCCGCCAAGCCTCCTGGTACAAATGCGAAAGTGGGGTCAAGCATGTTCTGGTTCAAAATCTTGGTTAGGCCTCCAGTAATGCCAACGGAGCGACTGAAACCCAAGCGAGCGGCATTCAGAAAGGTGGCACTAAAGAAGTGCTGCGCATGAACAGTTACGACCTGGCGGCGCGAAACAACATTGGAAAGTAGCTCGTTGAAATTGTCGGGCTGGACCGTCTTGGAGTTATCGCGCATGTAGGTGCCAGACAACGTATCTTTATCGGTAAATTTCCGATCCACGCGGACAGTGAAATAGTTTTCATTCGTTATTTCCTGGCCGGCGAAGGAAAAAATCCCGGTATCACCATTACCCAGCAGCGGGCCGTTGGGCAGAGGATAAAACGCATTAATGAAACGAAGTACGTTGGGGTCAACGGTGACCGTTCCGGTGGAGAGGTTTCCAGCGCGTGCAGCTGCCGAAGGGACGGTGTCTACTGTGGTCACACCAAGTGACTGGCGCAGACCCTCGTAATCTCCGAAAATGAACATGCGATCCTTCTGAATCGGTCCACCGGCTGAGGCGCCAAACTGATTGCGCTTGAACGGGGGAATTCGGCCGTCAAAAAAGTTCCGTGCATCCAGCGCGCTATTGCGAAAGAACTCATAGATATCACCGTGAAACGCCTTGGTTCCGGAACGAGTGACGGCGTTGATCACACCTCCTGACGTTCGTCCGTACTCGGCGGGATAATTGCTGCCCAGCACAGAGACTTGCTCAACGGCGTCGATTCCGAGATTGTCGCCAAGTACGCTGCCGGGAGCGCCATTGGAATAATCGTTGATACTGATTCCGTCCAGTCGATAGCTGTTTTGATCGGGGCGAGCGCCAGAGATGCTTATCGGCGCACCGAAGCCGCGTTCGGTATTTCCACCTCCGCTGGAGCTTCCAGTTTGAACGCCAGTCACGCCCGCTTGGAGAGTGGCAAGCTGGGTCCAGTCGCGCCCGTTGAGCGGCGTATTCTCCACCACGGAACTGTCAACCTTACCGGACGACTGATTTGCAGGCACTCGCGACGCCTTGGCGCGAACTACAGCCTGGGAGTTACCAGGACGCATTCGAATATCAAGGGCGCGCTCACTTCCTACTGCTACGGTGATACCCGACAAAACTTGGGTAACGAAGCCGCTAGCGGAAACCATCAATTCATAGTTGCCAACAGGTAGTGCAGGAAGGCTATAAGAGCCGGAGGAATCCGTAAGTGTGGTTCTGAGCTGGCCAGTGGAAACATCTTTTATCGAGATCTGAACTCCCGGTATTACGGAACCCGTGTCGCCTCTGACGGTTCCAGTTATGCTGCCCCCGGGGGCTTGGGCCAGAGTGAACAGCGGTACGACACACATCAAGACTGCAAGAAAGAACCGCAATACTCGATGAATCCTGCCAATTGCTCCCGCCTGCGGATCCGTTTGCGAGGCTCTCGACCATGAGCTCATTGTAACCACCCGATGCAGAAGAAACGTGCGGCAGTGGCAAGTCCCAAATTATTAGCGTTGCAGCAAGGGACGAAGCTCCCGGACGTTTTTAATACTATCGATATCAAGTAAGCGGTCGATTAATTTCGTTGTGGTCGCTGCACCGAGAACAGGAGTCATCAAGCCGCGTGCTTTTGCAACGACCTCCTCGCGAGTCATCGGATTTTCTGGAGTGCCGCGCGCATTCTCCACACGCTCAGCCAGATGAGTTCCGTCGGTTAGGTCGATCTCGACGACGCCCACGCGAGTCGGTAAGAGTTTCTCGAGTTCGTCATCTCCAATCAGTTCAACCTTGGCCTCTTCGCGGAGAATCGCCGGATCCTGCATGCGTGCTTTGTCATGCGCCGCGTGGAATGAGACGGTCTTGTCGATCAGCATCACCGCAACCAGGTACTGAACATTGATGTCAGGCATTTCGCGTTTGTTCACGCGCTCGGCCTGACTGGTGGCCGAACGAACTACGACGTGTCGGACGTCATTCACCTCAAACGGACGTTTCTTTCTTAAGTTCACGATCGCGTCGAGAATCGACTGAATCGGGCCGCCGGTAGTCCAACCCTTGATGCTCGTCAGCGACACTTCATAGCGTTTACCGAGATCTTCAGCTAGCTTGGCCGGATCGGCTTTCGGTGCGTAGGATTTGACGAAATTTTGTGGACCGGCCAGAACGTCGTTCATGCCAGTCCATCCCGATCGCACCACCAGCGCCGCGGTAACCCCATTACGCGCTCCCATGGCGCCAAAAAGAAAAGCTTTTTCAATATGCTCAATATCGTCCCGCCATGTGCCGATCCCGGCTCCGGCCTGTTGCGTCGCGTAGTCCAGCAACCAGCGCATTTGCTGAACATCTAAGCCCGCGACGCAACCGCTGGCCGCCGACGCTCCCATCGTCCCCACTAAGTTATGAGTTTCGGTTAGAACTCCACCTTTTAAGGTCTTGTATGCCCTCATTCCAATGTCGTAACCGAGTGTCACCGCGCGCAGAAAGTGCGTTCCGCTGATTTGAAACTGCTCCCCAATGGCAAGTGTGGCGGGCACGACTGCGCAGCCCGGATGCGCTCCGCCCGAAGTGTAATCGTCATCGCTTTCGTCGGCATGGGCCAACTCCCCGTTGGCGAAAGCCGCGTCCATGGGTCCGCAGAGGGTCTTGGAGGCGACAACCGTGGCGACCTTTTGCCCCCCACCATAAGTCCGGGCGAATTGGATCGCATCGCGTCCTGGCGGCAACTCAGATCCAGAGACCATGGCGGCGACCGTGTCCAGAATATGGTGTTTTGCATCCAGCACGACCTTTTCCGGCAGCTCACTGTTTCGGGCTCCAGCCATATACTCACTGAGCTTGGCCATCACCGGGCTTACTTCTTGCGCGGCGCGTGTCCAGTTGGCCAGCAATGCCGTAGCAGGAAAAATCCAAGCTGCGCGTTGTAGCAAGCTGCGGCGTGTCAAAAGACCACCACTACCGTCCACAATTCGACTCGTGTTTAGCTCTTCATTCATCGTGGTATGGCCCCTTTTTATCCCCAGTCCGATAGTCTGAGCTATGGGGAAACCGCTTCCGCAGCCCCTTCAGAACTAAACTCATTCTCCAGCTTTGCTACCACAACCGTCGCGACTCCGTTCCCAATAACATTTGCGAGCGCTCGTGCCATCGACAGGAAATTATCGACAGCAAACACAAGCGCCAGCCCTTCTAGCGGTAGAAGGCCCGACGCCCCAACAGTTGTCGCCAGAACTATGAAAGCAGCGCCAGTGACACCAGCGGCCCCCTTGGACGTCACTAGCATGATGGCCACCAGAGCCAGGAGGCGAGTGAAGCTGAGCGAAACGTGATAAACCTGTGCAATAAAAAGCGTACTGATTGGCAACGACAGCGCTAGGCCGCCCAGATTGAATGCGTATCCTGTTGGCAGGACCAAATCGACCACAGCACGCGAAGCCCCAAAACGCTCAAGCTTTTGCATGAGTTGGGGCAGAACACTCTCGGACGAAGACGTGCCGATAACTAGTAGAATTTCATCGCGAATGTATTTAATGAAGCGAATCAGGCTAAAACCAAAAAAATGAGCTATTAGTCCCAAGACAACGAAGACATAAAACGCTTCTGTCAGATAGGTAACCAGGACAAGCTTGGACAACGCCAACAGGGCGCTCGTGCCAAACCTACCGACCGTGAAGGCCATCGCCCCGAAAGCCCCTATGGGTGCAACGCGCATAATGATTCTGATCATTCCAAAAAATACGTTCATTGCGCTGTCTAAGGCGCGCACAACTGGGTGACCTCTACTTCCCATCGCGATTAGGACCATACCGACTAATAAGGCGATCACCACTACTTGGAGCAAATCACCTTTTACGAAAGCCCCCAAAAAGTTGTCAGGGATGGTTCCCATTACGAATTCGAGAAATGAAAACTCCTTCCCCTTATTGGCGTACGCCGAGTAGTCCCCCGAAGCAGTTGTTGACTGGACGGCGTTGACGCCAACTCCAGGTTTGAAGATGGTAACCGACGCTAAACCGATAGCGAGGGCAAGTGTCGTCACCAATTCAAAATATATTAAAGCCTTCAGACCGATTCGGCCCACCTTGCGAATATCACCGATATGCGCGACGCCTGTTGAAACACAGAGAAATACAATGGGAGCAATGGCCATGCGGATAAGCTTGATAAAGAGATCACCAAGCGGCTTCATTGCCAGAGCATGCTTGGGATCGAGTACGCCCAGCACTATCGCGGCCGCGATAGCCAAGAAGACTTGAAGGGTAATATTATTTCGTCGCCGAGATTTGTCGGCACGAACCGTCTCGTGCGTTTCTGTTCCCAAGATTTTCCTCTCGATGGTGCAGCGTCTAACTATCCGAAAGTGTCTTCAATAGCCGGAACAGTTCTTTTTTTGATTCGAATCCAATCCCCGGAAAGTCAGGCAACGAAATGTAACTGTCCTCAACAGGAGTGTCATCGGCGAATCCACCGAATGGTTGAAAGATTCCGGGATAGGATTCATTCCCGCCAAGTCCCAAGCCGGCGGCTATATTTAGCGATAACTGATGGCCGCCGTGGGGAATGCAACGACGCGCCGACCATCCGTAGGCTTTCAACATGTCCAATATCCGCAGGTATTCGACCAAACCATAGCTGAGTGCACAGTCGAACTGTAGGACGTCGCGATCGGATCGCATCCCCGCATAGCGGATCAGATTGCGTGCGTCCTGAACGGAAAAGAGATTCTCGCCCGTGGCCATGGGGCCTTGATAGTGATCGGCAAGCTTAGCCTGCAATTCATAATCGAGCGGATCGCCAGCTTCCTCGTACCAACGTAGATGGTAGGGTTCCAGAGCGTGCGCGTAAGCAATCGCGGTCTCGAGGTCGAAACGACCATTGGCGTCGACTGCCAACTGATCGCCACGCGGCAAGATTTTCAGTACGGTTTCGATACGACTTAAGTCTTCGGCCAGCGAAGCTCCACCGATCTTGATCTTCACTACGGAATAACCCAGGTCAAGATAGCTTTGCATCTCCTGCTGTAAGCCTTGCAGACCCTTCTCCGGGTAATAGTAGCCGCCGGCCGCATAGACGAAAACTTTTCCTTCAACGACGCCACCCCTAAAACGATCCGCGAGTAGACGATAAAGCGGCACCCCGGCGATCTTCGCAACCGCATCCCATATGGCCATGTCGAAGACGCCGACTGCCACCGACCTCTCCCCGTGTCCCCCTGGTTTTTCGTTCCGCATGAGAACATTCCAAATTTTAAACGGATCGAAATTATCGCCGGTGTCGTCAAGAAGACTGGGAGGCTCGGCAGCCTTTAACCGCGGTATAAAGCGGTCGCGTAACAGCCCACTCGCCGCGTATCGACCGTTGGAATTGAAGCCGTAACCGACAACACGTTTGCCGTCGCGTATTACGTCTGTGATTACTGCCAAAACGCTGACGGTCATCTGACTGAAGTCGATGTAGGAATTGCGAATATTTGATTTGATGGGGGCAACTGTTTCGCGAATATCGAGAATCTTCATTCCGCCACTTCGCTCTTCCGCAGCGCTTCGCGGTTGAGAGTTAGTCCAAGACCGGGCGCATCAGGTATCGTCAATATTCCGTCTTTCGGCTCCGGGGGATTTACGAAAAGCAGCTGGCCAACCTGAACCATTCCCAAATGCCACTCCACAATCCAACCGTTCATAAGCCCGGCAAAAGTATGCATATTGAAAAGAGGCCAACCGCCGCCGTTCGCGATGGGCATGTTGTAAATCTGGGCTAAATGAGCGGCCTTGCGCGCTTCGGTATACCCGCCGCAAAAGCAGCAGTTCGGCTGCAAAATATCTACCGCCTGCCTTTCAACCAGTTCACGAAGCCGCCAACGATGTCCCTCCATCTGTCCTGCGGCAATCGGGATTTTGGTATGCGCACGCAGGTCTGCCAGCGCACGCGCATCATTCTGGTGCAATGGCTCCTCAAACCAGGTGATATTGCAGTCTTCGATCTCACGGCAAAGCAGTTTGGCCTCCACCGGGTTGAACAAATAATTGGCGTCGATCATGAGATCGACGTTGCAGCCCACCGCGTCGCGAACCTTGCGAACGCGAATGGCATCTTCGCGCCAACCTTTTTTGTCCACCGCGACGATGAGTTTCATCGCGGAGAAGCCTTTGGAGACTTGCAGCTTTGCAGCTTCGACTAGCTGTTCGCGATCGTACTGAGGAAACCCGAAGGTCACATAGGCCGGAATGGAAGTTCTCGCATTCCCAAGTAGACCGGCAACTGATCGTCCTGTGGCCTTGCCTTGAATGTCCCAGAGAGCGATGTCGAGGCACGATAAAGCGCTGGAGATAACTCCGGTCATTGCTCGAGGGTTAAGCTTGGATAAGATCCTCTGATGGATGGCTTCGATATCCCGCACATCCATATCGCGCACGACTGGCAATACGTACGATTTCAGAGCAACGACGACGGAACGAGCGAGGAAATGACCGGTGACCGCAATACCTGATAGGCCATCATCGGTTTCAACTTCACAAAAAACAAATTCCTTTTGCTCTTCGCGGCCATAACCTTGGACCTTCCCCTCAAGCAATGGGATAGCAATGGTCGAAGAATGGACGCTCGCGCGTATCTCTCTAATCTTCACTCGTTCTCCTTAGTGGTACGCAGGCCAGGGTCCGAAACTTCCGCACCTTGTACTTTTACTCTTTCCAGCAATCTCGCTTTTCCAGCCAGAATGTGGGCGGCCATTGCGCGTTCGGATAAATCACAGTCGTGGTCAGACAAGGCATCAACAATGTGCAGGTGTTCTCGGTTTGACAAAATCATTGAGTTACCCCCGACGAGGCCACGGCGGCGGAAAAGATGTAGCTCTTTGCCCAAAGCGTAGTAGAGCTCAGCGACACGCTTGTTGCCTGACAACTCCACTAGGCGAGCATGGAAAGCCACGTTCAAGGGGTAATAGGCATCTATGTCTTTTGCTTCCTGCATTTCGGCCACCTTTGCACGAAGCTCTGCAACGTCTTGCAAACTGACACGACTTGCAGCAAGCCGGCCTGCTAGGCCGAAAAGATGCGCGCGCACGTCGTAAATCTCTGTTGCTTCGGCCACACCCATTTCCCGCACAAATACACCGCGATTGGTGACCACCCTCACCAAGTTGCTTTTTTCCAGACTCCGGCAGGCTTCCCGTATCGGTCCTCGGCTAATGCTGAACATCTGGGCCAGCGCGCTCTCGTTAATGCGATCTCCTGCCTGCAATTCACCCCTGATGATCATCCGCTCTAGTTCTTCGGCGACCAGGGAAGAGAAGGTTTCTGCGCGCCGATTGCTTAGGTGTACGGCTAAATTTTTGTTCTTCATCTCGCAAATTTCCTAAAATCCAATATCAGTCAGTAAGATTTCACACTTTGCGGCGCCGACAATACAGGTGTCGAAACTGGCGGCTTTCGTAGATGCGTTGCTTGCTCAAAACCGAATGCAAGTTTTAGCAATTCGGGCTCGGCCCAGGCGCGACCGAGCAACTCCATCCCCACCGGCACGCCGATAGGAGCATCCGGCGTTGGAGTAGAAAAGCCAGCGGGCACTTCAATGGCCGGAAAGCCCGCCAGCGCGGCGATAACGCCGTTGCGGTCTTTCTGAAACGTCGCCCCAATGGGAAGGACCAGACATTTTTGATGAGGATACACCAGAGCATCCAGCTGATTTTTCGCCATGAGGTTGGCTACTTCGATCTTGATTTCGTCCATTCTCATCCGGCGATCTTTATAGTCCGCGGAATTGGGGCCGTCTTCATAAGCCTCGGCCGTGGCGAAGAATTTTTCCAGCGTGGGCTTGTGGTATTTCCCGGAAGCGATAATCTCGGCGAGTGAGTGCACCGGTACGTGCGAACCTTGCTGCCGTAAATAACCGTTCAGTGCCGTCTTGAATTCCGGTTCGTTCAACCGAAATTTCGCGGTCAACGTGGTGGTGTCGAGAGCCGGGTCCTCAACGCGCACAATCACGGCACCTTGTTCCTCTAAGGCATTAATAGCTTGGGCCATCACCTCGTTCACTTCTTGGTATTCCGGCCCACTGCCAAATAAGTTGGTAAGCACGCCTAGGCGAGCTCCCTTCAATCCATTCTGGAGAAACGCTGTGTAAGTTTTTGGAATATTGCCGGCACTTAGAGCTGTCACTGGATCATTCGGATCGTACCCGGCCATGACGTCCAATAATCTTGCGGTGTCCGCCACATTCCTGGTCATGGGCCCAATGGTGTCCTGGGTAAAAGACACCGGCACAATGCCGTCCCGGCTGATTAACCCGCGCGTCGGCCGGATTCCTACCAAACTGTTTGCAGAAGCAGGCGAGCGGATCGAGCCGCCGGTATCCGATCCGGTGCCCGCAGCTGCAAAATTAGCGGCCACTGCCGCACCCGTGCCGCCGGAAGAACCGCCTGGCGTTCTGGTGAGGTCATACGGATTTTTCACCTGTCCGCCGAGCGAACTCACAGAGATGCCGCCGCTGGCAAATTCCTGCAAGTTGGCCTTGCCAAGAATGAGCGCGCCGGCTTCGCGAAGCCGTTTGACAGCGAAGGCATCCTTTTCAGGCTGTGCACCTTTCAGTGTTTCCGCCCCGGCGGTTGTGGGCATATCCGCAGTGTCGAAATTGTCCTTCAGGACAATTGGTATGCACCCGAGCAGCTTTAATCGATGGGTACGGTGAAACTCCTGATCCATAGCGTCGGCCTGTGCGAGGCTCGACGGGTTGATATACAACAGGGAATCAATCGCGGGACCTTGCTGGTCGTACGCGTGGATGCGATCCAGATATTGTTGCACCAGATCGTGGCACGTCAGCGTACCCGCTTGCATCGCTTTGTGAATGTCAGCGATGGAAGTTTCCATCAAATGGAAGGAGCGGTCAGGCGCGCCGTTAGCAAATGGCACGAGCAAAAGAGCTAACACAACTGCGGTTTTTTTCGGGCCCATGAATTTTAGTTCGCTTCCAAATACCGGAGTAAACCCGCCTCAACACGGGTCAAAACAGTTCCTTTCAAACTCGACTGGTTCCCCCGGTCCAGAGTCCCGTATTTTCCGAAAAATAGGGGACCCGGACGCGAAAGGGAATTTTTGTCACATCATTCGGAGAAGGTAGAAGCGGCATAAGTCGTCCCGCACGTGAGGATGATTTTTCTAGCGCCCATAAACTAACACATGAAATGTTCCAGGAATCGGCTTTCGTTCAGCCTCGGGATTTTCTTTCGTTGCAGCAGCGGGAGCCGGACCAAAATCTGCGGTGCTCAAAAAAAGCTTGTGCGTTTTTGTATCGATATTTATCGTTTTAGCGCCAAATTCGGTCTTGAGCGTCTCGACTTCCGTGAGTTTGTCGGGCGAATCCTCATGAAATATATGCAGCTTGCCCGCGCGGGTTGCAACAAATAACAGGCCCGAGTCAGGATCGAAAACGTTCCCGTCCGCGCCAGAGCTGATGGGTAACGACTGTAGGACCTTCCCACTGTCCGCATCCATCATCACCACGAACTGCGGTTTGCGGCCGCTGGAAAATATCCGCCGGTGCGCACGGTCCATGGCGATAGCCACCGGTGTTCCGGCGGGCGCCACGGGCCAACGGGATTTGATCGTCAGAGCGGCAGTGTCGACGACGGCGATGTCATTTTTCTCTTCATTGTTGTCGTAAAGGGTGCCTTTACCATCTACCACCGGCTGTTCCACCGCGCCGCCCATATCAAGGACTTTCACTACCGTTTCCTTGGCCGGATCTATAACTGTGGAGTTTTTGCTGTCTCCGTTAAAAGTAAAGATCAGCTTGGACGCGGGATCGTACACAAGCGAGTCCGTGTCCTCGGCGCTTTTAATGGTTCCAGTGATCTTCAGGGTCTTGAGATCGAACACCGTCACGTTAGCGCCTTCGCCATCGGTGATAAATCCTTTACCAAGCTCCGGAAGCACAACCACTCCATGGCAGCGTTTCAATCCGGTAACGGCGCCCACTACAGAGTAGTTATCGGCATCGATCACCTTGACCTCTGCGCCATGCGCCAGATAGACCCGCCGTGCGTCGGAATCCACCGTGACGTAGTCGAAATATTCCTTGCCACCTGGCGCCGCGCCCAAGGGAACTTTCTTGAGGAGGTGATAACCCGATCCCGCCGGCCTTGCCAGAACAACCGCCGCAAGCAATGCGAAGGAAACAACTATCAAAGACAGTGATAATTTCTTCATTCTAGCTCCTCGATTTAGGGGTTAAATTTGCGTTCCATAAATTGGATCGCTTGCACCGCAAGCAAAGTGCTGAATGATACCAGGCAGCATGAGAAACGTCATAGCTACCAGATGATCTTCAAACCAAATTGAATCTGCCGTGATGAAGTTGTCGTGGAATTTATCACGCCCGCCCCGGAGGCCGGAGATCCGTCTTGATTGAAGATCGCATTATGCTTGACGGGTGACTGGAAGTTGGGGTGGTTGAAGATGTTAAAGAACTCGGCCCGGAACTGCACGTTGAAGGTTTCCGAGATTCTAGGTATGTGATTGTTCTTGAACGCTGAGAAATCGACGTTGGCCAGCCCGGGACCGATCACGGTGTTCCGCCCTGCATTACCGAATAGGTTCATACAGGTACCAGGGATCGGGACGCCGTTGCCATCGACAGCAGTTTGGCACGACCCCGCGAACGAAGCGGGCACTGTGGGAACGCTGAAGCAGCTCACCTTGATGTAGCCATTGACATCGCCAGTGACGGGATTCCCGCATCCGGATCCTACCACGCGCGATGCGAAAGCAAACGGGTCCGTGCTATTTTGACCGAGTGGATCCCCCGCGATAAGGGCCGTAAACGGTGAGCCCGTGCTGACGACTACGACTCCACCGAATTCCCAGCCTCCGAGAACGTGCTCTGTAATGGATCCTCCAAACTTTGGAGCGGCCGGCTGCCAAAGGTAGTTCGCCACAAAGTTTTGGGCTATGTTGAAGTCACACAGGCCATGCCTGCCTCCCCGGTTGAAGAACATCAGGCTGGAGAGCGAATTGGCGTACGGGTCTCCGATCAGTCCGCCCGAACCGGAGTCAAGGCACTTGCTCCACGTATAACTACCTTGAACCTGAAACCCGTGGCTCATCCTTTTTGCGAGCCCGGTCTGAAGGCCATGATAAACGGAGCTGTTATCCCACCAGAGGGCGCGAATCCGGCCCACATTGGGGTTGAGCCGCGTTCCACTGCCGATTGGGTTAGGCCAGAGATAGCCGGTGGAGGTCAAGGCCGGAAGGACCATATTGCTGTCATCGGTGCTGAAAGGTGAGTGGACTGCGTGCGAGCCCACGTAGGCTATCGCCGCGGTTAAATTTGACGCGATTTCGCGTTGGATATTGAGGTTCCAGTTTAAGGCGTAATTGCGATGTGGGTGCTGTTCCACAAAGCGAACTCCTACGG
The DNA here is from genome assembly GCA_035996445.1 of Candidatus Acidiferrum sp. Classification (GTDB taxonomy): domain Bacteria; phylum Acidobacteriota; class Terriglobia; order Acidiferrales; family UBA7541; genus Acidiferrum. The sequence continues at coordinate 2,749 of DASYJM010000183.1, read as the reverse complement.
TTGTCAGATCGACCGTTTGGGCGAGACTCACTGCTCCCGTCGGGAACGAGCCCGGAGGTAAGGAGGTGACACCTTTTTGTAGCTGATACGGTAGGACACCGGTGCTTCCGTGGGTGTACTCCCACGAAAGAGGCAGGACATCAAAGATTCCAACGCCACCGCGGACGGCGGTCTTGCCATTGTGGAAGGGATCCCATGCGAAACCGATGCGCGGTTCGAAGTTGTGGAGTGTTTGGTTCGAGGCCCACAAGGTCTTGACCGGCGTCTCTGTCGGGTTGGTGAGGCTGGTCAAGACAGCGAACGTGTTATGGGCGTCGGTCGGCAGCGTCACCGGCTCGTAGCGCACGCCAAAATTCAGTGTAAGGTTCGACCGCGCATGCCAATCGTCTTGAACATAGGCTCCGAACAGAGTCTGGCGCACATTAATCGGTCGTGTGGTCGCCGGATCATCAATTAGCAGGCTGTGCGGTTGGTTCTGAAGAAAGGTGGCCAGCGAGTCGAACTTGAAGCTTCCATTTGGCGGGACCCCGCCGGAGAACTCATCGTTCTGCATTCGCTCCACGGCAAACCCGACTTTCAAGGTGTGGGTGCCGCGAGTAAAGAAGGCATCATCATAGAACTGGTAGGAATTCCAGGTAAGAATGTCTGATGACACGGTGCCTAGAGCCCCGTCCATAGTGACGATACCGCCGCCACTTATCACGATTTCGGGTGAAAACCGACCGGGCAATGCGCCGAGACTCGGATCCTTGGCCAGCGGATTCAGTGCAGCGAAAGGCGCTGTGACGGTCGCAGCCACACGGCTAAAACCAACCCGCGCCGTATTCGCAAGACCCGGACTGAAGAGGTGCGTCTCTTCCAAGCTCACCATTTGCCTAAACGTGAAATTTTCGGTAAGCGTGTCCACCAGTGAATCGGGCATAGTAAGAGGGGCCTTGTCATAGAAATAGCTTGCCGCAAAGCTATCCTTATCAGAGAAATGGTGGTCACCCCTGATCGTAAAATAATTCTCTGATAGGCGCTCGACTCCAGAGGTGACGAAGTTTCCCGTGTCTCCGTTCCCGATAATACCGGCGTTGGGCAGCGGATAGAAGCCCAGATAGGGCACGACGTTCGGGTCAACCGTGAAATTTGAACCGGGTTGGGCCGCACAGACAGGATCCAAGTGGCAGAGGTGGCCCGCTCGAGCCTCCGCGGAAGGCACGATATTGCTAAAAGTGTCGCTCTTCCTCTGCCGAATTCCTTCGTAGTCGCCAAAGATGAAGGTCTTATTCTTTATGATCGGGCCGCCGCCGGCGACTCCGAATTGGTCGCGGTGAAATGGCGGTATAGATTGAGTGGGGTCGTCGAAGTAGTTTTTTGCGTCTAAGATCTTATCGCGAATGAAATAGTAGGCATCCCCGTGGAACCCGTTGGTCCCTGACTTGGTGATGCCGTTGATCACCCCGCCGGAGGCCCGGCCATACTCCGCGGTATAGTTGCTGGTCAGGACAGAAAACTCCTGAACGGCGTCAACACCCAGATTGACGCCGAGCGAGCTACCCGGCGACCCATTCGAATAGTCGTTGATGCTGACCCCATTAAGCCGGTAATTATTTTCGAACGGTTGATGGCCAGAAATAGACAACAGAGTTCCGTAACCTCTATTGCCCCGATTGCTGGCGCCCGCCTCGACGCGAACGCCAGTAACTCCCGGCTGGAGTGTGGCCAGTTGCGTCCAGTCGCGGCCGTTCAAAGGCAGCTCGCGCTCCGTTGTGGAATCGACCTCGGCGCTCAATGCGGATGAAGCGAGTTGCACATCGGGCGCTATCGCGACGACTTCTACTTTTTCCGTGGCGTGGCCAATCTTCAACGGAATATTAAGGGCTTGTACAGCTCCCACGGTTAACGTCAGCCCTGTTTGCACCGCAGTAGAAAATCCCGCAGCCGAAACTGTGATGTCATAAATTCCTGGCAGCAGGTTGGGGGCACTGTAAAACCCGTCCGAGTCAGTAGTGATGTCACGCGCGACCCCGGTCGCGGTATTCTTGATCGAAACGTTCGCGTTGGGCACCCCGGAGCCAGATGGGTCCGACACAGTGCCTGAGAGGTTGGCTCCGGCGACTTGCGCATAGATCGGACATGCGAGTCCCGCCAGTTCCAACATCGCCACAACTAACAAACCCCACGTAATTGCCTTGAAATTTGCAAAAACCATCGATGACCTCCACGGAGGACGCTACCTATTGGGGCGGAGACTATATTGTCAACTGTTAACAGTCAACAAAAATATGCAAGTTTTCCACCTAAATTCTAGGTATCCGGCTCACTTGTGGGAGTTTCTTAAAGAACAGGACCGATTTGAACTGCGGAACAGTACCCTTACCTCATTGCGAGGGAGAGCTTGGCGCAACTGGGGTGTTTCGCCAAGCCGTCAGGCGACGGTTGGACGACCTCCCAGTTTCCAGTGCCGATTCAGAGCTTGAGGAGTCGTGCAGCGTTCTCTCCTAAGATCAGTTTTCGCTGAGCGCTGGTCATGTTCACCTCATCGAGAACATGCACCGGTTGGTCGTATCCCATATCGAGACAGTAGTCGCTCCCAATCATGATCCGCTCGGCACCTACTTCACTTATCACGAACTCCATCACCGACCTCGAATGGACGATCGTGTCGAAAGTGAAACGCTGCAAATATTTGCTCGGGAGTTGCGGCAAGCCCAATTTTTGGATTTCCGGCCGCACCCTCGCGCCATGGTCAATCCGGCCGATG
>DASYJM010000182.1:0-5950 GCA_035996445.1 Candidatus Acidiferrum sp. | reverse complement strand
GCCGCTTCCAACAGCGTTGGCGCCACTTCAGCCAGAGCTACCCTTGTCTCGATGCGTTTTCCTGCGAGCCTGCCCGCCGGGAGCTTCAACAGCAGAGGAACATGGATAGTTTCGTCATACAGAAACATGCCGTGCCGCTCTTCTCCGTGTTCGCCAAACGCTTCGCCATGGTCCGCGGCAATGGCGATAACGGAATTTTCATATAGCCCATGCTTCCGCAATACTTCGACAAAACTGCCGACAATAGAATCGGTGTAGGCAATCTCGCCGTCATAAGGGGCGTATACATAGTGCGATTTGAACGGTTCCGGCGGATCGTAGGGGTCGTGGGCATCATAGAAATGTAGCCAGATGAAAAATGGCCTCTGCTGGTGATGGCTCAGCCATCCAAGCGCCCGGTTAGCCACATCTTCAGCGCGGCGTTCCACGCTCTTGTAGCGGTCCTCGCCCGGCTTACGCTGATGGAAACTTGCGTCATAGAGATCAAAGCCGCGTTGAAAACCCGGAGCGGAGGCTGATGGGTCAAGAATATAGGCCCCAAGGAACGCCGCTGTGTGATAGCCGCGCTTATGCAGGACGTCCGGAAGATAGGGGAGGTCCATAGTGAGGGGCGCTCCCAAGTCTTCGATATGACTGAACTGCGGATAGGTTCCCGTCAGCAGAGCTGCATGCGAGGGGGTAGTTAGCGGAACCTGTGCGTAGGCGCGCGTAAACACCACGCTGTTTTTAGACAAAGAATCGAGGTTGGCTGTCAGGCCGCGCCGCGAACCTAGGAACCCCATTCGATCAGCTCGCGTCGTGTCGAGCGTAATCAGGATGATGTTGGGAGACTTTGCAGTTTGCGGTGGGACCCTGCTCGCGATCTTGGAGGTTGGGGCGGCGGCCGCAACAACAGAACAAGCCAGGACAAAAAGACAGCGCGAAACCAGCCGCATAGGGGATGAGAAAAAGTCTAGCACACGGCTAATTCACTGTTGACGCGACCAGATTCCTCTCAAAAGAAAAGGCCGACCTCGCGGTCGGCCCGAAGTGACTATTTGCGAACGCGGTTAGAAATCGAACCGAATCGCCAGTTGAGTTACACGGTGTCCGCCAGTATCGCCTGCGGTGTTGAGAGACTGTCCAAAGGTATTTCCGTTATTGACGAAATTGTTCCCCCCTGTCGATATTGCTCCGGGATTCAGGAAGTTGGGGTGATTAAACAGGTCGAAGAAGTTCGCATCGAACCTGAAGCCGGCCCGTTCGTTAATCTTAAAAGACTTGCTTAGACCGAAATCCACGTTTGCATAGCTCGGACCCGGAATCGCATTTCGGCTTAGATTCGGATCACACCAGAGCCCGCCGTGGTTATTGATCGCAGGATTGGTCACGCATGTGGTCCCCTTCGCGAACTGGGCGGGATCCAAATACTGGTAGACGGGCTGTCCGGAATGTGGATCAATCATCTCTTTCCCGACAATCGATCCTTTTACTCCGCGAGTTCCGACGAACTCGGGACGGTCGGAACGGGTGCCGTCTTTATTAGCGTCGCTTGAACCGTCAGCTAAGCCAATCGGGGCCCCTGTGTTGTAGGAAATGATGCTATTCACCGTCCACCCGCCAAGGAAGCGATTCCCGTGGAAAACCGGTAAATCGTAATTGAAAGAAACCACTACGCGGTGCCGGAGGTCGAAGTCCGAGGGTCCGTAATCGTTACGCACGTTTTGAACGTCGGTTGTGGAGATGTTCGCTGCTCCGTTTCTTGGACGGAACACGTCGCTGATCTGGTCAAGGGACTTGGAGTAGGTGTAGTTAGCGTTCATTGACAAGCCTTGACTAAACCGCTTGCGCAAAGTTACATCCAGACCGTTGTAATTGGACCCGTAGTAGTTTCCTCGAGCATTGTCGCTGCCGAAGAATGGGTTGGGACGTGTTGCCGAAAGACCAGTTGCGACTCGACCATCGAAGGTATTTCGGTTTTCAATTCCGAGCAATTTACGTCCCAGAGTACCTACGTAGTTCACTTCTAAGGCAACATCCTTGCTCAGGGCATACTGAATACCGAAGCTTTCTTGCATGTAATACGGCATCACCAAGTTTTGGTCCATATGGCGCGGAACCGGCTTAGGTAAGCCAGCGGGGAAAATCGTCGGTGACACAAACAGAGCATTTCCAGTGAAAGGATCGCTAATCAGTCCCGGATTCTTAAGCGGGCCCAGGGGGACTGCGTTTCTGAAAATACCTGCTACTTCGTCGGCGAAAAACGGTGGATTGAAACGGATATTTTCAAACACGTTGTTGTAGATGCGGTCGTAGAAGGTACCCCAGCCACCGCGCAGCACCAATTTTTGGTTTCCCAACATGTCCCACGCGAAACCGATGCGCGGCCCGAAGTTGTTTAGGTCCTTGTTCCAGATACTGCTGTTGTGCACCTGGAAGGTTGCACCAGCTTCATAGGAATAGTAAAGGTTGTTTGAAGGGAAGAATGGATTGGTACACGGAATGACTTGGGGCACGCCCCCAACTAAGGTCTGGCAGGGAATGGGTGTCTGTCCGGTTCCAAAATAGAGATTTGAATCGATATTCGGCTGAAAGTTGTGGGGTGGACCGAAATACTCCCAGCGCACTCCCAGGTTTAGGGTCAGGCGTGAAGTAACGCGCCAGTCGTCTTGCCCGTAGATCGCAACTTCATTAGCCCGGTAGCCACGATAAAAGTCAGGAATTGCCCCGGTCGCTGGGACAACCGCAGCACTAGCATAATACCAACCGCCATATCCGCCGTTAGGTGTGGGCGTGCCGGCGTATACGGCGTGGTCGATGGCGTCGGTAAACAGACCGTCAGTAACCAAACCCTCGGCGCCCCAATTCACGAAGGTACCTTGGGCGTCGTTGCTGAAAATTGACTTATTCCGGGTTCGGCGGTATTCGCCGCCAAATCTGATCTGGTGTTTGCCGTGCGTTATAGAAACGTCATCTTTATATTGGAACTCATTTTCTGTAAAAAACTGCGGAATGCCAGCCGCCGCGCCAAAGCTCCCAGACGTCGCGTCGACGGAGTACATGTTGGGAAGCTGAGTCGTGCCCGGAGCGACGAAGTTAGCTGTCCTACGCACGTACCCGATCCTGAACTGGTTCAAAACTGTCGGAGACAATGTATGAGTCCAAGCTAGACCCGCGGTTTGTGCGCGGTTAGGGTTGTCGAGGGGTACACCAAAAATTCCGCTACCGCCTCCAATATTATTCGAAGTGTGAGTGTTTTCAATCAGGTACGTTGCGCTCAAGCGATCCTTGCTGCTGAGGTTATGGTCAAGCTTCACGCTCAAACGAAACTGATCTACCGGAACCAATTGCGACTGTGTGACCGGTGCGAAAATGGGAACCGGATAGTCTCCGAGCAATCCCGCGCTGCCCTGCCCCCAGGCATCAAAACTCGTGCATGGGTTGGGGGAGGGGAGACCCGCGCAATTAGCAAGTGGCGAAGTTACAATCGGCATCGCCTTTGGAAATTTCGCTAACTCCGCCGCGAAAATCGGACCCACAGATGTTGGAAGCAGCGGACATCCGCCAACATCGACGCAAGGGGACTGAGTGTTGACAAACGCCTTGAGTCCTCCACTATTCACGAAGTCAATGAATTGCGTAGTAATCGCACTCCCGGCGACCGGTTGGGACTGGCGCAGTCGATGCTCCTCTGCGGTCACGTAGAAGAATGTCTTGTCTTTGACGATAGGGCCTCCGATCGAACCGCCGAATTGATTACGAACAAGGTGATCTTTCAACCTCACTCCGTTAACCGGCGCCGCGGCATTAGTAAACCAGTCCTCGGCCGTCAAGGCCTGCATGCGGTTGTATTCGAACAGCGAGCCATGCCATTTGTTTGTGCCGCCCTTCAGAACCGTGTCGGTCACAAACCCGCCCACCTTGCCATATTCGGCACTGAAGTCATGCGTAATGACGCGATATTCTTCGATTGCATCTGGTGAAATTGAAGTGTTGGAACCACCCTGACCGCATTGCGTTCCGCACAGAGAAACGCCACCTTGACCCTGTTCGTTATTGTCGACGCCTTCCACCATGAAATTACCGCCGCCGGTCCGGACGCCATTAACCGCGGCGCCGCGAAACGTACCGCCGGCCTGCTGCTCGGGCACAGCGCCCGCCACCAGGTTCACGATGTCATTGGCATTGCGCGCTTCCATCGGCATGTTTTCCCAAACGCGCCGGTCAATCAAAGTTGAAATCGCCGAATCTTCCGTCTGCACGATCTGCTGCCCCGCCTCCACCGTCACCTGCTCTGTCGCAGCGCCCACTTCAAGTTTTATGTCCCGGCTGGTGATAGTACCGACACTGACGAGGATGTTCTGAACTTTGGTCGCCTTGAAACCCTTGGATGCCACCTCGAGGGTATAGCTCCCAACGATCGGCAGCGAAGGGAAGGTGTAAATTCCGGCGGCCGACGTCACCGTGGTTCGTACTTCGCCTGTCGCACTGTTCGCGAGCTTAACTTCGACGCCCGAAACCAGAGCGCCCGTGGAGTCTGTTACCTGACCGGTCAATTGACCGGATCCGGCTTGGGCGAAAGCTTCAACGCTCAGAACAAGAAATACAAATGCCAGCAGTAAGCGAGTCCAAGCGCTACGCGATGCGAATTCCATTCGATCTCTCCTCAAATCAAAAATCTATGCCTAAATCTATTTCGGAAATCCGGGAAACATTACAATTGCGTTAAGGCTCTAGGAGGGACGGTACGGCCCCCACCTCCAGCAAGATTTTGAATGATAACTATTACTTAAATGCAATCGCCGTTCCAAATGAAATCAGAATAAGCGTACCGTTTTCAGCAACATAACTTTCCCATTTCGTCGGCTTTATGTTTTTTGGAAGGCTGTGCACGTGGCAATCTATGGAAAGATGTATGGTTGACATCGAGCGTGACATTGTCGCCGCAATCGGCGAACCCTAGAATTCAATGCCAAAATGAGCCCTCGGCCCCATCGATTAGAACTCGAACGTGGTGTCGATCTGTTTAATCGCGCCTGCTTTTTCGAGGCGCACGAAGTTCTTGAAGACATCTGGCGCTCCGTGGGCCGGGAGCAGCCTGCGCGGCGGCACTGGCAGGGACTGGTTCAACTGGCTGTGGCTTTTCACCACCAGTCGACAGGAAATTTCTTAGGTGCGCGGTCGGTGATGGAACGTGCCCTGCGAAATCTTCATGGAGGAGAACAGACATTCCCCGATCTCCATCTGGACCGGTTGCGTACCGATTTGACACCTTGGCGGGAATTTCTGGAAGAAGCGAAGGTTAAAACGATCAAATCGCGCCTTCGCAAGCGTCGGACAACTCCCCTGCTTCCGAAAATTATTGCGCGAGAACCGGATATTTGACTTAGAGGGCTTTATTCAGGGCGCTGCCTTTCGACGGAAAAGCTTTTCGTTACCGCTGGCGCTTAGATTTTCTGGTCGTGGCACGAGCTGGTTCTTCGCCCGGCGCTAGAACGCGCCGCACAATTGGAGTATTGAGTTTGTACTTGCGCTCCGTAAGGTTGCCACCATCGTCTTTTATGCGCAGCCTGAATACCGGTAACGTGCCTTCCTTATCGAAATTTTCGTGGGACACGGTAACGGGCAGTTCGCCCTGCATACGCTCCCGGTACGCCGTCTCGTAGCGATGGCGCTTCACATTCCAGGTAAACACGCGAATCTGATTGAAGTCGAAGGGCAGTCCATCTTTGGGTTCGGTGACGGCGGTCAGATATTGCGGAACCTTCTTGTCGCCATCCTGAACCTGGTTCAACACAAAAAACGCGACAATCCTCTGGCCCTCGGCATACTGAGCAATATCGAGAGGCACGTCGAGATCGATCATGCGCGCGAGCACCCACCCCACCCGGTTGTTGGAGTCGCGGACCAGCCACCAATCCTCAATGATTGGAACTGGATTGATTGGAACTGGCGCCTTTTTGTCTCGGGT
>DASYJM010000181.1:0-8052 GCA_035996445.1 Candidatus Acidiferrum sp. | reverse complement strand
ATTTGTTTCTGATCGACGGCAAGATGGCTTGGTTCTACGTCCCGGCTGATCATACTGTGACGCGCGTGCCTGCTAAACAAAGCACCGATTGGAGAACCCCACTAGCGCTGCTGGCCGGTGAAACGAAAGTATCGCGGGTGTGTGCCCGAGTTGAGTTGGCGCCTGATCAGCCGCCGGAAAAGCCCGGCGACGCCGTTTTTAGTTGCACCCTGCGCGGATCCGTCGACAGTAAGACCCGAAGCGCAGATAGGAAGCTCAGTACGGGCGAAGCTTCAAATCTAACGAGCCATACGCCCAAAAACAGCGACCAGGAAGACACCGTACTCCTAGAAATCGGGCGCGAATCCGGTGAACTTGTTCGCATTGTAGTGCGCAACAAAGGCGGAGTCGGAATCGAATTTCATTTTGCGAATTGGCAGGACGATCCTCCCATTGCGGACGCCTTGTTTCACTTCGAGCCTCCCCATGGAGTGGCCATCGTCAACGCAGAATTGCCTCCCGAAACGCGAAACTCGGAGTAGCCTTGACGGACCACCCCAGGCGGCCCGGGTACCCGTTTCTGGGAAGGAACGGCCAACCATCCCGGTTGACCGCGCAGACATCTTACTTGGGGTAAACTGAGGGTCTATGGGGGAATTTGTTTGTCGCGTCGCTGATGCCAACGGCCGGGTGTTTTCGCAGGTAGAGGCCGCCGGCACACTAGATGAAGCCCGCCAAAAACTGGTGGACCGGGGTCTTTACGTTTACTCCGTAGAGAGTCGCGGAACTCTGCTCGGCATGCTGGGTCGCCGTAAACAGCGGCAAATCGGCGGATCCGACTTTCTCATCCTGAATCAACAATTCAATACACTAGTTAAAGCTGGAATTCCGATTCTCCGTGCCCTGGACCTCCTGGCCACCCGCGCCACTACGCCGAAGTTACGCCCAGTCATCACCCAGATTCGCGATCGCGTACGCGAAGGCAAGTCTTTGTCCGAAGCCGTTGACGAAGCAGGAGTTTTCTCGAAAGTCTATTCCACAGCAATTCTGGCCGGTGAGAAGAGCGGAAACCTTTCCGGCGTCCTGGACTATTACATCGCCTACCAGAAGGTAAGCACCGGCGTTCGAAAGAAGATCCTGGCATCTTTGGTATACCCAGTACTGCTGGTCGTGGTGGCCACGATCATTGTGAGTTACCTGGTCACCGCGGTGGTTCCAAAATTTGCGGTTCTGTACCGAGACTTGGGCGTGGAACTGCCCGCATCGACAAAACTTTTGATGGCTCTTACAGTGGATTATCGCTTTACGCTCTTGGGTGCGGTAGGTCTACTCGCGCTCGTGGCCTTCGGGGTTTTTCTATGGTCGCGAACCGACGAAGGTGGCGCCACCTTTGACCGCCTCAAGTTTAAGCTCCCGGTGATTGGCGATACTTTGCTGAAATTCCAGGTCGCGCAGTTCTCGCGCACGCTCGCCACCTTGCTGACGGGCGGCACCACTTTGGTGACCGCGCTGCAAACCGCCTCGGATGCGTTGACCAGCAAGCTGCTGCGCATCACGATTCTACGCGCCACGCAAATGGTGCGTGAAGGCGAATCGCTTCATGGCTCGCTGGCTTCCACGAGCGTGATGCCAGAAATGGCGCTGGATATGGTGGAAGTGGGCGAAAGCAGCGGCGCGCTCGGACCCATGCTGACCAGCATCGCGGAATTTTATGAGGAAGAGGTCAGTCTACGTCTTGGCGCGCTCGTATCCATTATCGAGCCTGTGATGCTTATTTTTATGGGAATTTTGGTGGCATTTATACTCATTTCACTTTACCTGCCTATATTCTCGCTTTCAGTCTCAGGCGGAGCTAAGTAAATGGCGACAACAGACTACACAAACGTAACGGCGACGCTGGGTGGCGGGGACGAAGAGCGCGAGCGCGAGCACGCTACTAAGTTAGCGCAGCGCTATCGCTGCAGCTTTGTTGATCTTCGCGAGCAGCGCATCGACCCCGAGCTTTTCCGCACCATTCCCGCGGACTTGATGTTCCGTTATAACTTCGTGCCTCTGGAAGTTCACAACAATTTGCTGTCCATCGCGGTGGCTGATCCCAGCCAAGTGCTGCTCAGCGATGAACTTCCCTTACTGCTCGGGAAAAAACTAGCCATTAAGGTTGCCACCGCTCACCAGATCAGCGACCTGCTGAAACGCACCGAACAGTCGCAGCGCGTGCTGGAACAAGCTACCGAAGCGTTCACTCTCCAGGTTTCCAAAGACGAAGGGGAGAGCGACGAGACTATTTCCGGTGACCGCCTAACTCGCGACACTGCGGTCAGCCCGGTAGTCCGATTGGTGGAGACGGTTATTTTCACAGCTCTGGAACGCAGAGCGAGCGACATTCATATTGAAGCCCGCGATTCTGAAGTCGCCGTCAAGTACCGCATCGACGGCGTTTTGCAGCACGCCATGCAGCCTATCGCGAAAGAATGGCATTCCACAGTGATTTCACGTATCAAGGTTTTGAGCGATTTGGACATTGCCGAACGCCGCGTTCCGCAGGACGGCCGTTTCCGCGTCAAGTACAAGGGCCGCTACATCGATTTGCGCGTTTCCATTATGCCCGCGAGCCACGGTGAAGATGCCGTGCTCCGTGTTCTCGACAAAGAGACCCTCTCCGAAAAATTCCAAAGTTTGAGCCTCGACGTAGTTGGCTTCTCAGCGGAAGAAATGCGTCGCTTTCGCCGCTATATCCGCGAGCCTTACGGTATGGTGCTGGTCACCGGCCCGACCGGCTCCGGTAAAACCACCACACTATACGCAGCCATCAATGAAATTAAATCCGACGAAGACAAGATCATCACCATCGAAGATCCCGTCGAATATCAACTTAAGGGTATTACGCAGATACCGGTTAACGAGAAAAAGGGCCTCACCTTCGCCCGCGGCCTGCGCTCCATTCTGCGCCACGACCCGGACAAAATCATGGTCGGCGAAATCCGCGACCAGGAAACCGCCCAAATTGCCATTCAATCCGCTTTGACCGGCCACCTCGTCTTCACCACCGTACACGCCAACAACGTCACCGACGTAATCGGCCGGTTCATTAATATGGGCGTCGAGCCTTACAACTTTGTGTCCGCTCTCAATTGCATTATGGCCCAGCGACTGGTGCGCATCATCTGCATGAACTGCAGGCGACCGAAGCAGTATTCGGCCACGGAATTAAAGGAAGCGGGGCTCGACCCAGGGGCCTTCAGCGGCGTAACGCTGATGGAAGGCGCAGGATGCCTGGAATGTTCCGGTACCGGTTATCACGGGCGCACCGCCATTTGCGAGCTGCTGGATCTGACCGACCGCATACGTGAAATGATTGTGGATCGTCGTCCCACTTCGGAAATCAAGCGTATCGCCCGCGACGAAGGCATGATTACGCTGCGCGAAAGCGGCCTCGCGAAAATTCGCGACGGCATTACCAGCGTGAAGGAAATCAACAAGGTGACCTTCGTTGAATAGCACGACCGCATTTCGCCAAGGAATCTACAAAAGCGAGCTGGTGCGCCGCATCACTCGCTGGCTGGATGCCACTCCGCACCCCCCGCTGGCGTTGGAGATAACTCCGGAACGTGTGGCGGCAGCGCGCTTTGGAAGGACCGGAGCGTTGGACGGGTATGCTGTCGAGACTCTCGCTCAGGGCGCCATTGTGCCCTCCGCCGTGGAATCCAACATTGGAGATCCTTCAGCGGTCAAACTGGCGGTCAGCAACGCTTGCGCCAGGCTCAGAGCCAAGGACGAAGACGTCGCGCTCATTCTTCCCGATCCGGTGATCAGAGTTTTCGTCCAGCATTTTGACGAATTCCCCCGCTCCACTCAGGAAGCCGAGCCTATGTTGCGCTGGAAGCTGAAGAAGAGCGTTCCCTTTGAAGTGGATGAAACGCTAATTTCTTTTATGCGCCAATCCCCGCGCGAAGATGGCGTGGACATTGTCACCGCCCTGGCGCGGCTGCGCATCGTTCGGGAATACGAAGCATTAGCGGAAGCCGTGGACCTGCGCCCGGGTGTGGTATTGAGTTCTTCGCTCGCGGCCATTACCTTGCTGGAAGATCAGAAACCCACGCTGCTCGCGCGCGTGTCGGAAAATTCTTTGACCACCGCGATCGTCCGCGAAGGTGTCCTGTGCGGTTATCGCTGCACAGAACTGCCCGCGCAAGGCCTGGATCTCACGCCCCAAATGCTGCTAGAGGAAATTTATCCGGTGGCCGCCTACTACCAGGACACTTGGCGTGAAGGAGTCCAGGCCGTGACCCTCACAGGACTTGGCTCCCGGTTACCCGAGTTCGTGCCGCCCTTCGAAGAAGAATTTCATTGTGAAATAACTTCCTTGCTGCGTTCCGCGGTTGCGGGCGGGCGCGTGCACGACGACGTTCGGCCTCTTGCAGAGCGTGAGCTGGAAGGTTTGGTCGGCTGGGCAATGCACCGCGGCTAAATCAGCAGCACGCGGAATCGAAAACCTTTTGGAGTTTTTTGGCACATGAGAGTTCGTCTTAATCTAGCAACCAAAGCGCAAGAAACGCACCGGCGTTTCATGGTGGTGGCAGGCTTGGTAGCCACCGTTGCGGGGATTATATTTCTCGCTTTCGGTTGGCACGTATATTCGGTACGAAATGTGGATGCGCGTCTGCGTGCCCAATCGGAAGCCACCAGCCGCAAAATCGCAGAATTACAAGCCGAGCGCGACGATCTGGAGCGTTTCTTCGCGCAACCGGAAAACGCCAAGCTGCATGATCGCGCGGCGTTCCTCAATTCCCTGATCGATGGCCGAAGCTTCAACTGGACGCAAATGTTTATGGACCTGGAACGCATTCTTCCCGGTGGCGTGCGTTTGGTAAGCATCGAGCCGCGACAAGCCAAGGGACATGTGGAAGTAAAATTGACCGTCGGTGCTTCCAGCGATGACGCTAAATTGAAATTTCTGCGCGCTCTCGAGGAGTCTCATCAATTCAGCGATATTCAGCTGGATAGCGAACTGCCGGCTAAAACCGGCAACCAGCGCGTGGTGGAGCTGACCGCGGTGTATTCGAGGAGCTGATGAAACGCGACGTTAAATTACAAAAGCGCTTGGTCATCGGCGCACTGGCCCTACTGGTTCTAGCCGATGTGGCGCTCGCCGCTTACAGTTGGCGACTGAGCTCCGCGCCACACACTCCACAGCAGGAGTTGGTGCTGCAGAATCAGCAACTGGAAGTGTTGCGCGCCGATATCAAGCGCGGCGAATCCATCCGTCAGCTGACTCCCGCGATCCAGCGGGATTGCGATCGTTTCGAGCAATCCTTACTGCCCGTTAGCAATGGTTATTCGTCGGTATCCGCGGAACTCGACGGCATAGCAAAAAAAGCCGGGGCGCAAATCGAAGGCCGTGGTTTCAAGCAGAAGGAAATTCCCAAGCGCAATTTGGAGGAAGTCAACATCGATCTTACCGTGAATGGTGACTATAACGCCGTAGTGCGATTTCTGAACGGATTGCAGCGCTCCAAAAATCTATACGAGGTCGATGGGCTGGCGCTCGCAAGCGATACTCAGAATCAGGGCGCTAATGGGCCCATTAAAGTAAGCGTACACATGAAAACGTATTTTCGAGTTGCTTGATGACCCAAAAGAACCAAATGATCTTGCTCGCCATGCTCGTGCTGATTATGACCGCGGTATGGTATTTCAATCGCAATACATCCTCGGTGGCCCCCGGGAGTGTGGCAGCCTTCCAGAAATACCAGCTACTGGCGGTTGAGAATCCTCAATTGCACCGCGACAAAATGGAAGTAGCTCAGAAAACGGAGTATCACAGTCTAGGCCGCAATCCTTTCAGCGAAGTTGCGCCGGCTGCCAAGCAGCCAAAGCCAACCAAGGTGGTCCCACGCGAACCGGTAGGGCCTCCGGTTTTGCCGCCGCCACCCCCGCCCACTTTGCCACCGAATATGAAATTTTTTGGATACGGCACAATTCCAAACGGAACCTTGCGTCGCGCATTTTTATCCGATGGCGAAGAGGTTTATATCGTTGGCGAAGGCGACACCTTTTTGGGGCGCTTCCGCATCGTGAAAATAAGTAATGCCAACCTGGAGTTTGAGGAGATTGCTACCGGCCGCCACGCGACGGTAACGATGCAAGAAGAACAATCGGCGCCACCAGCTTGATGAAAAACTTTTCCAAACGGCACAATCTCACTGCGCGACGCGCTCCCCGTCGCCAGGCCGGCTACGCGTTGATGATGGTGGTGTTTTTCACCGCTTTGCTGCTCATCGCTACTATGGTTGCGGCCCCACGCCTCTTGCTGGAAGGCAAACGCGAAAAGGAAAAGGAAATGATCTGGCGCGGACACCAATATGTCCGCGGCGTCAAATTGTATTTCCGCAAGATGGGGCGTTTTCCGACCTCCATCGACGATCTGACCAAGCCCAAGACCGGCTCGCTGCGTTTTATGCGTCAGGCGTACAAAGATCCCATGAATGGCGAGGATGGTTCCTGGCGGCTGATTTATGTGGGTCCGGCCGGACAGCTGATTGGAAGTCTAAAGCCTCCGCAAAATTTGCAATTGCCTCAGGGCGGCAGGGGGCTAGGCACTGCGGCAGCCACGGTGGCCTCTAACAGCGCAGGGCAACCCAGTGGAGCTTCCGCCTTCGGCTCATCTTCAGGTTTTGGTTCCTTTGGATCGTCGGCCGCGAACAGCGGAACAACTGCTGGAGCGGCACCTGGTGCCGCGTCACCTACAGGAGGCGGAGGCAGCACTACTCAGCCGGGAGCTCAACAGGGTGGGGACCAGTCTAATGCCCAGGCAAATGCTCAAGGAGGCAATCCGAGTGGCGGTCAACCTGGACAGCCTGATCAGAGTGGAGCCACACCGTCGCCGGATGGATCGCAACCCGCTTCTACCGACGCTTCGAGCGATGCGATGTCTACGCCCCAAGCCATCGCTCCCACTTCAACCGCGCCAATCATCGGCGGAAACATAATTGGAGTAGGAAGTAAAATTTCGGCGCGCTCGGTCATCGTGTACGAGAAGGCTAAGAATTATCGCCTCTTTGAATTCATTTGGGATCCGTCAAAAGACGTCACCATCGCGGGGCAGCCGCCGCTACAAACAGGCACTGGTTTGGGCCAAAACATCGGCACGAATCCGAGTATGTTTGGCCAGCAACCTGGTGCTAGAAATCCAAATCCGAGTCAGCCGGGTCCCGGGCAAAGCACGCCTTCTTCCGCGCCGCCGCTCGATTCCGCGCCTCCTACGCAGCAATAAAAATCCTCACATCGGCCACCCGCGTAGTAATAACTCATGCAGCCACGCCTGGAACTTGCTGTTTACTTGAGCGGCTTTTTCTAAAAATCCAGTTCGACAACTACGTTGGGGAGTTAGCTTTGGGCGCTGCTGTCGCGGGCGGGACTATTTTTTTCTGATCATACGTGTGCTTCACCCGCCGCACGTAAGACATAGTTTCAGGGAAGGGCGGCACGCGTCCGTATTTCTGCACCCGCTCGGGCCCCGCGTTGTAGGCCGCCAGAGCCAGAATCAAATTGTTGTCGTAACGGTGCAATAATTCTCCGAGATAGCGCGTGCCCGCGTCAATATTTTCAGCCGGATCGAAAACGTTACGCACGCCCAGTCGATCCGCAGTGCCGGGAATAAGCTGCATTAATCCTCGTGCATTGCGGCGCGACACCGCTTTGGGATTGAAGTTGGATTCAATAGCAATCACGCTGGAGATCAGGTCGGCGTCGACATGGAAACGCGTGGCGGCCGACTGAATGAATTGGCCGAACTGCGCATTCTGTCCCAGCGCGCCCGGCGCAACAAGCACGACAATCGGCGTAAATACTTCTTCGGGCTCAATGCTTACGACTTCTTCGCTGGGAACTTCCACAAAGCCGCCATTCATCTGCAGCCGGTATTTGTTGCCGAGCAATTGATAGCCTGTTACGGTGAGCCGTTGGCCGCTGCGCAGCACCACGTATTCGGCGCGCAGTGCCGGAGCTGCGAGCAAAGCCAGCGTCAGAAGGATGAGCTTGCGATTCATGCGCATGAGGGCGCCTCTCGCAAAG
>DASYJM010000180.1:0-46991 GCA_035996445.1 Candidatus Acidiferrum sp. | reverse complement strand
GCGCGCCCGGGGAGGCTCGAACTCCCAACCCTCTGCTTAGAAGGCAGAGCAGCTAGGAGCCGCCAAACCGGTCCATATACTCTGCGGACTCTTGCGTCGCACGGCTGGTATTTTCTAGCAATTTTGCGTATAGCTCAATCGTATCTAGGTTGGCGTGACCCATCCGGGCGGCCACACTTCTGAGTTCCCTCATATTTTTGGCCCGTTCAACTTGCAGGGTCGCGTAAGTATCGCGAAACCGATGAAGTTTTATTCTGGCGACGCCGGCGCGTTTGACGAGGTTCTGAAAAATCCTGAGGAAATGTGTCTCGACACGTCCACCGCGGACAGAAGCAAATATCAACGGATTGCCGGAGTATGTGGCTTTCAGGTCGGCGAGCAGGGCAGCGGAGATCGGTATACTCCTGGTGCCAGCCTTCGACTTTGGCTTCCAATTGTAAGAATCTTTCTTCTGAATGCGGACTGTGTTGGTAGCGAAATTCAGGTCGGTATATTCGAGATGCGCAATTTCCTGGTCTCTGCAACCGGACGCTAGAAACAAATTCAGTATCAGCCGTTCGCGCGGAGTGGCGTGTTTTTTGAGAAGTGCGATTTCCTCCTGAGAGTAAGGGTCTGGTTCCGTTTGCTTCTGCTCCGGGTAATCCTTAGATTTCAGCAGGCCGACCGGGCATAGCGGATTGTGTTTTAGCCATGTCACGACGCAAATCAATTTGTTGAAGACTGTCTGGTCCGCCAGTTTTTTGCCACTCTTGTTTTTCCTTTGTTTCAGGTGCTCGCGGTATTCAATCATATCGTCGCGGCGCAATTCGTCTATGCAGCGACGTGGGCAGAACGCGGCAAACTCTGCCAACTCCGATTCTTTGGCTTTGACCGTCCGTTCATGTTCTTTATCGCGACGTAGTTGTTGAATGTAACCGGCGATCGCGGATTGAATCGTTACGCGGCCTCCGCCTGAACGCTGGACAACATCAACACCGGCAGATTTCGCAACCAGTGTCGCTTGCCGAACCGCCAAGAAAGTGAGCACCTCGGCAGGGTCCTTACCAGCTGGCTGAAGCACATTTTTGCCTTCATCGATGAATCGTAGATAGTACGACGCTTCGGGACGGTGGACTTCTATGCCCTTCATCAGGCCGGCGAAGGGCTTGAGTTTCTTACCGTTCCACACAGGCTTGATATATGGCCGCTTCCCGTTCTCCTTGATTCGCATCAACACCGATACCGTATTCGCCATTTCCAAGCCTCCGGTGTCAATCTACGGAGGCAAACAAAGAAATGGCTATTTCGGCTAAGGTTCGGACGTAACCGCTAACGTAACCGTGTCTCTAAGTCCATTGCCCTAGGGTTTTGGCAGCGATACCGGGATTCGAACCCGGATTTCGGCCTTGAGAGGGCCGCGTGCTAACCCTTGCACCATATCGCCACAGCGTCCATAAACTTTAACACCGCATACGGCGCGGTACAAAGGTCAACGAACTCCAGGATATTTGCTCGCGTTCGAACTTCTCTAGGCCACAGCTTTTTTGGTTTCCGCCCGAAACTTTGCCCATCGCTTCTTAGCCGCGCGGGCAATATTTCGTTTTCCGGCGTCGGATAACACCCGCTTCTTTATGGTGGTTACCTCGCGGCTGGCAGATCCACGCAACGATTTTCCTTCTGCCCGAATCTTTGCCCACCTCTTCTTGGCAGCCCTGATAATGTTTGCTTTTCCAGCCTCGGACAGTACCCGCTTTTTTACGGTCCGTAACTCGCGGCTAGCGGAACCACCTAGCGCTTTTCCAGCCGCTCGCACACCTTCCAATTTTCTCTGTAGCTTGTATAGCTCTTTCTCGAGTTTGCGTTCTTCCCGTCTGATCGCAGCAATAATGTTCATTCATGCCTCCGTAACGCAATCTATCTCAAGTGGCTTTGCTCCACTAGTCGTACCTTCAAAGGGAAGTTACTCGGTAGGATCCACGGCTGGAATGTTAGGGTAGCGGCAGCGGGAATTCCAGTAGCATTCTAGTAACCAGTAAAATCCCCGAGGTGAATTCAGGCAGCCTGATCATTCGATGTCGGACTAAACCGCGGGCACTCTCGCAGCACGGGACGAAGCGCAAAAAATTTATGTCTGCAAGGATCACATCGCAACGCCGGCAATCCCATCATTCGCGCCATGAGCGATAACGGGCCGGCCACATATTCGGGCGAGATCTTCTGCAGCTCCAGGTTGCCGCAAATTCCGCAACGCGCATAACGCACATTCCGCAGGGCCACCGAGCGTGCGTGAAAGCGCTTCTCGCACTGTGGGCAACGCCAGGGAACAATTCCACCCATGGACAGCACATAGTCGATGAAGTTGCGGCGCCGGGAACGGCGGCCACCACCGGAATGGCAAGCAGGACAGATCATTACGTTCGATCTAAAATATCAAAATTAATGATATTTTTATTTTATAATTTAAAAATCACCGGAAGTTGCTGCCTGTCGCTACAGTAGCACTCGGAGCTGCGATGGCCAATTACACTGATGAACACGCTCGCGCGGGCGTCAATGCCCGTCTGCCGGACCTTGAAACGTGGCCAAATCAGTTTCCGGGCTACATTATCACCACGCGTTTTCCGGAGTATTCTTCGGTCTGTCCCAAGACAGGGCTGCCGGATTTCGGAAC
This sequence comes from Candidatus Acidiferrum sp., assembly GCA_035996445.1. Classification (GTDB taxonomy): domain Bacteria; phylum Acidobacteriota; class Terriglobia; order Acidiferrales; family UBA7541; genus Acidiferrum. Next base: position 44,341 of record DASYJM010000180.1, on the reverse strand, counting down.
CATCACCATTCGCTACATGCCCGCCAAGGAATGTTTGGAGCTCAAGGCTCTCAAGATGTACCTACTGGCTTACCGTGATTTGGGAATTTTTTACGAGAACTCCGTGAATAAGATTCTTCGAGACATAGTAAAATCGACTCGCCCCAAGTGGTGCATAGTTCGAGGCGAGTTCACACCGCGCGGCGGTTTGACTACCTCGGTGGTAGCTCGCTGGCCGGCTTCCGCATTCGCGCGGCGGCGTGGCGTGCGATAATATTTCAGAGTGCAGGCCCCGCGCATGATTCCGGCATGGACAGGCGGCCGGGCACAGGCCATAATTTCCGGCGAACCCTTCCTGAGGGTAACGCATCCGAGTAAATTGACCGAGGAGGCTGAATGAGTATTTCTCCAAACGTACCGAGCCCACAGGAAACCTACCATTACGAGAGTCCGGGAACGCCGCGCTGGATCGCCGTGTTGTTCGTGGTGCTCTTTGCCGGCTTGGCGGTTCTTGCCTACGTAGGGCATTCGCAGCAATCGCGGCTGGAGCAAGACCTGTCGCGTCAGCAGGAGCAGAACAAGGTGCTTTCTGCGCAGTTGGAACAGGCTAACTCCCGATTGGCCGACCTTAAGGGCCACCTGGAAGTGACCGAGCAAAAAGTGGGTATGACCCGCTCCGAGTTGGCGCAAGCGCGCAGCCGCTCCGAATCCATTCGCAAGGAGCAGCAAGTTTCGGATCAGAAGCTGAGCACCCAGCTTTCTCAGGTTAAGCAGGAAAGCGATGAAAAAATCCTTTCCGTGGCTAGCGAGGTCGGTGGCGCGAAGAAAGATATTGAAAGCACCAGAACGGACCTGGAGGCCACCAAAGGGAAGCTCGAACGTGCGACTGGCGACATGGGCGTGATGAGCGGCCTGATTGCTCACAACCGCGATGACCTGGAAGAGTTGCGGCGCCGTGGCGATCGCAACTATTACGAGTTTACGGTGCAGAAAAGCAAGACTCCGCAGCGCGTTGGTCCGGTGCAAATGGCCTTGAATAAGGCCGACCAGAAAAAGTCCCGGTTCACGGTTACGGTTTTTGCTGACGACCGCTCCATCGAGAAGAAAGACAAGACCGCCGGAGAACCGGTGCAGTTTTACATGCGCGGCGCCACACGAATGGCTCCCTATGAGATCGTGGTGTTCGACGTGGGCAAGAATCAAATCAAGGGTTATCTATCTACACCCAAGGACACCGGAGGCGCGCCTGCCGCGACTCCCGCAGCCACTCCCGCTTCGGCAGCGGCTAAACCGTAAGCCTGACGCATTGTTATCTTGAAGCCCTGCTTCGCGTAGTAATACTCGCGACGCAGGGCTTTTGGTTTTTAGGACGTTGCATTAGCCTCGCAGTTACTATTTAGCATCAGCTTGGGAGCCTTCATGAACGTCATGCAGAAACATTACTGGCTGCTGACAGCCTCGATTTTCTTTCTGGGGGCAAATGCCGCCTGCGCGCAAGCACCGCTTGAGCCTGCGCAGATGCCTGCTAACACCACGTTTTATTTTGTGTGGCGTGGACAACCGAACGCCGAACTTAAAAAGACAAATTCTATTGCGGCACTTTGGGATGATCCGGGATTTGCTCCGGTGCGGTCTTCAGTCATCAACGCGATACTGAAAAACTCTGAGGAGAAACCGACGGAGAATCGCCTGACGCGCCAACAAATCGAGGAATATGCTTCCCTGCTGGAAAATGCGTTTGTTCTCGGCTATCTGAGCGATCCTCAAAAGAAGCGGGCTGAGGGCTCTGATGATTCTTCAGCCGCAAAGACTTGGAATGGAATGTTCTTTGTTTACGATCGCACCGGAAAAGAGGCCATTCTATCTAAAGCGGTTCTGAGCTTGCGTTCGAGTGAAAAAGAAACTCCGCAAGTCTCGCAAATAACCATTGCCGGCGTCCCAGTGCTAAAAGTGCAGCGCAAGACCGGTGTGACTTACTGGATGGAACATGGCAAATATGCGGCGAGTGCTAACGAGCCCGCGGTATTGGAAGAAATTCTCAGCCGCCTTGCCGGAAAAGCGTCTTCCTCGGCAGCTCTCACAGATTCCCCGGCCTACAAAGAAGCCCATTCCGTTCTCGGTTCGGGGCAGGTTGAATTCTTTCTGCGTGTCCCGGATTTGAAAAATGTTGCGCCCGAATCAGCGGCTGGCGGTTTCCAGGTGCGCCCGATGGTTGAGGCGCTCAAGCTGGACTCGATTCATTCATTTTGCGGCCGCGTGTTGATGGAAGCCGCAAAGACGCGGGTGCAAGCTGTCGCCCTAGGAGACACCGCGCCAGGCTCTTTGTTTGATATTTGGGATAAAGGGTCGGCAGCGCCCGCGTCATTAAACTTTGTACCTGCCGACGCTGTTTCCTACTCGAATACGCAAATTAATCTGAACGGCTTGTATGACCTAGCCAAACGGGTTGCAGCATCCATTTTGCCGCCCGGCCAGCAGGGCAATATTAATATGCTCGAAATGATGGCTCAGGCTAAGTTGGGCCAGTCTCTCACCAGCGCTCTCGCGCTGTTCACCGGCGAATTCTCGTCTTTGCAAACTAGCCCATCGCTCGATAATAACAAACAAATTTATCTGATCGGCATTCGTGACAAACCCGGAGCGGTTAAGCTGATCCACACGCTGTTCAGCGATAAAATTAACTCCGAGCGCGCCGAAGGCGACATCACTTTCATGAAAATTTCTACGGGAGGCTCATCGAGCGCTGCCGGAACGGCGCAGTGGGATTTTTATCACGTGGCGGCAACTTCGGATTACCTTGTAATTGCTCCGCGTCTGGAGGCCGTTCGCGAACTGCTGGGCAAGCACTCTCAAGGCGCGGGCGCGGGCCTTGCCACCGCTCCCGGATTCCAGGGCGCGCGCGCACAATTTCCGGCCACCATCAACGGGCTGGGTTACTTCGATTTTCGCAAAGTGGATTGGCAAGCATTCAAAGCCCGCTTGATCGCCGAAGCAAACAAGACGCCCACAGCTAAACCTTCACCGAACGGTGGCAAGTCTGCCGCCACACCGACCCCGTCATGGATGCTAGACGTAAATCCAGAGGTCTTCGCTCGGCATCTTCACGTGGCTTCGAGCGCTTCCTGGAAGGATGCGCAGGGATTGCATTTCGACGAGTGGATCGAATAAAACGCTGAGATGATTTCGTTTGGTCGTCAACGCCTTGGTGTTCTTTGTATTTTGATTTTTTCCAGCTTGCTACGCCCGCAGCGGCTGGTCTCGCAAGAACCAGCAATCGCACCGCCTCTTGCCAACGTGCAGCAGCCGCAACCCATTCGCGTTAGCGTCGATAGGGTGAGCGTCGGCGTGCTGGTAACCGATCCGTCCGGCAAATTCGTCGAAGGCCTTCAGCGAAAAAATTTTCATATCTTCGACAACGGAGTGGAACAACCGATTACCGATTTTCTGAATGTGGAAGAGCCCGCCCAGGCTCTTGTGCTGATTGAAGCTGGTCCTGCCGTGTATCTTCTGGAGGGCAGCCACCTGCGGGCCGCTCAGGAGTTCTTAAGCGGTTTGTCGCCTGACGACCGCGTGGCGGTCGTGAAATACGCCGATACTCCGCAGGGACTGGTCGATTTCACTGCCAACAAGCAATCCGTCGCGGCGGCGTTCGACGGTCTCGGTTTTAATCTGGGTTTCGGTTCGTTGAATTTATCGGCGAGCCTGTCAAAAGTTCTGGACTGGCTATCATCCTCGCCGGGCAAAAAAACGATCGTTTTGCTTTCGACCGGAGTAGATACTTCCTCCACAAAACAGATTCAGGATTTACTTAACCGCTTGCAGACCAGCGATGTGCGAATTCTGGCCGTCTCGCTAACTGGCGATTTGCGAAATCCGGCGCCAGCAGCCAACAAGAAGAGGTCGCCATCTCCAAAGGTGGCACTCACTTCGCAGCAATTCGCCGAGGCGGACATGCTTCTTCGGCAGATCGCAGAAACGACTGGCGGGCAGGCATATTTCCCTGCTAATTCGAACGAACTTTCAGCGGTATTTGCGCAGATCGCTCAAATTGTTCGCCACGAATTCAGCTTGGCGTTTGTCCCTCCGGCCCACGACGGAGCTATTCATTCGTTGGAAGTACGGGTGCTCGCTGAGTCAGGCCAGCCTGCCAGGCAATCCGCCGCTGGTTTGGCAAACTATCGTGTGGATTGTCGGCGCGCGTACGTCGCGCCGAGGCCGACAACCCCTTGACCTACAAATAATCCTTCATGGTGTTAGCCATGACACGCAGTCTCTCGTCCACCAGGGCGAAAACCGTGCCATCCTCGAATTTGCCCTGGTCGTCGCGCGTGCCCGCCGTCCTGCCGGTCAAAAGTTCAATGCCTTGCTCGACTTTTTCTACCGGCCAAATGTGGAATTTGCCGGCCGCCACCGCGTCCAAAATATCTTCGCGGAGCATCAGGTCTTCAACGTTGGATGCGGGTATCATCACGCCCTGGCTGCCGGTTAGCCCCTGGATACGGCACACGCCGAAATATCCTTCAATTTTTTCATTCACTCCGCCGATGGCTTGAATGTCACCCTGCTGATTCATTGACCCGGTCACCGCGATGTCTTGCCGCAGCGGTAATCCGGAGAGCGCCGACAGCAACGCATACACTTCCGTGGAGCTGGCACTGTCGCCATCCACGCCGGAGTAGGACTGTTCGAAACAAATACTGGCAGCCAACGAAAGTGGCGAATCTTGTGCAAAGCGAGTGCGCAGAAACCCAGAAATAATATGTACACCTTTGTCGTGGAACCGGCCGCTGAGGTTCGCTTCACGCTCAATATTGATGAGTCCGGCCTTGCCCAAGGCTGCGGAAGCGGTAATCCGCACGGGCTTCCCGAAGGAATACCCGCCAATTTCCAGCACACTCAGGCCATTCACTTGCCCGACGCGTTCGCCGGAAACGTCGACGAGCAACGTGCCTTCCTCGATCATTTCACGCACGCGTGTTTCGATCAGGTTGTGGCGCTCGACTTTTGAAGCCAGAGCGCTGCGCACATGGGCGGCGCGGACTACCGACTCTCCTGCCGCCATGGCCGCGTAGTGGGCCTCGCGAGCCAGGTCCGCCATGTCCACAAATCGCGCGGTAACCTTATTGCGCCGCCCGGCCTGGCGTACCCCGTATTCCAGCATCGCCGCGAAGGCCCCGCGATCAAACGGAAATAAATTTTCCTTTTCGCACAGCGCGCGTAGCCGGCCGGCATATTCCGCGATGACGCCGTCGCTCATATGCATTTCTTCGTCGAACTCCACGCGTACCTTGAAAATTTTGCGAAAATCTTCTTCGTAGTGATACAAGACTTCGTACAGCTCGCGATCACCAATTAAAATTACTTTCACGTCGAGTTGCACGGCTTCCGGTTTTAGAGCGCTGCCGCCAAAGGGATAAAACATTTCCAGCGGCTGAATTTCCAAGCGGCTGTGATTCAGCGTGCGTTTCAAAGCGCGCCACACGCCGGTCTCCGAAAGGGCTTCCAAGGAATACATAATCAAAAAGCCGCCGTCCGCGCGCAGCAAAGATCCGCCGCGCAAATCCATAAAGTCACTCGTCCAGCCGCCCCGTGCGTCGTACGCACGTTGAATCGTGCCGAAAAGATTCGCGTAGGTAGGCGTGGTTTCAAAAATCACGGGCGAAGTATCTTCATCCCCGTGCGCCAAGATCACATTTACCCCGTAAACACGAAACGGATCGCGTTCCGTCAACCCCGGCAACTTCGGTAAACCGTCCGGAGGCTCGCCACCGGCTTCCGTTTCGCTTTCGCCTTCACGCTCCTTGAAGGGCCCCAGATTATCCAGTAAGTGATGCCGCACTTCTTCCAGATACTCCGCCACCCCGGTGCCCGGATATTTTTCTTTCAGCTCTTCGATGGCGCCGTCCACCAGAACTGAGGCAGCTTCCTGCTCTAGATAGCTCAACTCGCTGGCCAATTCACGGGAGAGGGTGAGCGTCTTGCGGTACACCACCGTGAACTCCTGCCGGAACTGCTCGTATTTGCGCTCGATGGCCTCCGCTACTGGTGATTCCAATTTTCCTTCGTGCACCATCTTGGAAATATCTTCGATGGGCACCATCTGTCCTTCCAGCACTGGGAAAATTTCGGGCAGCGCTACGGCGCCCACCTGCATGTGTCCCAGCGCGAATTGTTCACGCGCAATACGGCGCGTGAAATCGTCCATCAGCTCTTTCTCACGGACCGTAAAGCGCTCTACGATTCGTCCTTTCTGGCGCTGGAATGGTTCGCCTTCGAAGACCTGCGGAATGCGCCGGCGCAAAAAATCAATCCCCGCCTGCATGTCCTTCTTGAATCCGTTGGCTTGTCCGCGGGCCAGCGACAGGAGCCGCGGGCGATCGGCGATTTTGAAATTATTTACGTAACAGCGGTCCAGAGATTTTTTAGTTCGGGGATGCAACTTCTCGATCATGCTGGCGATGGTTCCACCGCGGCTGGTTCCCGCCAGACCGCAAACAAATACGTTGTAGCCGGGTGCGGATAGTTCCACGCCCATTTTGAGCGCCCGCAGCGCGCGCTCCTGGCCGATGAACCCTTCGCGCAATTCGGCCTGTGCGGTGGTTTCAAAGGGAATTCGCGACAGGTCGCAACGCCACCGCAATTTCGCCGGAGGCAATTCCTCATGCCGCGGCACGGTCTTCATGTCCTTGGAAGTCATCGGCGGGGTACTCTAGCATACCGACACGCAGGGCGAGCGTATTTTGGGTTTTGCAGTTGAGTACTCGGTTAGGAGTTCTCGACTTGCGGGAGCACAAGTTCGTTAGTTCGCGAAGCCGCCAAATCTTCGCGGTGCATCATGTGCACGCGGAACACACCCATGGCGGCGGCCACAATCGCCGGCCCGACCACCAGGCCGAGCAGCCCGAATACCGAAAGTCCTCCGAGTACGCCAATGAATAGGAGCAGCTCATTTAGTTGCGTGCGGTTACGCAATAACAATGGGCGCACGATGTTGTCGGCTATGCCCGCCACCGCGCCGCAAATGATCATTATGGTGAGGGCTTTTCCCCAATGTCCGCTGAATCCCAGCCAAAGCGCGGTGGGCAGCCAGATCAACGCCGAGCCGACCACCGGCACGAGCGAGAAAAAGGCGATTACCACACCCCAGAAAACCGGGGACTGTAGGCCGGTGACCGCAAACGCCGTCCCGCCCAAAAATCCCTGGATGCCCGCCACGAGAAGTCCTACTGCCACACTCGCGAAGATCAGCTCCTTGGATTCCATGAGCATTTCTTCCTGTATGGTGCGGTCAAATGGAAACAAGTGTTTTATAGCTCGCACTACGTCGTGCCCGTCGCGAAACATAAAAAATAGCGCGAATACCAGGATGAATAACGCGACAAAGAAACTCACCAGATTTTTGACCAGCGCTCCGAATTTGCCGGCCAGGAAGGTCGCGACTTTTTCGGCGCCTTGCCGCAAGGGCTCGGAAAAATCGGTAGACTGCCATGCCTCGGGGAGCTCCGCGCGCACCCGCGCCACTAGCTCGCTGGGCAGTTCGCGTTCAGGATTCATGAGCGTTGTCTGCAATCTTGCGGTGGCATCAATGGCCTGTTTGGCGGTGTACGACAGCACTACCAGGGTTGGTGCGATGAGCAGCACCGTCACTCCAACGGTGCTGAGTATGGCCGCGTAGTTGGGCCTGAGGCGCTTCGCCAACCGCTCGTGCACCGGATAGAAAAATATCGCCAGCACCGCTGACCACGTCAAGGGCACCAGAAACGGCTCAAAGATCAGATACACCACATACCCGAGCAGCAACAATGCTCCGTACGAAAGTACGTTGGTGAGGCGCTCGCTGGTGGTGGTCACCGTGTAGGGGACAGTCTTCATGCGGGGTCTATTCTGCCGCAATTTGGGGGGAACTGGTTACTTGATGCCAACCTGCTCGATCAAGCGCAAAACATCCTCATGAGTTACGTCGTATACCGGGCGCACATCTTCCTCTTCCAGGCGCTCTCTCAGGTAATCCGCGGCGATAAAGCTGGCCTCGCGATCCGTCAAATCGCGTCCGCTACGCTCCCGAAATTTTACGAAGGCGGTATGCGCCAGACCTACCATCACGACGTCGCCGTCGACAAAAAATTTGGTATCGATGGTGTCGCTGTGGCGCGTGGCGATGCCGTTCCACAGGTACGAAAATCGGCATTCATAGCCGTGCCCGGTCAGCTTGGAAGTGACTTCGAAGGCGCCAACAAATTCTTTCATCGCGCCGGTGTTTGCTAATACTGGACGTGTGGTCACGCGTTCTCCAAATCCCTGAATTCTGCTATTTGATCGTTCTTCTATATACTCCGAACTGCTAGCGCACCGGCCGGCTGTTACCGTGACGCGGCCGAGGCGGTTTCTACCTGCGTGTAATTACGGATAGCCGCTGCCACTCCGGCGCCTTCGGGAATCCCCAAGCCGAGTTCCAGCATTATTTTTTCCAGCGCCGCCAGGAAAAGCAGCACGTTGTTTTTCTGGCTGCAGTATCCCATCAGGCCCACGCGCCAAATTTTACCCTTCAAGGGCCCCAGGCCGCCGGCTATTTCAATATTGAATTCATCCAACAGTTGGGTGCGCACGCGAACGTCGTCGATGCCCTTTGGAATCATTACCGCCGTCACCGTGGGCAATCGCTCCGCCGGATTCTTAACCAGCAGCTCAAGTCCCATGGCTTCCAACCCGGCGATGAGCGCCAGCTGATTCGTGCGATGCCGCTCCCACCGCACCGCTAAGCCCTCCTGCATCACGATGCGCATGGCTTCCCGCAATCCATAAATCAGACTGATCGGCGGCGTGTGATGATAGAGCCGTTCTTTGCCCCAATAATTCATGGCGGTGGTCAAATCGAAATACCAGCTTTGCACCTTCGTCTTTCGTGTGCGCAGCACTTCTTCGCCGCGCGCGTTGACGGTAATGGGCGACATTCCCGGTGGGGCGCTGATGGCCTTTTGCGTTCCGCTGAAGCATATATCCACGCGCTCGTTATCCACGTGCAGCGGCACAGCCGCCAACGATGCCACGGTGTCCACCACCAGCAACGCGCCCAGTTCGTCCGCCACTTTTCGAAAATCGGCAAGTTGCGTTAAGACCCCTGATGAGGTTTCCCCCTGCGCCAGCCCAATAATTTTAATTTTTCTGCCCTTACCCGCGCGGCGCACATCTTCGGCATCCACGGTATTCCCGTAGGGGGCCTCCACTTTGGTGATTTTCGCGCTGGTACGTTGAGCAATCTCGTACATGCGATCGGAAAAAAGACCGTTCACCGCGACAATACCTTCATCGCCTTCTTCTAATGTGTTTAGCACGGAGGCTTCGATGCCGCCAGAGCCGGACGCCGAAAGCGGCATCGTCAATCTATTTTCGGTTTGAAAAACCTGGCGCAGCAGCAGCTGTGTTTCGTCCATGCAGGTCTTGAACCAGGGATCGAGGTGTCCCACTAACGGCGTGGCCATTGCACGGTACACGCGCGGGTCAATTGAGGACGGTCCCGGCGTCAGCATCAACCGCACCGGGGGATTCAATTCACCAACTGTTTGCGTCATGGCTTGTCCTTCTAATCGTGCTGTGATGGGGGCACCCGCTGGCGCTCTTGAGGACTTAGAAGCGCGGCCGGAAGGTCAATTTTCGCCCATATCGCCGCCAGGGCGCAACCGACAAATTGGCTGCTCAAACGCCAGGATGCTGGTCAAACTTTAGTCCGCTGCGCGGGCGTCAGGATTTGCGAAGGTGATCGAGTAAGGCGAAGAGAAATACCGCCACAATGGCGTTAACGACCGCGGCGGCTGCAAGATGCATAGTGAACCAGACACTGGACTGGGCGAGAAGGATTCGGCGCGTGAGGAGCACGATGCCCTGATGCAGCCCGAAGAAGATGATGGTGAGAGCAAAACGCGCAGCGGGATGTTCGGTGTCCAGGCGCGCTCCGATGGAAGAGGCCAGATAACCGATGACGGTTTTGGCGATGCCGTAGAGACCTAGGGGAACGGTGGGACCGCTAAGACTGTCCTGCAGCAATCCGATGATCATACCCAGAAGGAGACCGGTGGAGGGATTACGACGGCTCAGGCCAAAATAAATGGTGATCAACAAAGGCAAATCGATCATCGCGGCTTTCGCAAAATAAACGGGAACGAAGGCCTGAAACATCAGGGCGAGCAGGGTGGCGCCGACGATGGCTCCGCCACGAAACTTATGCACCTCGATGTGCGATTCCATGTTGCGAATGTCGAAGGCGTCGTTCATTCGGGTTTCACCGCCGCCGCTGCGTTAGTAGAGGTTGGAGCTGCCGCCGAGCGGACGGGGGCCGGAGCAGGCTTCGCGACAGTTCCGCTGACCGGCGACTTAGCGGCCTCCGCAGCTGGCTTGGTGGCGACGCTTGCGGAAGGCTTTGCGGTTTCCGTTTCCTGATTCAATTGGAGCGGCTGAAGGGTAAGAAGAACAATCACTTCTTCCAGGCGCTCGAGATGCGCCGATGGGCGAATACGAATGCTCTTAAAAGGATTACCGGGCTTGATATCGGTAATGGTTCCGATGGGGAGATCGCGCGGAAAAATTTTGTCCATGCCGCTGGTTACTACGCGTTCTCCCACACTTACCACGTCGTCGTTAGCGACGTACTTCATGACCAGCAGCGGTTCGCCAGCACCGCCAACCGGACTTTGCACACGAGAGTTGCCGAGCATGGCCCCCACGCCGCTGTCTTTATCGGTTAGCAGGAGGACTTCCGAGGTGTTGTCGTAAACCTCCACAACCTTACCGACCACGCCTTCGGGGGTGATTACGCCCATATTTTTCTTGATGTGATCCTTCGAGCCACGGTCGAGCATGATAGTGGCACTGGCGGTTCCGGCGCTGGTAGCAATCACGCGCGCGCCAAGCATGGGTACGCTCTCATGGGATTTGTGAAAGTTGAGCAGCAACGCCAAGCGATCCGCTTCGATCGCTTTGCTTTGGAGTTGAGTGACCTTTATTTTGAGGTCGTCGTTTTCGCGGCGAAGCTGTTCATTTTCCCGGGAGGCGTTTTGCAGCGCGAAATAGTGACGCCAGGCCTCACGCAAGTGTCCGATACCATGATTGCCGGCCCGCTCAAAGGGAGAGAAGGCGCCGACGGTCCAAACGCGAATCAAACGGCCTTCGGAGTCGCGCTTGATCTGCAGGGCCAGCAATAAGATTTGCAATAGCACAACGCCGGCAAGCAGGAAGATGGATTTGTGACGAGAAGGTATACCGGCCATGTGGTTTAGCTGATCAGAATTGCTTTCGAAAGATCAAGGCCTCAAATTTTCCTTTTCAAATCGCATCGCCATCGGCCTTCGTTACGATTCCTTACACGAAAAAACATCGTTTTGGCCGCTGGCCCTAAAAACAGGGCCTGGGCCCAGGGAATATCAATCGATGCAAACCTGGCGCAGTAAGCGGAAATCGCTCAACATCTTTCCGGTGCCGAGCACCACGGATGCCAGCGGATCATCGGCGATGGAAACGGGCAAGCCGGTTTCCTCACGGATGCGCTTGTCGAGATTCTTTAGCAGCGCGCCGCCCCCGGTAAGCACGATGCCACGGTCGCTGATGTCGGCGGAGAGTTCGGGCGGGGTACGCTCGAGGGCCACGCGCACAGCGTTCAAAATGGTGGCCACGCATTCAGACAGGGCTTCGCGAATTTCGCTGTCATCGATGGTTACCGTGCGGGGCACGCCCTCAATAAGATTGCGGCCTTTGACTTCCATTGTTAACGGTTTTTCGAGCGGGTAGGCCGAGCCGATTTCCATTTTGATTTGTTCGGCGGTGCGCTCACCAACGAGCAGGTTGTACTTGCGCTTTAGATATTGCATGACGGCTTCGTCCATTTCGTTGCCGGCGACGCGGACGGAGCGTGAATAGACGATGCCGCTCATGGAAATGACCGCGATGTCAGTGGTACCGCCGCCGATGTCCACCACCATGTTGCCGGAGGGCTCTTCGATGGGGAGGCCTGCGCCAATAGCGGCGGCCATGGCTTGTTCCACCAAATAAACTTCGCTGGCGCGCGCCCGATAAGCGGAGTCCTGCACGGCGCGCTTTTCTACCGGGGTAATTTCGCTGGGCACGCCGATTACGATGCGCGGGTGAACAAGCACGCGGCGATTGTGCGCTTTCTGAATGAAGTAGGTAAGCATCTTCTCGGTAACTTTGAAGTCCGCGATGACGCCATCTTTCATGGGCTTGATGGCCACAACGTTGCCAGGAGTCCGGCCAAGCATGTCTTTGGCCTCGCGGCCGACAGCGACGACTTCTCCGGTGGATTTGTTGATTGCTACGATGGAAGGCTCGTTGACGACAATGCCTTTGCCGGCAGAGAACACCAGCGTGTTCGCGGTGCCAAGATCGATAGCGAGGTCGGAGGAAAATAAACTGAAAACCGACCTTAAATTGTAACCGTTCTTATTCATTCCCCCGTCTCCCGTGAAAAAATTCCATGGCTGCTAAAACAATCAAGCTTGCAACACCCTGCCAAACGCTTTTATTTTCTGCCTATCCGTACGGCAACGCAAAAAAGGGTTGAACCGATGCTTGTGCCACGATTCGCTAGAAAATCCAAATCTTACTTAGGCACCACGATGGAGACCTGCTGCTGCGCGGTGCCTCCACGGCGGTTCGAACCAATAATAGAGATGGTATGCTGCCCGGGCTCCAATGGCTCGGTGAAATGCCGGAACTGGCCATCGCGCGCGATATTGGGCACAGACTGGCCGTTGACGATGAGCGCGGCTCCCGGCTCAGTACGGCCGACGATTTCGGCCACGCGGCCGTGAAGTTGAGTGCCCTCGATTTCTAGCATCATGTCCTGCGATTTGCCTTGAGCCACCAAAGTGAACTGAAACGTCTCGCTGACTTCGCTGGTTTCCTTCTTGGTGTTCTGAGCAGTGACATTCCAGAAATACTCACCGGGATCGAGGCCGATAATGTCCGCGGAGGTGCCGGAAACTTTGGCTTGTTTGACGATGGTGCGGAAAGATGTGGTGGCGCTGAGTCGCACGGTGTAGGAGACTGCGTCCTCGACGGGCTTCCACACAAAATGGACCGGCGAAATTTTAGGTTTCTCGTTGATGATTGGCGCAAGATTCAGCGGCTCCACGAGAGAGGGCGGCGCGAGAACGTTGGATCGCTGAATAGCGCCGCCGGTCGGGAAGCTGGCTTTTTCCCATTGGGTCAGCTCAATTTTCTGATCGCCGCGCTGCACTTCCGCCGAACCGGTGGAAACCACGATTTCATGATTGTTGCTCTGCGGATCGTTCTTGACGGATGCACGGCTATTCTGCCGGAGTTGGGCGCTAGCATCCTCGACATTGACGGCCGCCTTGGAATCGGGCGAACTCCAATTGGGGGTAGCGAGATCGACGGACCCGGTGCTGATGCGCATGGCCACGCTAGTGGGTTTGTTGCTGGCCATGGAATTCTCTTCCACGGTCACGAGCGTGTCGGACTTGACGGTATATGTAGTGCCGTCTGCAAAGGTTATGCGCGCGGCGCTGTCAGAGCCGGTTTGCACGAAATCGCCCTTGTCGAGGGTGGTTTTATAGTCGGCCGTCACCCACTGGACGGAGTTCACTTTTTTAATTTGAACTTTACCATCTAGATTCACGAACTTGGCTTGCATCTGGGAGATGGACAAGTTTTCCGTGTCGGGTGTGGAGATGGCGTTGGAAGCCTTGTGGTACACCGTGGAGTAAAGGTCGGGGGAGATGAGGTATACGACGCCAAGAATTACGCCGAGGATAAGCAGCACGTAGACGATAACGGTCTTATAGGTGACCGCGGTCCAATAAACCTGTACGCGCGGCTCCGGCCTGGAAGCCGGGGCGTGTTTCGGGTCAATGGGTGCTTGTACGCTCACGAGATCAGCTGTTCATGCTCCAATTTTAAAATCTAGCACAGCGATTTGAGCGCCGTTCAACTGGGCTGGCAGGTCGTAGTCAAACTGCAAATAGCGAATGCGCACATGTCGGAGAACGCCAATCAAAATTTGTATTCTGGGCAACCTTTTAAGCGAGTATTACCCGCGCGGAAGTCGATTAACCGCGATTGTCATTGAGGGCAGCGGCTGTATCTCCTATAATTTGGTGTTTGTCTGTTGACGGAGGAAACTGATCGGATGGCTAGAGATTCAGATAACCGGAAACTTGGGTACCGCATATTCCTGGGCGTGGTAGTGCTGGTTCTCGGCGGGAGCATGCTGCTTTACCTGGTGCCTCAAACACCCGGAACTGGCGAGGCCGCCACTGATACTGTGGCTAAGGTGGGGGATCAATCCGTCACCCTTGGAGAAGTACGCCAGCAATTGGCGCAGATCGAGCAACGAAATCAAGTGCCCAAACCGCTGGAGTCGCTGTACGCACGCCAGATCCTGAATCAACTGGTATATGAGAAGGAATTAGAATACGAGGCCAAGCGGCTGGGTATAACGGTCACTGACCAGGAGCGCGCGGACCGCATCAAGCAATATGTGCCCGGAGCGTTCGTCAACGGGACATTTGTAGGCCTGGACCGTTACGCGGCGGAAGTGCAGGCGCGCTTTCAACTCACCGTGTCGGTATTCGAGGAGTTGATCCGGCAAGGATTACTGGAGGAAAAGTTTCGCAAGCGCGTGACCGATGGAATCAGCGTAGGGCCGGGCGAACTACAGGACGAATTCCGTTACAAAAATGAAAAGATAAAAGTGAACTATGTGGTGATCAATCCCGAAGAGCTAGCCGCGAAGATCAATCCTACCGACGCGGAAATTAAAGCGGAGTACGAAAAAAACAAGTCGCGCTACCAGGTACCTGAGATGCGGGTGGTGCGCTATGCACTGCTGGACACCACGCAAATGCGGCGGAACATCCAGGTCTCTGACGATCAATTAAAGGTACAGTATCAAAAGAATATTCAGCAATACCAGGTGCCGAATCGCGTCCATGTGGAACACATTTTGTTCATGACTGTCGGTAAGACCGACGCGGAAGTCGACGAGATCAAGAAAAACGCCGAAGACGTGCTGAAACAAGCAAAGAAGGGCGGGAAATTCGAAGACCTGGCTAAAAAATATTCAGAAGATCCGGGCTCGAAAGAAAAGGGTGGTGACCTGGGCTGGCTAATTCAGGGACAAATCCCGGAATTCGAAAAGACCGCATTCGGACTGGATAAAGGGCAAATATCGGATCTGGTGAAAACTCAGTATGGCTTTCACATTATCAAGGTTTTGGATAAAGAAGCCGCACGAACGAAGACTTTCGACGAGGTGAAGGACTCGTTGCGCGCTCCATTGGTATTGCAACAGGCCGACCAGCAGGCAGCCGACGCCGCGGATCGGCTGGCGAAGACCATACGTCAATCGAACAAAGTGTCGCTGGACGATTTGGCGAAGCAATACCAGCTGACAATCTCTCAGACGCGGCCCATTAGCGCGACCGATCCGGTGCTGGAGTTGGGAAATTCCAAAGAAGTGAAGGACGCGATCTTTCGGCTGCGGCAAAATGAACTGAGTTTACCTATCCGTACGGACCGCGGTTATGTGGTCTTGTCAGTGCAACAGATCGCCCTGGCACACCAAGGCTCGCTGGAAGAGGTTCGTGAGCGAGTGGTGAACGATTTGAAGCAAGAAGAGGCCGGCAAGCTGGCGAAGGCCAAGGCGGAAGAACTGGCCAAGCGTGTAAAAACGGGAGAGAAGTTTGAGGCGGCCGCGAAGGCTTTGGGATTGGAAGCCAAAACCAGTGATCTCATCTCCCGCAATGACTCCATTGCAGGAGCGGTCAGCGGAAAACAGCTTGGCGCAGCGTTTCAGTTGAAGCCGGGTGACGTGGGCGCGCCAGTGAACCTCGGAGCGAATTGGATCGTCTACAGGGTGGAGTCGAAAGAGGAACCAAATCCGAGTGACTTTGAGAAACAAAAGAAGAGCCTAGCTGAGCAATTGCTCCAGACCAAGCGGAACGTGGCGTACGAAGCGTTTAAAACGGCTCTGGACACCCGGCTGAAGCAAGAAGGCAAAGTTAAGCTGATGACCAACAAGATGGCCGGCTTTGGAAGTCTAAGCTAGCTAAAGCTATTATTTTCTTATATTTATAGAAGAACACCTACGTTGACGGGTGCTCTTGCCTTTACCATTCCGCCAAGATACCCTAGTGGTGTCCCTACCACATATTTTTGCAACAAAGCCGCCGTCCGTTGTGGCTGACGCTCGCGGCCTTAGGGCACGGGGTCTAGAAAGCAGTGAAAAACAGAATTACGGCCCGCGCCGCGACGGTGCGGAACAACTACCGTTGCAGCATGGAAAAAAACCAATCCGGGAAGTATTGCGTGCGCATCCAGGTACGTTATCCACGACATGCATGGTCCCTGGAGGTATTTTTTCTGGCTTCCTCGTTCAATCGCGCGATGACCAAGCTCGAGGAGTCGCTGGATTTTCTGCAACGGAACGAGGAAAAGTTGTGGTTCTGGGGTGTGGATCGCGCCGAAGACATGGGTTTCTCCGCGGAGTTTTTACGGGAAGCGGGACTAAAGCTGGATCGTCGCAGCGAATTCCCACGTAAAGCCACAAATCTTACCGTCGAGCCTGAATTGGAAGTGCCGGCGTTTGCGCTGGGCCCCATGCGCCGGGGGCTGGCAGAGTCTGTGGAACCTCCCCGGGTGCAAGCCTCGGGCGACTGAGCCTCATTACATCCTTCTCCCGCTTGCCGACCTTCACTCCTCCCTTACCTCCGATTGCCGACTGACTGCACGCTCTCCTGTATTGACTTAAATCCTCACGAAGTACATGCTGCCGCCGCATCCATGCCTCCGAAACTCTGAAGCGGGTAGCCAGAGGATAGAAATGAAAAAGAACTTTCGTTTGGCGATGTTAATAGCGTTGTTCCTGGGGTTCGGTCTTGTCAGCACGTCATACGGCAAGGCCTTACAGCAATCCACACAATCCACGGACCAGTCGCAAAGTGACTCAACCGCCAAAAAGGAGAAGAAGAAGAAAAAACCTGTCGCGGACAGTCCGGATTCGGCGAATTCTCCACAAGCCAATGCAGGTGAGACCTCGACCACCCCGAAGAAAACCAGAACCAAGAAGAACACCGATTCGAACGAGGTGACGGGAACCGACAGTTTCGCGAGCGGCACCGCGGCCTCCGGGGCTTCCTCGCGAAGAAAGTCCAAAACCAAGAGCGAGAGCGCCGCGAAGACAGACGGCGAGAACGCGAATACCACTCCAACGGCAAAGAGTAAGCCGAAGAAGAGCGCTGCGGCTGATCCTTCTGCCAGCGCAACACCGCCAACCGGGGACACTCCCGCAGCTGCGGAGAGCAAGACCGGCGCGGCAAGTAAGAGGAAATCAAAGAGTACCTCAAAGAACGCTTCGAACGCTTCCAGCAATACCTCCAGCTCCGCGAGCGAAAATTCAACGAAAGATCCTACGGCTGCAGGGAATTCCGGCAACACCACCAGCGCGCGCACGAAGGAATCGTCTGGAAGGACTAAGGAACCGGCCGGCAGCACGCGACAATCGTCCAACTCTTCCAGCGCTACTGACCAGGTAACAGCGCCGACGGCTCCGCCGGCCACCGGCAATTCTGGCAACACCACCAGCGCGCGGACCCCATCGAAGTCCATGAATGAGCAGTCGGCGCCCACGAACAGCGACGGAATGGTATGGGTCAATACCGAATCGGGCATTTATCACAAACCGGGGACCCGATGGTACGGTAAAACCAAGCAGGGAAAATACATGACGGAAGCCGACGCGCAGAATGCTGGGTACCGCGCGTCAGAGAAAAATTAGCAGCGGGCATTACAGCAGCAAAAATCCGGAAGGAGGAATCGATGAAGAAACACGTAATGCGGTTGATAGTGGCGCTGGTACTAGCCTTTTGCGGTGCCCATCTAGCTGTAACGCAGCCAAGGGCCTCCGCGGGGACGTTTAGTTCCTTCGCGGCCGCGGTTCCGACTGACGACCTCGTAGATATAAATTCCGCGACTCTCGATCAGTTAAGGGCACTGCCAGGAATCGGAGATGCGTACGCGAAGAAAATAATCGAAGGCCGGCCGTACGCGAAGAAGACGGATCTTACGCGCAAGAAAATTATGCCCTTGGCCACTTATAAGAAGATTGAGGACAAAATCATCGCCAAGCAAGACAAGAAACCATGAAGAAGGGGACGTCTCACTAGAAAAGGTTAATTGGAGGCCGACACGTTAGCGTGTCGGCCTTTTTTTTGAAAGATTAACTCTGCCTTCAGAGTCTTAAGCGTGTAGCAAAAAATCAGTGCTGTACCCGAACTTTTGCGGCATAAAAGCTGAACGTTGAATTGTTGAGCAACAATGCCCGGATGGAGACCGACTGTCCGACGGTAACGCCACTGACGTCCGTCACGCCGTCAAAACTTGTCGTTCCAATGATGGTATCCACCAGCGGGCTGGTTACGAATTGCATGTACGGCGGCAAATTTGAAATTGCGAAGGATTGCCCGGAAACGGTTTGTACTGTGCCGGTGGTGCGGGTGAACCGTAGAGCAACCCGGTCCGAAGTAATGGCTTGATCTCCGGTCGATGCCGCGCCGGTAGCGGCGGTGACGTGCACCATTACATCCTGGCCATTCACGAGATTGGCTTGGTTGGAAAATAACGGGGTGACGGTGCTCGAGGGCAGCGATGCGTTATTGAAGAATTCATCGAAGTCCACGATAAAAATCGGATTGCTTAGTGTCACCAGGAATATGTCGCCAGGATTCGCTGCCGAAAGTGTGCTGTTGCCCGTGGCAACTTCTTTGTTCGCCACCACCAGAAAAAATTGGCCCGGAGTGCTGGTATTTACAAGCGTTCCTTCAACTTCGTCTTGAGGACTGGCATCCAGGAGGTCGGCGGAAACCAGCGTAAGTGTTCCGCTGGTGCTCACGGTGGCGTCAACACTGACCAGCGTCTTATTGACCACCAGGCATGTGGCGTTCAGCGCCGGGCACAGCCCTTGTGGATCCTCAATAGTCGGCGAGGACGGCAACGTCATCGTTAGTGAGATACCGTCGCTGCCCGTTACGGTGATGGAGCTCCCGGATCGAACCGTGACCAGTCCGACGAAATCCTCGATGAGATCGAGCGCGCCGCTTGGTGTGCCGGTTCGCGGAAGCGTCGCGGCAGTAGCCACGTTCGTGGCGCTAAAGCTTAGAGCCAACGTGCCGGAAGTAAGGGTGAGCGCATTTTGTAAATTCAAATTCAACGAAATACCGGTTGCCTGGTTGGCCGTGAGGGTCAGAGGAAAGGGTACCGTACTGAGTTGTGCGGAGCCCGCTGTCAGAACAATTTGGCAAATAGTGCCGCTCACGCACGTGCCATTCAGGGTGGTCCCGGATTGATTGAACACCGTAAGCGTTGGCGCAGAAAATGTAATCGTAGCGCTGCTGTACGTGCCGGCTGGCAAGGTGAGCGAGCCGAGAAATGCAGTGTCGCTTTGCAAGCGCATGAAGTCGACGGGGTAAACGGTGGGCGACAGAGTTAAGGCGACCGCGCTTCCGGAACTAGGAGTCAGGGTAATGCCGGTAATGCCTACGGTTGCGGCAAGCACGGAAACATTGGTGAATGCCGGGGGTGTGGAGGTCATGGTCACCGCAAGACTGGCGTTTTGCGTGCCACCCCCGCCGCCCCCGCCTGTAGGACTGTTTGGTCCACTGCAACCGACCAGGGCGATCATGGAGATAGCCACAGCTATTCCTAATGCAGCGTTGCGTTTCATTACCCACCCCAAGTGAATGTGCCGCCTGGATCTACATACGGATGGCACCACACTCATCGACTGTACCGCCACCTTTGAGACGATGGCGCCGCGAAAGGTTGTGCCGTGTTCAACTATTAAAGTCGGCCAGCAAACAGGGAGACCCTGGACAACCGGGTCGGTGGGGTTTGGAGATGGACGGGTATGCTATGGTAACTGTTGCTCTTGTATTAAAAATTCCGAATTTTCAACGGGAGTTATAAACCTGGTGGCGCGCGACCTGAGAGTGGCAACCGATAAAAGCGCCGAGCTGCCTCGCGATCCAGGCAGGAGCACTCAAGCCTCCGGACAAGATAGCGCGAAGAGCAGTGGCTCAACAGGTTCGGGCCGCAGGGGCATTCCAGCCCAGCAACCGCGCCCCTCAGCGCCTCCGCAGAAAAAGACCGCCGATACGGTAGCGGCCCCCCAAGGCAGCCCCTCGATGCATGAGGTATTCGGGCCCGCAGGATTGCTGGAACGCTGCATGATCGGCGGTTACGAGCATCGGCCTGGCCAATTGGAAATGGCCGAGGTGGTACACGAAGCGTTCGAACAGCATCACCACGCGGTGGTGGAAGCCGGCACTGGCACCGGAAAGACTCTCGCTTATCTGATCCCCGCAATTTGCAGCGGACGGCGGGTGGTAATTTCGACGGCCACGAAATCTTTGCAGGAACAGCTGTACCAGAAAGATGTTCCGTTCCTGCAGAAACATTTCGCGCCGAATCTGAAGGTCGCGGTGATGAAGGGCCGTTCGAATTTCCTGTGCCACGCCCGGGTTAATCAAATGGCCAGCCAGCCTTTGCTGAAAGGCCTGGAGGAAATTGACGCTTTCCGGCAAATTCGCGAATGGTCGAAACTTACCGAAACCGGAGACCGCAGCGAACTAACTTTTCTTTCTGATGATTCCGATCTGTGGACCCGCCTCGATGCCCGCCGCGACACCTGCACCGGGCAGAAATGCGATCACTTCAACGAGTGCTTCGTGACCGCCATGCACCAGCGCGCAAAAGAAGCGGACCTGATCATCGTCAATCATCATTTGTTTTTTGCCGACCTTTCTCTGAAGCAGGACGATTTCGGCAGCATCCTCCCCGAATATTCAGCGGTTATTTTCGACGAGGCGCACGAAATAGAAGACGTGGCCAGCGATTATTTTGGGCGGCAGATTTCCAATTATCGTTTTGAGGAGCTGGCGCGGGACGCCGACCAATCCTTAAGACTGCTCAACCTGGGCCCGCCTTCGATGTTACGGCGCACGCAGCGTGTTCGCGAAAGGACGCGTACCTTTTTCGAAGCGTTTCCACCTCGCGACGGGCGTTTTCCTTTTGCACGCAGCGAACGAGATGCATTTTTGGAGCAACATCGCGAAGCATACGATGCCATGCTGACGGCGCTGAAGGGGCTGGAAACAGAAATCGCCGCCATGCCGCAAAAGCCCGAAGAATTGTTGCGCATCGCGAGACGGAGCTTCGAGCTGCGTCAGGAAGTGGCATTCCTGTTTGAGTCCAATGAAAAGAATTACGTGTATTGGTACGAGCGCCGCAACCAAGGCGTGTTTTTGACCGCCACGCCCATCGATGTGAGCCAGATCCTGCGCCAACGGCTCTTCGAGCAATTCGACACTGTGGTGCTAACTTCCGCGACGCTTACGGTTGGCGGACGATTCGAATTTATTCGCCAGCGACTGGGCCTCGATCACGTCAAAGAGCGTACCCTGCCGCCTGAATTCGATTACGGCGAACAAGCTCTGTTGTATTTACCTAACAAAATGCCGGACGTCCGCGATGCTGGTTTCGCTTCCAAAGCGGCGGATGAAATTGTGCAATTGCTGGAGCACAGCCAGGGCCGCGCGTTTTGTCTTTTTACCAGTTACAGCCAGATGAACGATTTGTTCGAACGTGTACGCACGCGCGTAAGTTTTCCGCTACTGCTGCAAGGTACCGCGCCGCGTTCCGTGTTATTGGAGCGCTTTAAAAATACGCGTGCCGCGGTGTTGTTCGCCACTTCAAGCTTCTGGCAAGGTGTGGACGTCCCCGGGGAGCAGCTTTCTCTGGTAATTGTGGACCGCTTGCCGTTTGCAGTTCCCAGCGATCCTATTGTGGCTGCCCGGGTGCGCGCTTTGCAGGACGATGGCCGCAATCCCTTCTCTGAATTTCAGGTGCCGCAAGCGGTACTTGCATTAAAACAAGGCTTCGGCCGCTTGATTCGAACCAAGACCGACCGCGGCGTGCTGGCCTTGCTGGACACCCGCATCCAACGTATGCCCTATGGTAAAATTTTCCTGGAATCGCTGCCGAACTACCGTATTACGCATAATTCGGCTGACGCTGCGCGCTTCCTCGAAAGATAAAAGATACGCAGAGTCCTTCCTGGCGCAATTTGAGGATCCATGTTTGAAGTCAGCGTAGAAGAAACATTTTCCGCCGGTCATGCGCTGCGCGGATACCGGGGCAAGTGCGAAAATGTGCACGGGCATAATTATCGCGTGCGCGTGACGCTCGAAGGGCCGCAACTGGACGACATCGGTTTGCTGGTGGATTTCACGGAATTAAAGCGCGTCGTCCGCGAGATCATGGGCCGGCTGGATCATCAATTTATCAATGATCTCGAGCCCTTCAAATCGGTCAATCCATCGGCGGAAAATTTGGCCAAGTATTTTTACGATGAGGTCACGCGTTTGTTGCGTGGCTTGCCTCCGGGCGCGCATGTAACTGACGTGATTTTGTGGGAGACGGATACCAGCCGGGCGCAGTACCGTCCCGCTGACGTGAAGGCATGAATCGATCGTTTACCATCATCATGATTCCCGTGTTGCTGGTTGCGCTTGGTTACCTGTTGGTCCTGCGTCACATGGGATTTCCGCCGGGTTATACCAGGCTGATCGTGGCCATGACGCTTTTTTTCGGCATGATCTGGTGGCTGGGGCGCAGAACAACCCGCAAACCTAAGCCGGACAGGCACTAGCCTAGGCACAGACCGATCTGGGGCAGAGACGTTCTATCCAATGTTTATCACTGAAATATTCAAATCGATTCAAGGGGAAGGCACCCGCGCGGGCTTGCCGTGCATTTTTGTGCGTTTGACCGGCTGCAATCTGCGCTGCACGTGGTGCGACACCGCTTACGCTTTTCATGGCGGCAAGAAAATGAGTGTGGCGGAGGTGGCTGCGCGAGTCGATCAACTGGCCGGACGCATTTCGGACGCAACGTCAGGAACAGGCAATTTCGTTTTCGCGGTGCCGCTGGTGGAATTAACTGGCGGCGAACCATTACTGCAGGAAGAAATTTATCCGCTGGCTCAACAATTACTGGCTTCGGGATACACGGTAATGATTGAAACCAGCGGCGAGCGCTTCATCGGCAAGTTGCCGCGTGAAGTGATCAAGATTGTGGACGTGAAATGTCCGGACTCCGGCGAGGCAGACACTTTTGAGATGCGCAACCTGGAAGCACTAAGCCGGAATGATGAAATAAAATTTGTGCTGTCCACGCGGCGCGATTATGAGTTCGCACGGGAGTTTACTTTACAGCACAACTTGCGCGAACGCGTCCACCAAGTGTTGTTCTCGCCGGTTTTTGAAGGTCCGGAAGGCAAATGGCCCGGCCTTGAGGCTCGCAAATTAGTGGAATGGATCCTTGAGGATTCTGTACCTGTGAGATTAGGATTACAGCTGCACAAGTTCGTGTGGGATCCGACAACGAAAGGCGTTTGAGAAATGGCTGGTTCAGAGGTTCAAACCGTGAAAGCCGTGGTGCTGCTCAGCGGTGGCATGGATTCGTGCGTATGCACGGCGATGGCAATCCAAGAGCACGGCGCGGAGCACGTTGCGTTACTGCATGCCGGTTATGGACAGCGCACGCAAAGGCGCGAGCGGCAAGCATTCGAATCCATCGTTGATTTTTATAATGTGCTGCAACGGCTGGTTGTTCAGCTGGATCATTTTAGAGCCATCGGCGGCTCCGCGCTTACTGACGGGAGCATCGCGGTGCCGGAGCATCAGCATATTTCTGACAACCCTGGCACCAACGAAATACCCGTCACCTACGTGCCTTTTCGCAACGCGCACTTTCTTTCCGTAGCGGTTAGCTGGGCTGAAGTAATCGGCGCTCACTCCATCTACATCGGCGCGGTGGCGGAAGACAGCTCCGGCTATCCCGATTGCCGGCCGGAATATTATCGCGTCTTTCAGGAACTGATTCGCGTGGGCACCCGCCCTGAGACCCAGATTGAAATCGTAACGCCAGTGATCGACTTGAAGAAAAGCGAAATCATTCGCAAGGGCATCGAGCTCGGTGCCCCGCTGCATCTTACCTGGTCGTGCTACCAAAGCGAGGATGCGCCCTGCGGGGGATGTGACAGTTGCCTGCTGCGTATGCGTGCGTTCGCGGCGGCTGGGGTGAACGATCCAATTTCTCAGCGTGGCGCGGCAGCGCATTCCTGACCTTTGAATCCAGCACCGAATCCATGATAATGGTGCGCGCCTCGCCGGGGCGGTAGGCAGTTGCAAAGGAGAATCGAGCATGAAGAGATACGCGAGTTCGTGGCTGTTAAGCGTCTGCAGCGTGGCGCTATTGCTGGCTGTGTTGGTTCCGCGCGCCGCTGCGCAAGGCGATGGCGCAGTTCGCGGACAAATCTTGGATGTTACCGGTAAGCCTTGGGCTGATATGGGGATCCAGATTGTCAGCGATCAAGGCGTGAAGCAGGAGACAAGAACCGATAAGAGCGGCGATTACAGTTTTCGCGGTCTTAAGCCGGGAGTCTATAGCGTATTCGTAGTTCTGCCTGCGCCCAATAAACCGTACGAATCGAAGGTTCAGGTGCAAAGCGGCGCCGAGGCTAAGGTGGATATCAATTTTAAAGACGTTGTCGCCAAACAGGGTTCGGTGGCCGCTGAGCAAGTCAAAAAACAGGAAGAAGAAAAAGCCAAGTTCGAAGGCATGAAACAGCATTTCACCGCCGGGACCGCGCTCTTGGAGGAGGAACGCAAAGCCAGAGAAGAGGCAGGCAAAGCTCCGGCAGATCAACGTGACGCGGCAAAAGCCAAAGTCACCGATCTTTCAAACCAGGCGGTCGCGGAGTTTACCGCGGCACAAAAAGCGGCTACGGAAAAAGATACCAACCAGCATATTATCTGGGCCAAGCTCGCGGAAGCCTACGACCTCGCCGGCCGCAATGACGACGCCATCAATGCGTATCAACAAGCAATTGCCGCCAAGCCGGACGTCCCGGGGTATTACAACAATTTGGGTAACGTGCAGGCGCGAAGCGGCAAGGTTGACGAGGCGCGTACTTCCTACACCAAGAGTGCGGAACTCGATCCTGCTAATGCGGCCACTGCGTGGCGTAATTTTGGCATCAGCTTGTACAACGCCGGCCGTTTGAAAGAAGCCGTTGAGCCTTTAAAGAAAGCCAGCGAACTCGATTCAAAAAATCCGCAGGTTTGGTATCTACTGGGAGCTGCGCTTGTAGGGTCGATGGAGACCAAGAAAAACGGCGACAAGCTGGAGTTCATTATTCAGCCAGGAACTGTGGAGGCCTATCAAAAAGCGGTGGAGCTTGATCCCAATGGCGGCCCTAATAGTTATGGAGCGCAGGCCAAACTTGGTCTCGAAGCTCTGCAACAAATTCAGCCCGGTATCGACACGAAAGTAAATACGCGCAAAAAGAAGAATTGATGGATTGCTGTTCCCTGGCCGGTTCCGCAAAACGGGACCGGCCGTTTTTTATTTGCCGGTCCAATGTGCGCGCGGTTCTTTCCTCAGTTCTCGGCCCCCATCGTTGCCCGCGAGGATTTTGTAGTCATTACAGGCAGGGCTGTCGCGTACACTAAGCCGCGAAGCATTGGAGTCCGTACTTTTTGCGATCCACGGCCACAAAAAATATTGAAAGGGAAGTGCCTGGCTCGAGTTCACCAGAATGGGCCGCGCTGCTGCAGTGCGCCTCTCCCCGTACCGATCCATCGATGCTTTCTGTGTTGCTCCGCGAGGTATCCTGGCCAGCGCTATTGACCTTGGCGGAAGAGCATGGCGTTGTGTCGTTGCTCGGTTCTGGTGTGGCTCGGTTCGAGGAAAACCTGGTGCCACCCGAGTTCACCCAGAAAATCCGCCAACTTCAGCGCACGCAAGCGCTGTCCGCGTTGCAGATGACCGCCGAGCTCTTTCGGCTGGTTGATCAATTTCGTGACGCCGGATTGGATATCCCGCTCGTGAAAGGTCCTACCTTAGCTTTGCGCGCATACGGCGACACCGGGGCGCGACAATATGGCGATCTCGATTTTCTCGTCCGCCAAAGAGACATTCTTCATGCCACCAAGCTAATGATTAGCGCCGGTTACGAGCCGGAAATACCTGTCGAAGCAATTAGCCCCAAGAAAATTCCTGGACAATATGTTTTCGTTCGAGTCGCAGCGCCACTCCTCGTGGAGCTGCATACCGAGCGGACCATGCGTTACTTTCCTCGCGGGGTACCGATCGAAGAATTTTTCGCGCGGCGCCAATGTGTGAGTATCGATGGCCATCAAATCTCCGCGCTCGCCATCGAGGATGAGCTGATCCTGATTTGTATTCACGGCGCCAAACATCTTTGGGAACGTTTATCGCTGGTTGCCGATGTTGCGGCATTCGTCGCCCGCCAAACCTCTTTGAATTGGGAGCGCAGCTTTTCCACTGCGCGGGCTGTAGGTGCGGAGCGCATGTTGCATACCGGCTTGCTTCTAGCTGGAAATTTGCTTGGCGCTGCGCTGCCGCACAATGTCCAAGCGCGGCTGCAATCAGATCGATCGGCTTTGCGGCTGGCTACGAAAATTGCCTCCTGGCTACCTTCGGGTGGGCGGGCAGCGCCGGGATTATTAGGGCGCGCTCTTTATCGCATGCGCATGCGTGGGAGCGTAGTTTCAGGATTGGGCTACTTGCTTCGGCTTACGTTTTCACCTACCCAGGAAGATTGGACGCCTGCTGTGAAAAATAAACAGGGTGGGCGGTTTGCAGCGCTGCGAAGGCCTGTTCGCCTTGCCAAGAAATATCGCGGCGGCGACAAATCCTGATCAATCCGCTGTTAAATCCGCAATTCGCAAGGTATCTAAAAATGAAAAAACCCGGATTGAGTCCGGGCTTTCCCTAACTTGCCTGTCTTAGATATTGGTGCGATGCCCGGAAAGGTGTTTGATCGTCGTTGCAGGTGCTGGCAGCTCCACATTTAGAGAAATTTCACTCTTGTTGCGCAGCACGCCGAGTTTTACGGAACGGTTTTCGTCGATGCTCTCTTTGTCTTTGTTCTCCGCGCCTTTATCTTTCTCGCCGCGCGGTGCGGCAAGCTTTTGACGCAGGTCTCCTACCGAGCGAATGCGCTCGCCATTTAGTGAAGTGATAACATCACCGGCCTTTACTCCAGCCTTCTCTGCCGGTGAACCTGAATTTACAGAGCGCACCAGAATGCCCTCACCGTCCGGAGCGCCAAAAAATGATCCTAGCTGCCCATTGAGGTCCTCGGCGTCAATGCCCAGGCGCGGATGACCGGCGTAAAGCACCGGGCCATTCCAATCCCCCGACGGCATCTCCGGAATCTCCGCTACTTCGGGAAGGTCCGGCATCGGCGGTAATTCGGGCATCCGAAACACGAACGTACCGGGAGTCACTTTCGTCATGTTGTGTCGCAATTCTTCAGCCTTGCCCAGCGTGACGTTGATTTTCTGCGTGTGCCCGCCTCGCCACACAGTAAGTTGCACGCTGCGTCCGGCAGGAATTTCGCGAATCATACGCCGAAATTGCATCGCGCCTTCCACCGGCTGCCCATTGACTTCCGTAACCACGTCGTTTTCTCGAAGACCAGCTTTCGAAGCCGGGCTATCGGGAGCAATTCTGGCCAACACGGCCCCCCGCTCGCTTGGCAATTTTAATTCCTTGGCGTTGTCGCTGGTAACCTCCGAGGTTTCAACGCCCAGCCAACTTCCGCCTTCTTCGCCCCACATCACATTGAAATCACGTACCTGGGGTTCAGCCAATTCCTGATTTCCAGCCTCGTGGGCTCGCTGGCCAGCCGTATATCCCGGCGCTACTATCAAAGCAGCGCACAGCACGGCGGTGCCGCCTGCAACAGTCCGTATGCCTTTGTACATGAATCTATCCTCCAAAAAAATTAGCTCCTGCGAATTTAGACGCAGCAAAAGCTAAACCGTTGACCTCAACACCACCACGCGAATCCCGCCGTTTACGGTATGCAGATGAATGGGCGCCCCGCCCTTGCCAATTTTTCCGTGTATTTCTCGTGGACGCAGGGAGCTTTCGAGCGCGAGCGGCAGCTCCGAAGAAAAATTCCCATTTAAGCAGCGCGCCTCCAAATTTGCCTGCAGGTCTGAGGGCACGGCCAGCAGCAAAGAACCGTTGGTCGTTTCGGCGGTGGCTTCACCCTTGTCGTCTCGTGTGGTGCCGAGATGCGCCAGCTCCAGGTGCACATTGCCATTAGTAGTGTGCGCGTGAACGGAGCCGCCGCCTTCATAGACCTCGATATTTCCATTGACGGTATGGAGATCTTCGATGGCGTCCACTCCCGCGATACGCAACGTGCCGTTTACCGTCCCCACATGCTCGACATGCGCTCCGTGCGGCACATGAATAACGTATTCCACGGCAACTTCCACCCCGGCGTTCTGCGGATAGCGCGTAATCACGGAGACCGAGCGAGGCTTCGCGTCCACTTCAATCGAAACGCGATCCAGATCCGACTCCTTACTCTTGGCCGTCTTCACCGCGTGGATTTCGATGGCATCGCGGTCCCAGCCTTCCACTTCCACCGTGCCGTTCACATTTTGCAATTCAAATGAACCGCCCGGCTGTAACGGATAGCTCTGATCGAAATCCTTGCTCATCGCCAAACCGGAAGCAGCAAAGACCGCACCCGCCACAGATAGAATTAAAGCTGCGCGCAACGCATGTCGAAGCATCGATTTTTTACCCCCTTCGATTTTTACGACCGACCCGGACCGTAACGCGAAACTACAACCTGCACCCCGAGCGAATCTTAATGTTGTCTACGCCGACGCCCATAATTCAATTGAGCTGAAAATTAAATGTCACCGTTGAAACCACCTCGACCTCTTTGCCATTGATCCATGCGGGCTTGCCCCGCCACTGTTTCACGGCAGTGATTGCGGCTTCCCTTAGTGCCGGCTCACCCTGAAGCACTTTCAATACTTCCACGCGCCCGTCTTTCAGCACCCGCACCTGCAACTTCACTACTCCCTGAATACCCACACGCTGCGCGAGCTCCGGATAAAACGGATGAGGCGAATAGGTAAGGCGGTTGCGAAAATCGTCAGCATCCTCGCGCAAGCCTCCGGTGACGGCTACTTCCAGCTTACTCAGCCAGCTTTCCAACCAATCCGGTTGCGAATCTACCTGTTGTTGTGTCTGCGGTGGTGCCGGAGAAACAGGCGGCGCCGGCTGAGCCACCTCCACAACGCGCAGGCGCTCTTGCTGTTCGCGAATCCGGGATTCCCGTAGTGAAGGGTCGGAATCCAGGAATTGCAGTCGAATCTTTCCCGCGGAAGTGCGTAGCTTCAGCGGGATGCCGCCGCCGTTCAAGACAGCGATGGCGTGTACAGGACCAGCGCTGTTGGACTTCTCGGTTTGAAAACTTAAATGTAGTGCGGGATCGGCCTCGATGTGATGTTCGCCGCCTTTAGCGACCAGTGCGTCGATATTCACCGCGAGGTTACGCGGCAAAAACACTACAATATCGCCATTTCCAGAAGCCAGTTGTGAGGCACCTGCAAGCTGTACGGTTGCTGGATGTACAGACGCAGCGCCGGGCAAACCACTAGGTTCGCCGCCGGGTCCACTGTCAGGGCCGCTTGAGGGGTTGATCCATGCTGTAATCGTTCCGTCTGCCGTGGCCGCCTGCACTGCGCCGGCAACGCGCGTCAGGCAAATGCTGCCACCACTGGATTCCACTTCCATGGGCCCGGCAACATACATAATCCGGATACCGCCACCACCGGTCTGCGCATGCACTGAACCGCGCACTTCCCCAAAATCAATTTGGCCGCCTCCGGTACGCACATTGACGAAACTTCCCGCGTGCCCAACGGTGATGTTTCCGCCGTCGGTATCCAGCTCGGCGCGCCCACCGATCATGCCCGCGCGAATGTGACCGCCGCCACTATGCAGCGCAGCGTCACCAGTAATGTTGCCAACATTGATGTGCCCGCCTCCGGTAAATACATTCAAGTTGCCGGCCACATCGAGCACTTGGATGTGCCCGCCTTCGGTTCGCAATTTCGATGAGCTGCCGGCAGGGTTGACGGCGTTGGCGTCGTGCATGTGATGCGCGACGTTCTGCAATGCGCTTACGCCAATGCGCCCGGTACGGATATTTCCTCCCTGGGTGATTAGCGTCGCCGTGCCACCGATATCCCGAGTTTCAATGTCGCCTGCCTCGGTCTTGATTTCGAGGCTGTATCCCGCCGGCACGGCAATTTCAAACTGCACCCAAAATTGCACCCCAGATACCGCTGCTCGCGCGGCCTGCGGGGGCAACGCCCCTTCCATCTCCACACCTGCACCAGTAGCTTTGGCGCGCAGGAGATATTTATCCAGCAGCGCCTGAGCCTGTTGAGGACGCGCATCCGTCTCGATGCGCACGGTGTAACGCACCGCCGGGGCCGCGCCCGCTTCCAGAGTAATAATATGCACGGAGCCTAAATCCGCGTTCAGCCGCAACGTCAACCCATCTTGGGTTTCAAGCACACCTGTGCGCTGGTCAAAAGCGTGGGGCGCTACGGGCTCGGCAGGTTTCGTATGCTCGAGGGGCTCCAACTCAACAGCGGCCCGGCCTCGACTGGAAAACGGAGAGACACAAAGAATAATCGCCAATCCACAGAGCCATGGAATGCTGCGAAAATTCCCGCTGCTGAACTTACGTTTGTAATGGGAAAAAGCTCTCATCGATGAACTAAATCCCGCTGATCACTACTGAGGTTCTCGTGGGCCAATCTGCCGCAAGGCCGCTGCGCTGCGCAGCCGCACATAGCGGCTGGGATCCCGATTTTGCAGCTCTTCCAACGTGCGAATCACTTTTTCCACGGAAGCGTCCGAAATCATCGCGCTGGATTCGCTGGGCGAACTTATCTGCATATCATCGGACTGGTCGTCAAGACTCTCTGGCGCGCCCGCAAGTTTGGGGTACGAAACCACATTTGAACCTTGCGACTCATGTTCCAGCGAGTGCACCAACATGTTCACAACTTCCACCCGCACGCCCGGATTCGCATCATGTTCCAGCGCATCAAGCAGGGCTTCTCGAACGGTGTAATCCGAGGCCGCACCCTTCAGCGCTTCCAGTGCCTTCATGCGTACCGCGGGATTCTGATCTTTGCGCGCGGCCAACAGCAACGCCTTACGAACTTGCGCATCGCGTGCCTGCGCTTTGAGCGCGTCCAGACAATCCAGCCGCACACCGGCATCGAAGCGCTCACCGTTTTCCACGACGTAAGTCAGCACGCGGCGCATGTTGCTGTCGTCCACGTTGCCCGAAATCACCATAGGCTGCTCCGCGCGCAATTGCAGTTGCACCGTACCGGGCGCGGCATTCGGCCATGGCGCAAGATTAATTCCCGCCACGGCCATTTTTGAAAGTTGCTCGTCGGTAAGTTTTTGCGAAGCCAAAACGTTTACAGCGCGGCCGTTGCTGTTGCCGGGAAGGCTATTTTGCAGCCAAGGAATTACGTGGGCGCCCAATAAGACCCCAAAGAAAATCAGCATTGCGCCGCTCCACGCCGGCCGCAAAGCCATCCAGCGGCGCACCCAGCCAAACGGCTGCCAATGCTCACGTACGGGTGTCACGGAAAGATCGTCGAGAGTTTCCGCAAGCTGGCTGCGGCACTGCGCCAACAGCGCGTCCGCGGGATTGATTTCACCAGCCGGCGGATTCGCGGCGTCTATCGCTTCCCACAACGCCCGCTCACCCGTGAGTTGTTCCGCGCAGGAGGAGCACACGGCCAGATGCTCAACGATCAGCTTGCGTTCGTTTTCGCTGACCTCATCGCAAGCATAGAAAACCAGAATGGGGGCAATTTTGTCGCAACGCGACTTCTTATCCGCGCTCATCGCAGCTCCCCCAATTCGTGCCTGAGCTTGCGCGTCGCGCGGAACAGCGAGTTCTTCACCGTCTCTTCGGTGGTTCCCAGCGCATCACCAATAGCACGGAGCTTCAATCCCTGATAATGCTTCATTTCAAACACGATGCGCTCGCGAGGTGAAAGACGTTGCATGGCCACTGCAATTCGCGCTTTTATCTCTATCCCGAACATGGTGCGTTCAGGATCCAGCGTGGGCCGGTGTTCACGCTGTCGCTCAAAAAAGTCAGTGATGCCTTCATCGTGGTGCCCGTGATTCGACTCTGGCGATTGGTCCTCGGGGCGCGCTTGCCGGCGGCGTAAGTGGTCGAGGCACACGTTGGTGACGATGCGGTATAGCCAGGTATAAAAGCTGCACTCAAAACGGAATCGATGCAGGTTGCGGTAGACCTTCAGGAATGCTTCTTGATAGACGTCGCGGGCATCTTCCGGGCGCTTCATCAAATTCAGCGCCAGCCGTAAGACATCCCGGTCATAACGGTGAACAAGTTCCTCGAAGGCCGCGCGGTTGCCCACTTGGGCTTCCACCACGAGGGCCCGGTCATCAAGGTTCGGTAGCGAAGTCACCGCACCCAGGGCAGCGTCTCCGCCGCCCGCGCCTCCAGCTTCACCGGCCACAGCCAAAACCCATCGTGGAAGCGACATTCTTCGCCTTCTGTTCGCGTGCCGTCCTTGAAAATGTGGGGTGGCGGCCGCCACTACACAATAATCCAAGTTTCTGCCTTAGGCCAACACGGAACACCCGTGCGACCACCCTATTTGGACGGACCGCTACTCCATGGGTGAGCATCGCTTCCCTGAAGTAACAACGCACTGGCGAGGTGGTTTGTTTCTGCTAATTTATTGGATCTGATAGCAAAATTCTTCGTTTGGGGATAATCCGCAGCGAAATTTACTGCCTTTAGGCCTCCTGGCGAGCGCTTCGCCTGCCCCAGCTCGCCAGCGGCCAAGCCAGCAGGCCAGCCAGGATCAACAGGACCGCATAACCATTGCCGCGGTAGAAGGCGTCGGGCTGCGATACCAGCTTTGCTACGGCAGCGAGTAGCGAAGTACCCGCGCCGACCAGGAAACATCCGAGGATGTTAAAGCGCACGACACGCCCTACGCCGAATACCAGCAATCCTAGAAGGAGGGCTCCCGCGAGGAATTGCTTGGCGAAATCAGCAGGAGTCCCCCAAGCCATACCCACGGTTGCCAACACGGCACTCAGAAAAAGTAATAACCTCAGCCACGACTGTTTGACATTCGTGGCCACAAACGAAGCGCAGAGCGCGACGAGCCCGGTGTACATCAGCGCCCTGAGCAAAACTGTGCCAAAAATCGACGCGGCCGGGAGCGTCGCGTCAAAGTCACCGCCAAAAGAAGCTTCAATCCCCCGATGTGCGGTGGGCCAATGGGCCGACAGCGCTGCAACAAGACGGCTAAATCCAATCAGTGCCGCTGTACCGCCCATGCCAATCAACACTGCGTCGCGGTAATACAGCGGTGGCATACCCGTCCAGCCCGGCAGGCGCTCTTCACCGAAGGCGCGCCTCCCGAAATACCAAGCCATACCAAAAAGCAGCACGATCCCGGAGAAGTACACGGCTGCTCCGAGCACCGCGCCGATGCCGATTCCCACAAGCATGGTCTTCAACGGAATGGCCGTCTGATAGGCATTCATAAAACTAGCGATGCGGTTGCCGAAAACAAAAATGATCACGTACGCCGCCAGTCCCCACAGGCCCCACACTGCCAGGCGCCGCCAGGGAATGGAATGCGCATCGTCGGAGCGCAAATTTTTCAGAAATACAATCACCGCCACGACCATTAGGCCGCCCAAAACCAGGAGCGGCAGCACCATGGAAATAAGCACGCGCGGCAGCGTCAGTTCCGACTGCCGGCGTCTCCAGTCATCGGGAATTTTTATGTACGTCCGATAGTTGGACACTTCGTCGCCGAGAACCGCGACTTCAATACGCGCGTGCGCGCGTTCTTTAGAATCGGCTTGTGTGTCAGAGAGCGCGCGATTTTGCTCCCACGTGAGCAAGTGGTCCACGCGATGCGGATGCTTGTCGGACTTGGCTTCGATCAGCGTCCATTGCGTCAGATCAATATGCTGGTTATTGCGCAGATATTCTTCCGCGCGTTTCACGGCCTCATCTTTGCTGAGCGAAGCGCCAGGAGCATCTTCGCTCAAAATGTGATGAACAGAATGCAGCGCGCCGTTCGGGCGCAGCACCACTATCCACTCTTCAGGCTGGCTGTCTCGGAAATAGCGAACCCTCCAAAGCGCTCCAGGCACTTCCTGGTCGTAAATTTCGTTAACCCTGGCCACACCCACGCGCTCGCGCAGAAATTCGTTCGTCTGGGGGTCAGTAGTGTTGGCGAGCAACACCGCGTGATGGTGGGACCGCGGGTCTATCCCCCGCCGGCGAAGAACTTCATCCGCGTCGATGAGCGCGGTTCGAGCGTTGACGGAAAGCTTCAGGTAATCCCCGATGGAAGGCACCTTGACGCGCCAGGCCGCCAAACTTCCAATTACCAGGCAGACCGCAAGGACGCCAATCAACCTGGGTGTGAGCGTGTCGTAAACACGCGTTTTCACCGTCGGAGCAAGGTCTTCAGTGACTTCATCCACGACACTTATCTGCGGGGCGGGTACCGCGCGATTCAACAAATCATCTACGGGCGCAAAGTGACCTCGCCGTAAATACGCCACGCCCGAAAAGATCAATGGGGCCAGCGCTGCGGCACCCACGATCACGCCCGAAATTTTGAAATACATGCTGTTAGAGCGCACCAGCAGCAAGCCCACCAGTGAAGCATCCACCGTGTAGTGCCAGATAAGCGTGGCGAGAATGCCCCAATGCAGCATCACAATTCCGGCCACGATGCCAATAATTCCTACTTCGATTCCGCGCGTGTAACCGGGTTCCTGTGGATACGCGCTATGCAGGAAGCTCCATGAAAACGCGGGCAGAATAATTGCCAGCACACGCGATCTGGTCAAACGCCCCAGGAACGGTATGGCGAACAAGCGAAAGAGAAATTCTTCGCTTGTCGACGCCAGCAATCCAATCGCGATCCCCGCGATCCATGGAAAAGAGGTGTTCACCGCATCGGAATAATTCAGATCCTGTGGCGCCCAGACGCCTACTTTGCTGCCAAACATATAAAACGCCACGATAAAACCGATGTGTGCCGCTGCCAGGGACAAGCCCACCACCGCGGCGGAAAAAAATTCCTGGGATTGGAGCCCGCGTAAAGTAAATGCCTTGCTGAGCCGCAAGCGGTCTGGTTGCGTCGCCCGATACAGCGGCTCCGCGCCCGGCAGTACCAACGTGACGGTGAGCGCCGTGCCAATAGCCATCAATATGTTCAAAAGGATTTGCAGCGCGACAAAACTTCCATACGAAGCGTGGGTATCGTAATTTGCACGCGTCGATTGCCACTGATTGAGCTGCATCAGAAAAAACAGCGCGGCCACCAGGGCGCCCAGTTTTATGGCCCCCATCCAATCGGCCTGCCCTTTGCGCCACAGCGAAATTCCCAGCCACAGCGCGCTGCCCATCAGCAGGATGTACGGGATGATGGCGATCTGGTTGTACAGCAGGTTCGTCGAGCGCAGTTGCTTGTAACTGCGCTCCCACGCTTCCGGCACCTTCAAATATTCTTCGCTATTCCCAATCTGGTCGCCTTGCACCACCACATTCAGTCGATACGGCGCGTCCTTGGCGCGAAATCCATGTTTTTCCCACGTGAATGACCAATCCAGCCGGTTCGGTCTTTTCACCGAATTGATTTCTTCCGGTAAAAGACCCCAGCCGGACTTGATACCCATTTTGCTTTCAATGAAATTTTCAGCGGCGTATTGGGCGGCGGCGCGGGCCAGCGTTGCGCCTGCTCTGGCTTCTTCCACGTGATGCTCGTAGCCCACCACCTGGCCCGCTGGACTCACCCGTACGTGAAACTCCTCTTCCTGTTGCGGCCTGAAAAAACGCGCATCCCAATACCAGATATTCAATTCCGAGGACATCAGCCGGTTGGCTTGCTCCAGCCCTGTTTCGCGCTCCAGGTATGTTTTCGCGTTGTCGTCTACGTCGAAAACGATAGCGGACTGATAGCTTGCGGCGTTCTGACCCTCACTCGCTAAGAACTCTTTTGCGCGCGCCAGGGCTTCCCCACGCGACACCTTAAAATTCACCGAGGCTTCTGGAAACGCGCGGAAATAATATTTGTGCGCAAACAAAACGCCGGCAATTCCCGCGACCAACCACAGCAGTAATGCGAGTTTGTTCGCAGACGTTAGACGGTCAGTCGACACGAAGCCTCCACGAGCCACGCCACAATCTACTTCTCTACGCCGATTTGATTTCGCAGTAGCAATTTCAAGCTTCCTGGGTAACGAGGGTACCTCACACGCCGTGGTTGCGCGTGGGACTTTGGATAGCTACAAACTAAGACGTATCCTTAAGTGAGAATGCGGCGCCATCACTCTAGAATACGCACGAAATCAGTGCAAGTTGCGCCTTCACAGCGGCTTATCACGGTGCTGTGCATTCATAATGGTATAAAAGATGGAGTTCTTTTGCCGTTACTGTGCAATTAGTAGGAGCAGAACATAAGCGGCGTTCGCAAAAGAACGCTTTTCCATTGTGTCCACGCAAACCCTGACCACTGATGTACGCATGATTAAGGGCGTTGGCCCGCAACGAGCAGAATTGCTGGCCAAGCGCGGAATTCACACGCTCGAAGATCTGCTGACCTACCTGCCGTTCCGTTACGAAGACCGCATCCATTTTTCCAATGTAAAAGACATTCAGCCCAACGGCGTTTACACCATTCGCGTGCAGGTCATGAGCGGCCAGGCGGTGCGCACTATGCGAGGACGCGATGCAGTCTTTCATTTGCTGGTTCGCGACGCCACCGGGCAACTGCCCTGCAAATTTTTTCACGGCGGCTATCTAGAGGGCCGCCTCAAACCCGGGCAATCGCTGATCCTTCACGGCAAAGCCGAGATAGACAAACTTCGTCCCGCGCGCATTGAGATGGTGAATCCGCAGATGGAGATGACCAGCGACGAGATGGACTCCACCGAGGTCGGCCGCATCGTCCCTATTTATGAAGCCATGGGTACGTTTGGGTCGCGCGCCATTCGTCGCGCCATTTATGCCGCGCTCGATCTGCTTGATCCGAACATGCCTGACGTTCTGCAAGCCGAATTGCGCGCGCGTCTCTCTTACCCCTCACGGCGCGAGGCACTGATTCATACGCATTTTCCGCCGGCAAGTGAATCCCTCGAGGCCCTCAACAGCTTTCGCTCGGCCGCGCAGCAGCGTTTGATCTTCGAGGAATTTTTTCTTTACCAATTGAGCCTGGGCCTGGATCGCAAGACCAGCCGCAAGGAAAAGGCCATAGCCTTTCGCCTTCGCGAAGATACCATTCGCGAAGCTTTAAAACGCATTTTGCCGTTCAAGCCTACTGCGGCGCAGAAACGTGTGCTGGCAGAAATTGCCGCCGATCTGGAAAAGCCCGCGCCCATGAATCGACTCTTGCAGGGTGACGTGGGTAGCGGCAAAACGATCATTGCTCTGCAAGCCGCAGTAATCGCCATCGAAAATGGCTTGCAAGCTGCCTTGATGGCTCCCACCGAAATTCTCGCTGTGCAGCACTACCTCGCCGCCAAGAGAATTCTTGCTCCCGCGGGTTATCGGGTGGAATTGTTGATCAGTGGCCTAAAGTTTCGCAACAAAATCGCGGTGCTTGAAAGTATCCGCACCGGCGAAGCCAAGCTGGTGATCGGCACCCATGCTTTGATTGAAGACAAAGTCGAGTTCGCACGCCTGGGTTTCGTGGCCGTCGATGAGCAGCACCGCTTTGGCGTGTTGCAGCGCAAACGTCTCATGGATAAATCCCTGGCGCATGGACACGCGCCGCACGTGTTGGTGCTGACCGCCACGCCGATTCCGCGCACACTCTCGCTCACTCTCTACGGTGACCTCGACGTGTCGATCATCGACGAACTGCCTCCCGGCCGCACACCCATCGAAACGCGCATGACTACACAGCCGCATCTGCCTGGCGTATGGGAATTTGTACGCAGAGAAGTGAACTCCGGTCATCAGGCCTATATCGTCTATCCCGTTATCGAAGAATCGAAGCTCGAATTGAAAGCCGCCATCGAGGAATTCGAACGACTGTCCCACGAAGTATTTCCCAAGCTGAAACTTGGGCTTCTGCACGGCCGGCTTTCCAGCGAAGAAAAAGAAACCGTGATGCAGCAGTTTCGTAAAAATGAAGTACAAATTCTGGTGGCCACCACGGTTGTGGAAGTCGGCGTCGACGTCCCGAATGCCACCGTCATGGTCATCGAGCATGCGGAGCGTTTTGGACTGTCTCAGCTGCATCAATTGCGCGGCCGCATCGGGCGTGGCGCGGCCAAGTCTCATTGTGTTTTGATGGCGCCACCGTACATGACCGACGAAGCACGGGCGCGGCTTGAAACGATGGTGCGCACCACCAATGGATTCGAAATCGCTGAAACCGATTTGCTATTACGCGGCCCGGGCGAATTTTTTGGCACGCGTCAATCCGGCGACATGGGCTTCCACATCGCGAATCCTCTGCGTGACCGCGAGTTGCTCGAATTGGCCCGCCGCGAAGCCTTCGCGCTCGCAGACGACCCTGAGCGAGCCGCGGAATTACGCGCAGTGCTGCGGTCGCTGCCGGAGCACTGGCAGCGACGGTACCATCTAGCACGGATCGGCTGAGAATTTATACCGTGAGAAAATAAGTGATGCGCGTCATCGCCGGAATTTACCGCAGCCGCATACTGAAAAGCCTTAAAGGCCTGGCCCTGCGCCCCACCAGCGACCGCTTGCGGGAAACACTTTTCAACGTGCTGGGCGCAGGAATTCAGGGCTCGCGCTTCCTGGACGTGTTCGCCGGAACTGGCGCTGTAGGAATCGAAGCCCTGAGCCGGGGCGCTGAGTACGTCACCTTCATCGAAAATCACGCACCCAGCGCGGCGCTGATTCGCAAAAATCTTGCGGCTCTAGAAGTGCCTTCCGGAGTGACGGTTATCTGCGCGGACGCGATTCGCGGACTCGAAACTATGGAGGCCAAAATAAAAACGGGCGATGCCGCCTACGACTACATCTTTATCGACCCCCCGTACGCCGCTACCGCTGACTATTCGCAGGTGCTGCAAAAAGTCGGCGCCTCCAAACTTCTCGCCGACAGAGGAGTCGTCACCGTCGAACATCGCAAGACTTTCGATCTGCCCGAGTCTTTTGACACTCTGAAGCGCGTTCGACTCCTGCGCCAGGGCGATGCCGCGCTGAGCTTTTATCGCCGAGAGGAAGCTGTGTAATCATTCACAGCTGTGGATAACCCCTGGAGTGTCAGACACATCTATGTTCGGAAGACGCAAGGGATTCGGAAGACGTCAGGTTTTCAGTGAATTGGGGCCATCGCTGATTTGTAAAATAAAGTTGTGAAAATGAAGTTGCGAAATTTGGCAGCGAGCAACACGCTATAATCGAGACTGCATGTCATTTGGCCAAGCCAGCAATTCATTGAGTCTTTTGGGACAGCGACACGCGCTTACTGCGCCTGCAGTGTCTCGATCGACCGCAGGCCCGCAATTCGAAGTCCGCTGGAACAGTTTCCACCAAAGTCTCGGAAGCAGCATTAGCGCGCTTATTTCAGGCCCGTCCCCAAGAAAAGTTGTAAGAGGAGATTTTTTAGGAGATTGCTGGGTCGAGGGTCGTATCCCGCGCGCTGCCGTAATCGCTGCCGCTCTCTGGCACATTGTTTTTTTGGTGGCGCCATGGCCAAACCTTCCCACAACCCCGAGGAAAAATCCTGCGTTTGAAAATTTTCAGCTTACCTGGTCCGGTCCGATCAATGACTTCCCGCCCTTGAAACTTTCCTCCGCGCCGGCACCTGCACCACCAAGCCCACATGGCGATGTCGCCAAGCCCATTGCGCGTGAAGGTGCCGAGGCGTTCCATCCTCGCCAGCGGATTTTCACGGACCCCGTCGCGCCAACGCACCCTCGTCAAACGTTGATCAATACTGCCGCTCGAATAGTTCCGCCAAAAATTCTTCCGAGCTTGCCAAATATCGTTCTGTTACAGCAGAGTGCCGCTCCCGCGAAGCCTCGCATGGAACTCACCGAGCAAATGCTGGCTCAACTTCATCCAACCGAACATCGCAGGGCGACGGTAAAAGCCGCACTTCTGCCTGATGTTCCAGCTATTGACGGCGCTCCTGCCGAAATCACGTTGGCCCCAACTTCCAACGCGCCTGCTCGCCCGAAGTTAGAGTTGAATGCCGGAGCCGCACCGCGCATTGCCCAACAGCGATCGTCTTCAAATGACGCTGGACCTGCGCCCGAGCTCGCTCGTCAAAACTCGATAAACGCCAACGCTTCCACGCTCATCGCTCTTTCCGCAACGCCTGGACCCGTTGCACCCAGCACACCGCCGCAAGGGAATCTCGCTGCGCGCGTTTCCATTTCTCCTGAAGGCAAACAGCCCGGCGTTCTCGGCGGTAAACCTTCGCCAATCGAAAATAATAATGGCGGCGTTGGCGGAACGGCTGAAAATATCGGTGGGCACGCATCTGGAAATATTGCAGGAACAAACTCAACGGCAGCAAGCATCAGCGGCGGCAATCCCACGCCAAAGAACCTGTCCGGTTTATCGGTCAACCCGCAGCCCAAGATCGATTCGCCCACTTCTCACAAGCTAGTTTCAAGAATCGACACGCGCGCGCGAATCGCTGACGCACCGGAGAGAACTGGCCCGCCAAATTTTGCCGCGCTTGCTCCGGGCGCAAAACCCGAACAGGTTTTTGGCGCGAAAAAGATGTACACCATGCTGGTCAACATGCCCAACCTCAACAGCGCAACGGGCAGCTGGATCCTGAATTTCTCGGAGCTGCGCTCTTCGAGTTCCGCGCCGCACGTAACGTCGGCTGATCTCTCGGGTCCGTCGCCTATCAAGAAAAGCGATCCCAGGTATCCACCCACGCTGATCAACCAACATGTAGAAGGAGAGGTCGTGCTTTACGCCGTGATTCGCGCCGACGGCTCTGTAGACAGCGTTGAATTGGTTCGCGGTCTGGATGAGCAGCTCGATGCCAATGCCATGGAAGCCCTCAGCCAATGGAAATTTAGGCCCGCATCGCGGCAAGGCACGCCTATCGACCTCGAAGCTATCGTGCACATCCCGTTTCGCGCCCCGAGCGAAAACTAGCAGCGAGTGTTCGCAAAGATCACGCAGTAACCACCGAGATCAACTTATCGATATCCCGTTCGGTATTGAACAAATGTGGCGATATGCGCAGATTCCCCTCGCGTAGGCTCACGAACACATTATTGGCGCGCAGCTTTTCGAATAACGCTGCCGTTTTCTCCGGTGTCCGCGCGGCAAAACAGGCATACGGCCCGCGCCGTGCCGGATCAAGCGGACTCGCCGGCACACAGCGATCCTTCGGCAAGCGCTCAAACATCAGCTCCATCAGCCCGCGATTATGCGCCTCCACCGTTTCAGGTTTCATTCGAAGCACCAATTCTAACGACACCGCCATAGCCGATAAATTAAAATAGCTCGCGGTCTCCGCCGAGTCCCAACGCCGCGCACCCGCTGCCATCTTTGGATTGGTCATTACCAAGGAGCCGAAGTGACTCGCGCCTTCCGCAGCGGTCCAATAAAAAGGACCCGGTCTCATGTTGGCCGTATGCTTACTTTTGGCCCAGAAAAATCCCGTGCCATACGGGCTGAGCAGCCACTTGTAGCCGGCGCAGACGATAAAATCCGCGCCCAGTTGCGTTACGTCCATGGGAGTAGCGCCGCAACACTGGCTCGCGTCCAGCAGCAGCAATGTGCCTTGCGCGTGACATGCAGCCGCCAGTCGCGCCGCGTCGATCATCGAGCCGTCGTCAAATCGCACCAGGCTAACCGATACCAATTTTGTCCTCGGCGACAAGGCGGCGATCAAATCGTCCGCGCTGATAAACCGATCGCTGGGCCCTACAATTTTCAACGCAATGCCTTCGCGCTTCTCCATCGGCCTCCAAGTGGTGTATTGCAAAGGAAACTCGCCCTGGGCAGTTACGACTTCGTCTCCAGGTTTCCAGCTCAAGCCATAAGCCACTGCAGCCATTCCGGTGCTCGCACCCGTAGTGAGCGCGATTTCATCGGCTCTCGCGCCAATTAATTGCGCAATCGACGCGCGAATCCGATTCGGCACATCGAAATAGGCCTCGTCGGGTACACGTTGCGGAAATTTCTTCCATTCAATTGCGCCTTGCGCGGCCCTTAGCGAAGCCTTAGGCATAGGAGCGTTGCCGGACACATTCAGGTAAGTTGCGTCTTCAAATTCAAACCATTCATCACGCCAGTTGGTCTGCGCAGGACTCGACATTGCGGTGGCCATCCATACCTCCGGTACTTCTCAATCAAGAGACTGCGAGTATTGGCTAAAGACTTCAACGTCCAATTTGGGCAGCAGTGATGCAACACCAGAACGCCTGAATGGAAATGTCAGCTGCGGGGACATCTAACAAAGTGGTTGCTAGAAGTGTGTTCGCAATTCGCGAAACGTTGGCAGGATCACCAATTTCCCCGCACCCGCGACCACCGGCTCATGCTCCAGTTGCCAGGTGTCCTGATGCGGTATATATACAGCGTTCAATCCTATTTTCATGGCCGGATTGATATCGCTGCGCGGGCTGTTACCGATCATCCAGCCCTGGGACTTCACAATTTTGTGTTTGTGTACCAGCTTGCCGTATGTTTCATGATCCTTTTCCGGCACGATCTCGATAAATTCAAAAAATCCCTGTAGCCCGGAGCGCTCCACCTTGGCCGCCTGCTCCGCCGCCTCGCCTTTGCTGAACAAAATCAAGCGGTGGCGTTCCGCAAGATAAGCGAGTGTTTCCGGCACGCCATCCATAATTTTTGGCGGGGTGCGCTCCAGCTCCAGCACACGCTCTTTAATAGTCGCCACCGTCTCGCGGCACGCCATTTGTTCCGCCAGCTTTAGATACGTTTCTTCCAGGGAGCGCCCAAAACAGCGAACGCCGTAGCCGTATTGGCGGATATTCTTTCGTTCCGTTTCATTCAAAATGTGACGGATATAAGCGCGCGTATAGCCGCAGGACTCCACCAGGCTGATGAAGTCCTCAATCAGCTTTTCGAAAAAGACGTTATTTTCCCATAGCGTGTCATCCGCATCGATCAGGAGCGTGTGCCGTCGCATATCTGAATTCTATATTATGGCATCAGGAGGCTTTGCGCTGGCCCGCAGCAAGCTTCTCCAGCACGCTGCGCGCGGTTTTTTGCAGCTCGCCAAAACGTGTTAGGTACGTTTGAAATTCCTGGTTTAACGCTTGCGCCTCGGTAGGTCCCAATTTTGTGCGCAAAATCATGTCACGCAGTTTCACCGGGTGCGGCAGTAGCGCGTCTTCTTGCAATTCTTCCAATGCCAACTTGGCGTCGTAGTGGTACATAAACTCTCCCCCCAACAGGTAAAAATGATTGTACTCGCAGCAGCGATGATTTCTGAACAGAGGAAGGGTTTGACCCGAAGGAAATTTAGGCCACTGCGCTACAAGGAATAAACTCGTAACGGTCAATCTTTGCTGCGATGCCCATCTTCCCGTTTTCGGCCTGATCGACGCGCACCACCATGCCCCGGCACCGTATTTTTACGTCCGATGCCTTCAGCATGTCTTTCGGCAGGGTAATGATAAAAGCGATTTCGCGCCCCGCTTCGAACTTTTCTCCAGCAAAAAAGTACAGGCCCCGGTAACTCACATCACGCATGTCCACCGGCAGTTCCTTACCCTTTTGCTCCCACGGAAGAATGCTGAGTGGTAAGTGCATCGTAAATCGGCGAGCTTCGCGGCGGTCCGCAGCGGTTTTCATAAGCTCCCTTAGCTTGGCCTGGAATGCAGGAACGCTAACATTGCAACCCGCAAACTGCAACGCGAAAAAAGAATTTCCGGTATCTCAGGCCAGGGCGTATCAATTTGGCACTAAATGAACCTTCCCAACACGTGCAGCAGTACCAAAAACCAACGTAGCAGCCGTACTGATATGTACCGAGGCGCTTGTACCTGCGAGCGTGGGGCGGTGCTGTGTTCCCACCTTCACAGTGACAATGCTTCGTTGATACGGTCTAATTTGGTGGCAACGATTGCGCGCAAAAATAGATGGCCCAGCACCACGATTCGCGAAATTTCTTCCTTTCCGGCCCAGCCGGACGCCTCGAAGCCGTCCTGTGGACGCCGCGCCGTGCCTCTGCGCCCGCGCTTGCCGGGCTGCTTTGTCATCCTCATCCGCTTTTCGGCGGCACTATGCATAACAAGGTGGTTTTTCAGGCCGCCAAATCCATTGACGCGCTTGGCGCTCCAGTTCTGCGTTTCAATTTTCGTGGGGCTGGACTCAGTGATGGAGCTCACGATC
>DASYJM010000179.1:0-19306 GCA_035996445.1 Candidatus Acidiferrum sp. | reverse complement strand
GTCTTCGAGTGATCGAATTTCTTAGCCGCCTTCCAATCGGTGGTGTTATGGCAACTCTCGCAATCCTTGCCCAACTGTCCTTTGTGGTAGTCCACGTGGCAAGAGACGCATTTTTGCGACAACCCCAGGTAGGACTGGCTGAGATTTTTATTCTGGATCAGAGCACGTTCCGCGGGCGCAATGTTTGCCGGGGTGTGACATTTCTGGCAGTCCACCTGGGCGTGCTTGCCATCTAGAGGATACCCAGTGAGTTTGTGGTCAAACTGCTTGATAGGAAGGTCCCAGTGAATCAGGTGAAAATTAA
Source organism: Candidatus Acidiferrum sp. (assembly GCA_035996445.1). Lineage (GTDB taxonomy): Bacteria > Acidobacteriota > Terriglobia > Acidiferrales > UBA7541 > Acidiferrum. The sequence goes on along the minus strand of DASYJM010000179.1, from coordinate 19,002 downwards.
TTCCATTGTGTTCGAGATGGCAGTGCACGCAATCTTTGCCCTGGGGATTTTGCATTTGCAATAAGGCGTGATAACCGTGTTTTTCCGAAAGGGTCTTGGCGATTTCTTTGTGGCAGTCGAGGCATTTGAAGACCGGGGTTTTCGCGCCGAATACGTGACAGCTGTTGCATTGACCTGTACCACTAAGGCTTTCATGAGCTTTTGAAAGAGGGCCAGGGGAAATTTGGGCTCTGGCGGGTATTCCAGAGAACAGCAGGAATAGTAAAGGAAGCAAAAGATTCACTGTGCGCAGTCTGCATAGCTGCGAAGTAAATCCCGCCGACTTAATAGCCCTTGGCAAATAGTGCTCCATCAAGGTAAGAACGCGCTAGCCCGGTTAAACTGAGTAGCTGAAACTAACACGGCTTGGACATGGTGGCTGTGTGTTTAGCAATTTATTCGCCCAATATGCTAAGGCAGAAAGCAATTAATGATCCGGATGAAAATGATGGCGCAATTCAGCGATGAGCAGCGATTCGAGTTTGCCGTTGGAAGCCCACGTCCAAGTGGTACGCCGCATCGCGAAGGTGTCTTCGGATTCACCAAAGGCGGTGAACTGCGCGGTCATAGTGGACCGACTATAGCCATCACCGAGATCGATACTTCTGATGAGAACCACGGCTTTTCCGTTCTGCCAATCTACGCGCTCCGCCGGGGGCTCGGCGTGACCATAGCTCAAGAGCTCGACTTTCGTTAGAGCGAGATTGAAACTCCACAAATAGTCGTTCATATCCTCGTCGCTGATAGCCCAACGCAGCTTGCGAACGAAGGATTGAAGATGCCCTTGAACGTCCATCGCTGGGGCGCGCACTTCGAGACAATACGGGGCGAGATCGCCGCGGCTCTGAAGACGGTTGTCTTTCTTTCGCTTGGATTTTAGGGGGACGGCCGTTTCAGGGGTAGTAGTGCTGCAGGCGCGGTAGGATGCGGTAACGTCGGGGCTCTGTTGGGATGAAGTGGCGGCATGAACCTGGCATGCAAGTGTCAAGAGCACTGCAGTTGTGAATCCCAGAAGATGGGAGGTGTTGAACGGTGCAGGCAGGGCTGCAAAGGAAATTGGCTCAGGAGGCTTAGGAGCAGTTAGCGCGTGAAGGCTCAGGGAGCGAGGAAATCGCATGACATATGCATTGTGTTGCGCAATAGAGGGTGCGGACTGCGAAAAATTTGAGCTTGTGCCTAATTTCAGACTTGCTCAGTAGGATGGCCCTTGGTCTTCAATGACCGCTACGCCATGGCGGCCGGTCGAGATGTCCTCAAATTCCAGGGTAGCGCGGGTAATTCGCGTGACTCGATACTGGCCACGAATCGTATCGCCTTCGGCGACGATATATACGGTTGGGCCATCGGTCAGGAAGGCGCGGCCTCTTGAATCGGCCTGGGCGGCACCGTAGCCAAAATATTTTAGCGGAAGCTGAGGAGGCGGTGGTGGAGGGGGAGGCGGAGGCGGAAGGGCGATTTCCTGTTCGACGGGTTGGGGAATGGTTATGGGAGGAGGTGGAGGCGTGCCGCCGGTGAAAATATCGCGGCCAGTACTCTCGTAGGCCGTATGCTCAGCGTCGACCAATCGATCCCAGCGGATTTGAGGATTTTCCACATTCATGGGTTTGTACTTAGAAACGCCATGCGATGCCGCGCGAATCGATCTGGTCGTGGGACGACCGAAATAATAAGTGGCGATGGCCAGGGCGAGAAGCGTCGCGAGCGCTCCGATTTCGATCTTAACCTTTTGCGTCATGGGAGCCTGGGTCATGCAGCACCCTTGAAATAGGACTTCAGATGCAGATCGACTTTCACGATGCCTGAGGCGCCCGCGGGCCCTGTGTCCTGGCCAAGAGTTAGCGACTCGACGATGTAGTAATTTTTCGAACGCTGCAAGCCGTTCACAAAATTCATGATGCTTTTGTAGTTGCCGGAAACGGAGGCGTTCACGGCGACTTCCGTCAAATCTCTGGCACGGATATCCGCCGAATGGAAATCCAGCGAAGTGATTTGGAGACCCGCCTTGTGGCCAAGTTCCCCGAGTTCAGAAGTGATCACGGAAAATCCGGTGCGCGCGGAAGGGAGACTTTGTTTAAAGCGTTCACAATCGGCCTTGGTGGTGGGCATGGCCTGTTGAATGGCGCGGGCGCGGGCAACGTCGGCCTGGAGAAGTCTTATTTCGGTGGTCTGGGCTTGCAGCTCCTGATGAGCGGGGCGGTCGGAAGCAGCCATGTTGAAGGAGTAGAAGGCCATCACGGCATCGGCGAGTAGCAAGGAAGCTACCAGGACGTAGCTGAGATTTTTTTGCTTCTGAAAGTCGCGCCGCATCAGGCCCTCGAATAAATCACAGTAACTTCCAGGATCAACTGGCCGGCAGCATTACCCTGTTCATTCACACGAACACTGGTCAATTGCAGGTGCGAGAAGGTGCCGGATTGCTCCAAGGCATTCAAAAAATTTACCTTGGCGGATTCATTGGCTGCGCTCACGGTCATTTTAACGGCAGCTTGTCCGGAGAGCTGCTTGGGCTCTATGTTCAGAACGCGAACGCCCTCAGGCAGAATTTTTTCCAGAGCCATGAACATGCGCGTCCAGTTAAAGCTGCGGGCATCGATGATATTGTTGATGAAATCGGCGTTATCGTGAAGCTGGGCATTTTCTGGCTGAGCGAAAAAATTATCCAACTGCTCGCGCTGGGCACTGAGATCATCAAAAACTGTGGCGGAATTTTCGCGCTGAGCGCGAAAGGAGGAGTCCGCTTTGCGAACTTGGTGGACGTGCCATCCTAGGACGAGGCAAAAAATGGCCGAGAAAGCTCCCAGCCCGCCAGACAAGACTTTGAAACGTCGATGGCGCTCAAGGGGATTAAGGGAGAGGTTGAGGCTGACCTTCATAAGTTAAAGCACCCTACGCATATGGCGCGAAAACTATTCATGATGCAGCATCCAGCCCACCAAGCCATCGAGATTATTGTCCACCAGGGGCTGAGCGGAGTCCGGAATGAGCCCCGCAGAGCGAGCAGAACCTAAAAGAGATTGGACCTTACAGTGAAACTCGGCCTCGAGCGGACCCACGAAATCCGTCAGGCGGTGCTCGAGGCCGGCGATTTGAACGGACTGTACGGCTTCGTGCCACATGTCCTGATAATAGGCGGCGACGGGATAGATCTCATCGAGGAGCATGGCCGGGGTCAAGTTTTCGCCGCGCGCGGGCAATTCTGTGCAGCGATATCCGCAGAGAACGCCATCACGCACGACCGCGATGGTGAGAGAAGTGTCTGCGACGCGGGCCATCAGGGCCGGTTTTTCACCTTGCAAGAGAGCAACGGCCGCGAGCGAGGAAGTAAGGACAACCCCGGCACGCAGTTTAACTGATTCGGCGAGAGCATCGTATTCGCGAACGATGCGCTGGCGAGCTAAGGCCGTGACTATATCTACACCACTTTCACGAGTGTGCTGGCGCATGTAGGAAATCAACATTTCGTCCGCACCGAAGGGAACGCTTTTTTTGAATTTCCAACGCAACATAGGAAGGGCGTGCTGACGCGAGCGCGGAAATTCGTCGAAATGTTGAACGAAGACACGGATGACCGGATCGGGCAGCAACAGAGTTACATCTTCATCGGTAGCATGAACGGCGCTACAAACTGTTGCCAAAACCTTACGTACCGCTTCGGCATCGGCGATGTTGGTTTCGATGGCCGATGGCACAAGAGCGCCGGGAGGCAAGGGTTCAACTACGAATTCTTCGATGCGGCCCTGGCCATTCCACCGCACGCCCGCCATGCGATCAAGGGTAATTTCAATAGCTACGGGCGGATGGGCCATGGCATCCATCCAACGGACGGCACGGCGGACCAAGCGGCTTTTGTAAATGCCGCGCCGGATTGCGCTCGGGTTACTCAACGAAAGTAATCTCCAGATGGCTTGACACTTGAGTTTACCTTTATTTCAAACCATCAGACCTGGCTAGACGCAAACGAGTTACTGGGCTGGCGATTTGGCGGGAGAGCCTTTTTTGGGTGGTTTCCTGCTGATAATTCTGTCGGGCCTAATATCCACTGCGGTAGCATGCCGCCAGAACGCGGGATCACTGTCTGCGAATTCGCTTGAGACATGGGAAGTTTGCGGGCGCATTTCATAGAGTGTGGTTTCTGCGGTAGCGTAGGATTCGCGAGCAATCTGGGTCAAACGATCGAGGCTCGGGCCAGCTTCCTGAGTTGCAATGCTTTGTTCCCAAAAGAGAAGATCGTCATTTTTAGCCATATCCAATAAGGGGGTAAAAACGAAAAATGTGGGGTTGTTTACGCCTAGTTTGACCTCATAAACCACCCAGGGAGCGTCGGCCTGGATTCTGGCATGGGCGTCGGCGAGGATTTTAAGGCCTTCCGCAAAATCGCTCTCCCGTCCGGGCAAAAGATGCACTTCGACAATGCGCAAGTAGCGCGCCTCTGACAAATCAATGCTGTTGGTAAGGTAGCCCAGATCGGGACGCCGGACAGCAAATACGGTGTGTTCTCCTCCGGCGATTTCATCGATTTGGTCTTTCATGCGGGCAAGGTCCGGATGGGCGGCGTAAAACTGGCTCCAACCGACGCGCGACTGTTCCAGCAGATCGAACGACTCAAAGGGATCGAAGAAGAGGGATTCCTCGGAGTTGGATAAGGATTGCAAGTTGATCCAGTAGCTAGGTGTCTCGAGGCGGTCACAGGCGCGGGAAAGGCTCACCTGCAGCCTTTCTGCCTCGCCGGCTCTGCCGGCGGGAACCTCTTGATGCATCAAAAGTAAGAGGTTAGGAGGAGCGACAGGGAGATTTGCAGAGACCGTGCTCTGCGCCCAGTTAAGGGATGCGCAGAACACAGACAAAATAAGAGCTACAACGAGTCGGAAAGGTCTCATGGAGCGCTCGCGCGTGTGTATGTCGGGAAAAATCCTCAAAGGAGTGTTTAGGATCAAGCTGCCTACCATAGTTCTAAGGAACATTAATCTGTCGCCGGCCGGTCGAAGCCGACAACGGCGGCCTTTGTTGGGCAGTCGGCAACGCGTCGTGCTGTCCTGATGGCGTCGTAAGTTTTTCTAATTTATATGGATATAGAGTATTCGTCTTTGCGCGGTATCAAGAAGATACCAATGGAACGAGGATATATCTCAATACGCACAGGGTTGGTTACTGGTCATACGATGGGGCCAGGGCAAGTGATTGAAACATAAGGGCGTAGCTCGGCTTTTGGGGAAGCGACAAAGTCCCGAATAGCGGCAAATATTCAGTGTTTTGGCACTTGTATTGCTCCTTGATTGGGCACCTATCCTTGCATCGAATCTCGTGGGCACCATATAAAAAGGGTTGGACTAGGGCTAATTTTGTAATATAAGAAACGAGTAATATTACTAGACAGTATTTACCAATTACGGGCGCGGAAGAATGCAGCGTGCAATTTCATACGCTGCGGAGCGCTAACGCAGTACCGAAAGGTTGCAACATGGCAGCATCGGAAAAAACTGGAGGCGCTGGAAAAGCGACGTTGAAGCGCCCAGGTCCGTATGCTGAAAACGACCGCGGATTACAGCAGGTGGAGATGACTGTTAATGAACTGTTTCAATTATTAGAGGCCTATGGGCCGAGCTGGTATTCAGAAGGACATCACCGAAGAGCGGAAGCGGCACTGCGTGAACGCGGAGAATCCTTGCGAACCGTGTTTCGCGAGCTTTCCGATTTATTAGAGCAATATGGTCCGGGATGGTTTACGGAACAACACCACGCCGCGGCGGAGAGTGTTCGGAAATTGCTGAAGGAATGCGCGGAAAGTTCGGTGCCCAAACCGAAACGTCGAGGGCGGGGAGCCGGAGCCTAACAGCCCTGCAGTTTTGACATACCCACGGTTAAAAGTACATCCGCAGTCACGGATGTTGCCTAAGATCGAGCACAGTTGGCGCTCACGGACGGTACTCGGTACTTGGTACTCGGTACTGCCCTCATCAAGATTCCGAACGGCTCATAGCGATAAACCTATCCGGCACAATCTCTGATGTGAGCCGTAGTTCTTTCCACGTGCAGTAAATGGCAGGATAAACGAGCAATTCGAGAATGAAAGAGGTAACAATTCCGCCGATCATGGGAGCGGCGATGCGCTTCATGATTTCGGAGCCCATTCCGGTGGACCACATGATGGGAATAAGGCCGATGGTCATGGTGGCGAAGGTCATGAATTTAGGACGAAGACGTCTCGCAGCACCTTCTACGATAGCGTCGTGAAGCTTTTCTCTCGTGAAAGGAAACTGTTCGCGTCTAGCGCTTTGGTAGGCCAGATCCAGGTAGAGCAGCATAAATACGCCCGTCTCGGCATCAATACCCAGCAATGCAATGACTCCGACCCAGACGGCCACGCTCATGTTGTAGCCCAAGGCGTAGACAAGCCAAATCGCGCCAATCGCTGAGAACGGCACCGCCAAAACCACGATCAGCGTCTTCACGGCGGAACGCGTATTGAGATAGATCAACAAAAGAATAATTGCTAGCGTAGCGGGAACCATCAGCAACAAGCGATGGCGCACACGTTGCGCCGATTCGTACTGGCCGCTCCAGGACAAGGAGCAACCCGCCGGAAGTCGCAAATGCGATTGGAGTTCGCGCTTCGCGTTTTCTACATAACTTCCGATGGGAACATTGGCGACATCGATAAACACGTATTCGGTAAGCAAGGCGTTTTCGTTGCGAATCATAGCCGGGCCAGTAAGCGTGCGAATGGTAGCCAATTGAGAGATTGGAATCTGCTTATCTCCACTGACGGAAACCAGGACCTTGCCAAGCGATTCCAGGTCGGAACGGAAATCGCGAGCGTAGCGTACGTTTATGGGATAACGCTCCCGGTCCTTGATAACCGTGCTGATATTTTCCCCGCCGACCGCCGTAGACAGGGCGTTTTGCGCGTCTTGCATCGACAATCCGTACCGCGCGAGTGCCTGACGGTCCCAATTGACGTCCAGAAAATATCCTTCTGAAGCTCGTTCTGCGAAAACATTACGTGTGCCAGGCAATGGGCTAAGGATTTTCTCCGACTGGGCACCGATTTGTTGAATTTGCTCGAGCGTCGACCCTTGAATTTTTAGCCCGACCGGCGTGCGCATCCCAGTAGTGAGCATATCCATGCGGCCGCGAATGGGCATGGTCCAGGAATTCGACAAACCGGGGATTTGCAGCGCGGCATTCATCTCCGAAACCAGTTGCTGCTGCGAGATGTGATCGCTAGAGAGGTGACGGAATAGTGGCAACAGGAACTCGGGGGCCCAAGCGGAATACCAGGTACCCACATGTCTCCATTGCGACGACGGTTTCAATACGATGATGGTTTCCAGCATGGAAAGCGGCGCAGGATCGGTGGCCGTATCGGCACGGCCGGCTTTGCCTAGTACATGATCAACTTCTGGGAACTTCCGCAGAAGTTGATCAGATGCTTGCAGTAATTTCTGTGATTCCGCGATGGAGATTCCCGGCATCGTGGAAGGCATGTACAGGAGAGAACCTTCGTCAACTGCGGGAATAAATTCCGAACCGATTTTGAAGTATATGGGAATGGTCAAAATAACGAGAATAACCGCCGCGGTGATTACGAATTTTCGTTGACGCAGTGTCCACCGAACAATCGGCGCGTAGAAACGAATCAGTGGCCCGGTGATAGGATGATCTTCCTCCCTTCGATTGGAGCCCCTAAACAAGAAATTGAATGCATTACGGAGGCGGCCCGGCAGCTCGGATCCTGATGAGTAGCGGGAAACCAGCAGCAAGCGAAGAGCTGGCGTAAGCGTGATAGCGAGAATTGCCGCAGCCAACAAAGCAAAATTCTTGGTGTAAACAAGTGGGCGGAAAAGTTTTCCTTCCTGGCCCTCCAGTGCCAGCACCGGGAGAAAAGATACGGCCAGAACTAACAGTGTGAAAAATGTTGGGCCGGACACCTCTTTCACGGCAGCCAGGATGACTTCGGCGGGCGAGTAGGGTTTCCCGGAAGACTCGTAGAATTCCAGTCTCTTGTGCGTTTGCTCTACAACTATGATGGCCGCGTCAACAAGTTCGCCGCACGCAATGGCGATGCCCGCAAGCGACATGATATTGATGCTGACTCCGGCGTAGTGCAGTGGGATAAAAGTCAAAAGCACCGTGATCGGGATGGTTACCACGGGCACTGCGGCACTGGGAAAATGCCAAAGAAAAATACAGATAATCAGAACCACGGTAAGGATCACTTCGATCAAAGTGACGCGGGCATTTCGAATGGCGCTACGGATCAGCAGGGAGCGATCGTAAATCGGGACGATTTTTACGCCTTGCGGAAGGCCTGGCGCAATTTCTTTCAGGCGATTTTTTACCCCGTCAATTACCTCGATGGCGTTGCTGCCTTCTCTGGCGATAACGATTCCGGAAACGACTTCGCCCTCACCATTAAGGTCCGTAGTGCCGCGCCGGATATCAGGGCCGATAACGACTTTCGCAACGTCTTTGATGAGGATGGGGGTTCCCTGCACTGCTCCGAGAACAATTTCTTCCACATCCTTCGGAGAGCCCAGGTAGCCGCGGCCCCGAATCATATATTCAGCGCCGCCGAAGTCCAGTAAGCGCGCCCCCGTTTCGCGGTTACTATCTCTTACGGCGTCGGCAACACGGGAAATGGAGATGCCGTAAGAACGTAGGCGATTAGGATCTACATTTACCTGGAACTGTTGAGTGAAGCCGCCAATGGAGGCAACTTCCGCGACTCCCGGAACAGCTTTCAAATAGTATTTTAGATACCAATCTTGATACGAACGCAACTCACCCAGAGTATGCGTGGCAGAAGTATCCTGAAGGGCATATTGAAAAACCCAGCCGAGAGTCGTGGCGTCGGGACCGATTTCCGTCTTTACCTCTGCGGGCAGCTTGGCCGTAGCTCCAGACAGATACTCGAGCGTTCTGGAGCGCGCCCAATAAAGATCGGTGCCATTTTCAAAAATTACGTACACGTAAGAAAAGCCAAAATCAGAGATTCCACGCACGGTCTTAACATGCGGCGCGCCAGTCATAGCCGAGATGATCGGAAGGGTTACCTGGTCTTCGATGATGTCCGGGCTGCGATCCCACTTGGACAGGATGATGACCTGAGTTTCGCCCAGATCCGGCATCGCATCGATGGGTAGACGAAACATGGACCACAGGCCCCAAAGGCACGCGAGCGCAACCGCGGCGAACACGAAAAATTTATTCCGAACGGAGAAGGTGATGATGCGGTCAATCATGATGTTGGGTCGGACGGTTCAATACGTATGCTTTTTCCACAATGACGGGAGAGCTCTTAGAACAGGATTGAACCAGTATTCTCATCGGACTGGCGTAAAAAAGAAGGGCGGCCCTGACTAAAGAGTTAGCGCTGAGAAGTACGACGCTCACCTGCGAGCTTGCGCACCTTTAGGTTGCTCGCCAGGTTGAGTAACAGAAACCTTGTGAGCCGTTGCCGTTCCCGATTGATCAGCGGTAGTCGTATGTAGAGTGTTGTTTCTGATGCGACTCTCCGAATCCAAGAGAAAATTTCCCGAGCTCACGATGCGATCACCGGGTGACAAACCGCGCGTTATGGTGATTCGGTCTCCGAAGGCAGTGCCGACCTCGACGGGCCGCTGCTCAAAAATGTTATCGGCCGTCTGCAGGTAAACGATCTTTCGCAGACCGCTGTCGAGCACCGCCTCAGCTGGAACAGAAATACCCACTGGAGCCTCAGCGAGAAATTCCAGATCGACGAACATGTCCGGGAGCAGTTTCATGCCCGGATTGTCGGCTTCCAGGCGAAGTTTGAACGTGCGCGATGCGGGATCGAAAAGCGGCGGGTTGTTAGATACCGTGGCAAAAAGAATTTTCGACGTCTCTCGAACCGTTACTTTGACCTTGCGGCCAGGATGCAAGAACCGCGCCTGATCATCAAAAATGTCGGCCACGATCCACATTTTCGAGAGATCGGCAATGCGGTAGAGTTCAGCGCCTTTTTCAAATCTTTGCTCCGGAGAGATGTTGCGAGCCAGAACTATGCCGTCCACAGGGGAAACGACACTAATGTCGCGGGTAGTTTGACGCCTTCTCGCCAATTCTTTGATTTGTGGGTCACCCATGCCGAGAGCGTGTAGCTGCTCCTCATTCGTCCTTAAGATGGAATTCGGATCATCGGGAGCGCTAGTGCTTTTGACCCGCTCGGAGCTGGAGAGCGCGCCCAAGTACGCCTGTTGAGCATTGCGGAATTCACGACTATAAAAACTAGCGAGCAGCTCATGTTTCTTGACGATGCTCCCGACCGGGTTGTCCTCCAAAGACTGAACCCAGCCCTCGGTGGCCGCCGTGAGGCGAAACACGCGGTTATCCTCGGCCTCCAGCCGACCGGTGGTGCGAATAACGTGGGAGCCAGAGCTTTTCTTAACCGTCTCAAGGCGTAAACCGATCAGTTGCTGCTGATTCGGGTTGACAGCAACGGCACCTGCCGGGAGCTGAACTTTGTCGGCGAGATTATCGTTGTCGTAGACGGGAACCAGATCCATGCCGCAATCAGGAGCAATGCCGGGCTTTGCTGAACGATAAGCCGGGTGCATCGGATCGACGTAATACAAAATGCGGCGGGTCGAGGCCTGAGCGTCGGAGGGTGTTCTGCTGGTGTATCTTCCAGCTGAGAACACGATCGCCGTGAACAGCAAAAAAAGCGCTAAAATGGCTGGTTTTTTCATGGTCCGCTTCCTGTATCGACCAGGTCAGGCGTGTACCGTCTGACGGAAAAAGATTGCCTTCGAAGAGCCGCGAGGACCGAACTTAACCCTAACATTATCAATGAAATATCGGTTAGGGTCCGAAGATAGTTATCTTTAATAGGGCAATCCTACTGCCAAGTGCAATCAATCTGCCCGCACAAATCGTCTGGAATCAGAAGCGACGGTCGCGTACTTACCGAGCTGCAGGAGGCGTGGGCGCTTTTGTCGCCCCAACCTGCGGCTTGGCGAATAGCGAATCCTCGAGCTTAGGGTTTACCACCACGCTTTGGATAGTCATCTTGTGGGTGGGCTTTATCCCCCGCACTTCCGTCTCAAAAAGGTAGGGAACCAACACTCCGCCGGTAGCCCGATAATCTTTCAGGTACACCTCGACAGGATGCATCCGACCGTCCATGCGGCGAGGAATGCCGTCAATCTTGATGTCCAGAAAAGACTCGCTATCAATCCATATGTGACGAACTTGTCCGCCCTTCAACGTGAGCTTCAACTTATACGCGTCTTGCGTACCAACTTTTTCAATACCAACTAACTCGACCTTGGTTCCTTTGGCGGCATAATCAACCAGTGGACCATCCAGCTCAGACTCCATGAGCGCTGCGTTCATCTCTTCAGAGGTAAACGCTTCCACATCGTTGCGGCCGAGGAATGGCCTGACTTTCCAGCCGTTCGCACCGTCAAAAGTTTGAATTGCTGTTTGCCTGCCAACTTGGAGTTCCAGGCGCGTTTTATGAGGGCGTTTTAGTTCCATAACAAACGGAAGCTCGACTTGCTCGGCTGGCCTTGGGGGAGGCATCGCCACTCCCTTTTGTTTGGGCATTGGCAAGGTGCTACGTGCATTGCCGCCAGCATCCATCTTTCCGGTCATCGATAAAGTCTGGACCGAGCGCCAAGCCTGCAAACCGCCACGCGCCGAGACATTTTTTTCTACGATCTGGGCCGCAGAAAGTTTAGTAGCCAGACCTGCAGCACTCTCGGCGCGCAGCGCCACAGGAATTGCAAGCGACAAAGCCATACTGGCAATGACAATCTGTCGGAACATAAAGCCTCCTAAATTAATCACTCGATGGACTGACGGAGCGTCCACGTAAGGCGGAATTACTCGACAACAAGCCCGTCGACCCGAAATTTTCCAATTTGCACGCTAACCCGGTCGCCGCGTCTTACTATTCCGCCTTTGTTGGAGAAAACCATCCAGTATGATTTGCCGGCCTCGGGCGCGCTGCTTTGCCGTAGCTGGCCAACCTTTTCCATGTCTGGAACTACCAGCTTTACATGCGCCGCTTCATCGATCAGGAACGGTGTGGCCTTCTTGTCATTAACTGCCGCGGCTTTATTCGAATCCAATACTCGGTAACTGAAGCGGATCATTTGCCCCGACTCCACAGCTTTAACTCCGAGTGAGTCAACACCCCAGAGAACTTGGTAACGCTGCATGGCATGAGGTGATAACGCTGCTGGACGGACCCGGTGTACCACACGGCGATTCGCCGTCGCTGGCGAAGAAACCGGGGCGCGGACATCTGTTTTTGCATTTGGGGAAGAAGATTGGGAAAGCGCAATGAACGGAAACATACCGCTAAGGACACTTCCGAGGAGTACCAGTATTCTGGCTTCGTTTAACGGTTTACCCATATCTATATTTTCTCACAACAGAGCAAAGCGGTTGATCGACTGATACCTATCAGTCTACTTTCCTCTGGCTACTGCCAGGAAACCGGTGCAAGCTGCGACCACTTGGGTTTTCGGCACCGTCGCGAGTTGCGACCTTATGCTGGTGAAAGCCTGCCTGTATTCGATTGTCCTCCGAGCGTCTTCTGCTTCGCCTATCCCTCGGAGCAACAGTTTCCGTTGCTGTTCGTATTTGTCCGTCCCTTGGGGATTGACTTGGACGCATACCGACAACGTACCTTCCACAAATCCAACTTCCTTGGCAACCAGGCTGTTGTCTGCGGTCTTGTCGTCCGGCTTGTTTTCCGGCTTATTTTCCGACCTGTTATCTGCCAGACCTACAGCGGGTAGCATCCCCAACGTGCATAAAAAAAGTATGCGAAGAATTTTCATAGCGTAAGTCCTCCCAAATTTACGCGACTCGATAAATTCATCGGAGCCGCCAGTACCTTGCCGTCCGGAACGATGCCACTCGCGAGAAACGCAAGAGCAGCATCGTGTTTAGACTAAGTAGAATCATCGGCATTAGTTTCCAGTACCCGCCAACGTCGACGACTGCGTGCCAACAGAGTCGGTCACAGATACTGTTGCGTTCTTTGCGCCGACAGAAGTTGGGCGGAATTGCACGGTGACGGTGCAGAATGTACCCGGCGTCAAGGTTGTAAAGCCGAGGATCTGGCCATTGCCGCCAGGTCCGCAAGTGGAAAGCAGCCTGATGATCGAGAAGTCGCTCGGGTTTGCTCCGCCGAGCGCTCCCTGCGTTATTCCGGTAATGTTTGTCGTCCCACTGTTAGTAAGGAAAAAGGTCTGCATACCGCTCGTCGAACCAACCTTGACCGTTCCAAAGCTGCGCGTCGTGGGCGCCAGGCCGAGAATGCCGGTTCCGGTGAGAGTAACGTGTCCACCAGTGACCGTGACATTCGCTGTGATGTTCACGAATGAATTCACCGTACTGAGGGTCGTTGGCTGGAACACTACGTTGATCGTGCACGTAATGTTCGCAGCTAAGGTTATACCGCAGGTTCCGCGATTCCCCGCTGGCCGTGAGAACCTGGACGAGTTAAACGCCACGCCGATGTTAGTCAATGCAACAGCTTGATTATTCCGGAGCGTCAGAGTTTGCACTGTCGAGGTTGTGCCCGCGATAACGTTTCCGAATGGCAAGGAAGTCGGGGTAACGAAAGCGCGTGGGATGCTTCCGGATAGTGGAATGCCTAGCACTGGAGTGTTGACAGCATTGCTGTTGATGGTCAATGTCGCAGTGCGCGTGGTCGTAGACGTGGACGTAAACGTCACGCTAATCGAGCAAGTTGCGCCCGGTGCCACACCTGAACCCAGAATCGGGCAGGTGGTTAACCGAGTGAAGTCGCTAGAGTTTGTTCCACTAAGTGTGATGCTGCTGATGATCAGAGCCAAATTCCCCGTATTTGTCACCGTTATCGTCTGCGGTGTGTTGTTTGTGAATGACAAGCTCGCCGGCACCGCACTTATTGCCGCTCCGACGCCAGTGCCACTCAGGGAAATTGTTTGAGAACCAGTAGAGGAACCGTTGTCGGTCAAGGTGATTGCCGCGCTGCGTGCTCCGACTGTCAGAGGCTTGAACGTCACGCTTAACGTGCAGCTCGCACCAGCCGCCAAACCGGTCGCAACGTTAGGGCAATTATTGGTAGTTGCAAAATCACCCGCGTTTGCACCACCGAGCGATATGCTTGAGATGTAGAGAACTGAGCCAGCCGGGCCTGCATTTGCCACAGTAACCATACTCGCTGCGGACGTCGTGCCCACAGGTTGATTACCGAACGACAAACTCAGCGGACTTAGAGTGATGACCGGAACAGCAGCCTGGAATTCGTGCGCCCCTATATCCAAGGCGTACGGATTGCCCGGATCAGGCCGAGGATTGCCGAAAAAGTCATGGCTTGGCGCAATGTTGAACGTCGAAGCCGTTGCCGGCACCTTACCAATCGCTGGCGAAGCCGAGTCCAGCGCGTAGTTTCCTATCGGAGCCTGCGAAACTGGATGAGACAGCGAAAGCGGCCCGTACGTAGTGTTGACCCAGTTGTTGCCTTCATCCACAGTCGCTGCCGTCTGGATGTTGAAGATAGGGTTGGGTAATGTGGCGTCCGCAATACCAGGCGGCGTATCGTAGCCTAGTCCTCCGTTCTCCGGCGGAACGCGCGCGCCATTGCAGTATTGGCTGACCACGACCGGGCTAGTCGGGAGAAAGTTGGACGCGTCGTAGCCGGGATCATCCAGGATGGAATACCGAGGATGCATCGGATATGCCGAATGGCTGAAACCCGGCCCACTGTCACCTTCTACTCCCAGGTCCCAGTAGACAACGCCGACATTATTCGCGTCCGCGGTCATGCAGGCGCCTGTTCCCGCCGTCGCCTGATTCAGCTGCGGAATCAGAGTAACCAGGTTCTGCTGGCTCTTGGAACCGGTTCCGAGACCACCCACCTGTATATGGAACGAGCGATTCTGCCAGAACATGTCGTTAGCCAAGAGCGGATCAGATATCTTGTTGCACTTCGGGTGATCAACCGGGCAGGTCAATGGCGTCGTCGCAATGACCGCGTTCATGTTTGACGTGTGCCTTGCCGTCGATAATCCGGCAGGCTGGGGATTCGTCGGCGCAAAAGCGTACTGGCAGCTTGAATTTTGCGGCTGGTTCGGGTCCGGCTGCGGCGTGCAGCCAGGCGGCGGCACGTTCGCATTAGCAGCGCCACCGGTATTAAAGAGTACACCGGCAGAAGCTGTCGAATCATTGGAGGCTATGGTGTTATTGATGAGGTTTACCTTCAGAGCATCCAGCAATCCCACACCACCGCCATCCCATCCCGCGACGTTATTCACGATGATGTTGTTGGTCACGGTGATCTGATACCACATGCCTGGGTTCGTCGGGTTTCGTTGAACATCCGTGCCGTTCACGCTCTGCAAGCGCAGACCGCCGCCGCTGCCGCTTTCGGCACTGTTACCCAAGATCAGGTTGGAGTCGATAACCAGGCCCGGGCCTATACCGTCCGACAATTCAGGCGCGCAATCCTGATCGACAACCTGGTTGGTCTCGCAGAAAGTACCGTCTGGTGGAGCACCCAGGATCGCCAACCCACCGCCGTGAGTCGGGATCGTTGGGTTAAAGGCCTGGTTGAACAAGAATGAGTTATTCGAGATATTTCCGTTGTAGCTAAAGCCGAAGTGCGCAAATCCGCCGCCGTCGCCAGCGCTCAGATTCCCGCAAACCCAGTTGTAGTCAAAGCGGTAGTAGTCGGAACCGGTGCAGAAAGTTACGCCGCCGGCCGCTTCGGGGGTGGTGGAGTTCAATTCATCTCCGTAAGAAGCGTTCTGCGTTACGGAGTTGTTGTGAATGTGCACATTCGTGTTGTATAGAAACGCTGCCTCCTGGGTGTCCACAATAGTGCCGTCTGCCGTCTCGGGCTGGCCAACGGTTATTCCACCAGAGAGAGTCCCGGCGTTGGCGAAGACACGGTTGTTGGCGATCTCCATCGAGTGGTTCCAGCCATGAAGGAAAATTCCTCCTCCGCCTTGAGAACTATTGGCAAATGTTAAGCCGTCAATGCGCGAGGGATTGCACTTGAAGTTGCTGGGATAAGCAGCGCAATCTACGGCGCTGTTCGTAAGTGGAGTGCATACGCCGTTTGCCAGGCAGTTAGGGTCGGTCTGTCCATTAACATCCTGAACACCCTTGGCCAGCGCGGTAATGCCCGCGCCTTCGTAGGCTCCCATCAGCGTAGGTTCCTGCAAGAGTTCAGCGATGTTGCCGTTCAGTGTCGGATCCCAGCCGATCAAGGGCTCCAGCGGGATCGCATCTACCTGACGCAGCATTGCCGCGCTGCAACTATAAGTGCCGGTTGGATCGTACGGATGCTTCGGTACTCCGTTGACTTGAGTGTTATCTACGAAGCCTCCGTCCAGCGCCAATCCGAAGAGACAAGCGACCTGCCGCCGCCACGCGTCGACTCTGCCCGAAGGATGTGTATTCGCATTGAGGGTCACCGATGCGGCGCCGACGCCCTGTAGCTGGACGGGCTTCCACATCACCAGCATTTCGTTATAGGTGCCTGGTTTTACGATGATTAAGTCGCCGGGAGTCGCGCTGTCGAGCTTCGACTGGATAGCGTTGTTCTGAGCATTCGGGCCTTCGACGTATGTCGGAGGCTTGCCGCCGATAGTCACCGTCACCGCATCGATGGATTTCTTCCCATTGCCCGCAGTGATGACTAGTTCGCCACACGTTGCCGGGGAGTTAGAGATATTTCGCTGAGGAATGGGGCAGGTGGACTGCGCTGCCGTTAGTGCGCCCACCGTTCCAGTTATTTTGTCCGTATTCCAGCTGACATTCGTCAACGGCACGCCTCCAACGGTAACGTTGGGGCACGCGATTCCGATGCCAGTTGGGCATGTTACTGGCTGACCGCCGAAATTATAGTGACGGGTAATAAACTTCTGGTTGAACGGAGCATTCTTAGCGGAGGGCCCGGAATATGCGTTGTTCGGAACTAATTTGTCACCGAGCGCCTTGATGGTAATCGTATTGCCAGCTTGACTTACCCACGGCCCGACACCATCGCCATCAACTTCTGAGACAGCTGGGGTAAGGTCTGGGTACGCGCAATCCACCGGGTTATATCCTTCTGCGAAAGCCGCAGTGGGCACAACCGGAGTATCCATGTACTGCGTCTGGCCGGGCATATACGGAATCTCGTAGCAGAATTGGCTGTATGACGGGTTATAGAACGGATCCGTAATCATCGTGCCATTGGGGCCGGGAATCGGTCCAGGATCATTCATGCACGCCACCATCATCGTCGGCGCATAGCCGGTGGGGTTAGGTGGATTTACTTCCCAGGTGGAGTAGTTCAAACCATTGTACTGACCCCACTGGTCGGAATAGAGGCGTGAAATTTCCGCTCCGCTGAAGTCCTTGATCGACACTGGCAGATTCGGAACCGCGAACTTCTCACCGAATTGCGGCGCGAAGGGATCGAATTCCGAAGAGAAGTCGTCCAGGATGAACCCGGTAAAGTGTGCCGCCACGTGCGTCGAGCTGAAAACCCAGAACTTGGCGAGCACCGAGGACTGATCTTCCAGCGTGACTTCTTTGCGGTCGCAAAGATTGCGGGAAGCTCCGGCGAAAGGCGCCACTTCTTGTGACTGCGGGAAGAGACTGATGTAGTCCGGAACAACGCGCAGCTGTCCCACACAAGGCCAGAAGGTTTCTACGCTACCTGTATCGCCCTCGTGCCGCGGCAGTGTGATAGAACCCGAACTTTGCGTCGGATTCTGAGCATTATAGGGATTCACTTGCCCGGCAACTTCGGCCTGATCCGGCAGGATGAAAATGTTTCCCAAGCCGCCGAATTGTTGCGTGACCGGAGCGATATAGTTATCTCCGATCAAAATATTCTTGTCCTCTTCTTTCACCAGTTCGTATCCAGGGGGCACAATCATTTCTACAACGTACTTGCTGGCGGGAAGCATCGGCAAACCGTTGGAGTCAGTCCCATTACAGATTGTGCAGTTCGTTGTGGTGGGCTTGCCCGTCACCGGATCGCTGCCGGTCACGCTGGGGAATTTATACATGCCGTCGAAGGGCGCCGGCTGGACCTGGTTGAAGTTGTGTAGCCCATCGTAACATTTGAACTGAGCGTTATTGGGCAAGGATGTCCCAGGGTTAAGCCACTGCATCGTGTTTTCCAAGGTATAAAAAAACATGTCGTCAGTGCCTTGGCCAGGGCAATTCATATTTGGAATCATGGTCGTCTTGTCGGCTCCCAAGTGGAAGCCCTGCGCCCAATCATCCCAGCTCGTTGTCTTGGTTGTATCAACGAGTTTAAGGGTCTGCGTCCCGTCCGCAGCTGTATCTTCCCGGTACAGATTGACAGTGACGCCAGGAACGTCCGGAGTCCAGCTGGTGTGGATGAGTAACCCGGGGTCATCAAACGGGCGCGTCGAGGCATAGATCACCTCGCCATGGATACCGCCGTTTTCTCCGGCTGAGAACGGCGCTTTTCCGAATTCGACAAATTCGGCGCTACCAATAAATCCTTGCCACCCTTCAGTACTTACCCACGGTGGGTCGATTCGACCTGTTGAACCACCTGGGCCCCCGCCGGTCGGAAATGTAGTCAGATTGTCAGTCGAACAATCGGCGTCGGAGCAATAAACCGCACCGGGCACGCGTAGGTACGAAGGCAGAGAATTTGATTCAACGGTGGTTGCGAGATTCGCCTCATTACCGCCTGAGTCCACGGGGCCGCCGGCGTCATAAACGACGTGTACACCGGTCTGCTTATAGCGCGTTGTGTCGGCTTCCACGATGTACCAGTTGAACAGTGGGAAGATCTCATTAAATCCCGCAGCACCCTGTAGGTCAGTATTATTGAAATTTGAATAGCTGCCATCCCGGAAACGAATATTTGTCGGAAGGAGGCTAAGTCCCTGTTCGTCTGCATCCCGAACGCCATTTCCGTTCTTGTCAAAATACGTCTGTGTGTAGATGTTGGTGTGCCATTGC
>DASYJM010000178.1:0-14380 GCA_035996445.1 Candidatus Acidiferrum sp. | reverse complement strand
GCCACTATAGGCGCGGCAGGAGGCGCTGCTTTCAATTGGTCAAGCTCGATCTGAACCTTCTCCCACGCCTTAGGGTCGCGCTTGGTGGCGTATGGGGCGTTCGGATCGCTGTAAAACGCCAGAATATTTGCCCGCACCTCCGGTGAAGCCTTGGCAAACTTCTCTTCGGACAATTTGTCCAGAAGTTTCGCGTAGGTTTCATCACTCATGCGGTACTTGCCGGGCGCAATCGGCCCTCCCGTATCAAAGTTATCGTTGACCATCTCTATGTGGCCACTTGGGACTTGAGCCAGCAATTTGCGATAGCGATCCAACGTAGCGTTGAAACTGTCCTCAAACATTTTTTCTGTTTTCGGCGTGGGAGCCCGGAACTGAAGAACTCTCAGTGGTCCGATCTTGGGAAGCAGCTTGGTCAAGAACGCAATAAATTTTTCGCCGGCGGTCGGTTGTTCGTAGTCCTTGCCCCATTCCTTTTCATAACTGGCACGCTTCAGATTGTAGAGAAACTTCTTCTTGGTCATGCTGGGCAGGTCTTTTTTGATGTCGTTTTTTTTCAGGCTCCACGCAATTCTTGTAGCTTTGGGAAGTTGCTGACTCACCGCGTGGCGATAGGAATTTAATGTCTTGTCCTCGCTGGGAAGCACCGTTTTCAATTCGAGCCCGTAGGTTTCCACAAAGGCCTGGTCCAACAATGGCACTGCCACTTGGAACCCGATGAAGTCGTGATAACTGTCTGGAGCGTAGCGGTGTTGCGCCACTTCCAGAACATCAAAGCCAAATTCAGTTTTGACGTGCGCCAGCGGGTCTTGCTCGTACGTCACTACATCCCCAAATTTCTTTTTCAACTTGGGATACAGAACCGGCACCGCGTGGTTCGTTCCGATGCTATGGCCATCCGTATCTGCGGCATAATGCGCCATCGCGCCCAACGCAAAAGCATAATCGTTCAGATCCTTGGAGTCGCGGATCATCGCGAGGATAAAATCGGCACTCCTGATGTAATGCGTGAGGTCACTGTAAAAATGGGTCCCGTGTGGGTAATACCCCATATCCTGAATGATGGCGCCGCCGTAAGCATATCCGTGCGCTTTGCGCAGTTCGTCCGGCGTGCTGTGCGGAAACCGCTTCAGTATAAGCGGCTTCAGGTGGGTATCCCAGACCGCGTCGATGATAGCTTCGTGGGAGAGGACCGCATACGCCGCGCATCGCAGTGGCAAAAGAAGCGCTAGCAGCAGCGCCAGGGCGACGATGGTCTTAACTGGTCTTTGCGAATTTTTGAGTTCAAGGTTACTCAAAAGAAGCGTCCTCGAAGCAATAAATCGTGCTGTGAATAGTCTAGCCCACCTGAGATGCAATGGAAGCGCGTTCGCGCGCATTGGTACCAGAATGTTCTACACCGTTAGGATGCCAAAACGTGTGATATGGGAGGCGTTTGAGGTTAAAGAACGGCTCGCAAGTGAAACTCTGCCGAACGGTGAATCAAGCGGCAAGTCTAATATTTTCTGAGCACGCCAATCACTCGGCCCTGAATCTTGACCTCGTTGGCCGCCACGATGATCGGTCCCATTTCGGAATTGGCCGGCTGCAAGCGAATCTTCCCAGGTCCTTCGCGGTAGAAACGTTTCAGAGTAGCTTCATCCTCTCCGATCAGTGCCACCACAATGTCGCCCGCATTAGCCACCTGGGTCTGCTCGCACACCACATAATCGCCATCCATGATGTGGTCTTCAATCATCGAAGTGCCTTTAACCTGCAGTACGAAAGAATTTCCACCTCGCGCGAAGTCCCCGAGCGATAGAGTTTCGCGCTCCTCCACGGCTTCAAGCGGCCGGCCCGCTGCAATGCGTCCGACTAACGGCAATTCCTGAATCCTGCGTTCCATTACTTGGTCCTTCACCGACTTTGGAAGTTGCACAATTTCTATGGAACGGCTCTGGTTGTAACCGCGGCGAATGAAACCTTTCTTTTCCAGCGTGGTGATGTGTTTATGAACGGTCGCTAATGAAGTCAGCTTCAAGCCCTTGCCAATTTCTTCAAAGCTGGGCGCGTAACCATGTTTCGTCTCAAAGGAAACCAGATAATCCAACACTTCTTTTTGACGCTTGGTCAGGGCCACTTGAACCTCCGATTGGATGCCTGCGGTTTTTTTCGCGAGAGGGCAGGCTTTGTGCCCCTAACTTAGGCGAAAAGAAAGCGAACGTCAAGCGAAATGCTGACAACAAATGCGCAAAGCAGAACGACCCAACCCATCGACTGTTTCAATGTGGCACAAGCACAAAGATGTTTTGCGCAATCAGCCCCTGAGCGTGGTTTTTCCTTTGCTAGTTTCTTGCAAATAGCTACTGCCCGTGTCGTTGACCCTGTGAGTACTGCGACACGCTCCGCTGTGATATTCTTTTTGTGTCGCCCTTATCTCATTGCTGCAGTCCCGCGCGCAACCATACGCGGGTTATGCGTCCTACGGCCCAAGGAACTCAGCGATCATGTCAACTTTAATCACACTGCCGCCCTCAAAGACCAAACCAGAAGTTATCGACAGCGCCGTAATTCGCTTCGCTGGCGATTCGGGCGACGGCATGCAGATTACTGGCAGCCAATTCACAAACACCGTCGCACTGTACGGCAACGACATCCGCACCTTTCCAGACTATCCCGCTGAGATCCGTGCGCCTGCGGGAACGCTCCCCGGTGTGAGCGGCTTCCAATTGCATTTTTCGTCCGACGAACTGTCTACTCCTGGCGACGCCGTTGATGTACTGATCGCCATGAATCCAGCGGCGTTGAAGGTCAACATCGCGGACTTGAAAGCCAACGGGATCTTGATCGTAAACAGCGACAGCTTCACGGAAAGCGATCTGCGCAAGGCGCAAATGACCGGGAATCCACTGGAAGATCATTCGCTCGACAAGTTCCGCCTTTTCTCCGTGGAACTTGAGCGCCTCACGCGCCGCGCACTGGAACATCTCGGACTTGATGCCAAGTCCATGGATCGCTGCAAGAATTTCTTTGCTCTGGGGATGTGCTACTGGCTGTACAACCGCTCGATGGATTCCACGGTTCGCTGGATTGAAGACAAGTTCAAAGGCAAGCCACTGCTCACGGAAGCTAACAAGCTGGCGATGAAAGCTGGCTATTCCTATTGCGAAGCCACCGAAGCGTTTCAGATTAGTTATGAGATTCCGCGCGCGCAGTTGTCGCCGGGGCTGTATCGCAACCTGAGCGGGAATCAGGCGCTGGCCCTGGGACTGGTTACCGCTTCTCAAAAATCCGGGCTGCGCCTGTTTCAAGGAAGTTATCCCATCACTCCAGCCTCGGACATTCTGCACGAGCTTTCGCAGTACAAAGATTTCGGTGTAATGACCTTCCAGGCCGAAGACGAAATCGCTGCCATTACCTCCGCGATTGGCGCTTCTTACGCCGGAGCTCTCGCCATTACCAGCACCTCGGGCCCCGGAATGTCGCTCAAAACCGAAGCTCTAGGCTTGGCCGTGGCCATCGAGTTACCGCTGGTGATCTGCAATATCCAACGTGGCGGCCCCTCAACCGGCCTGCCTACCAAAACTGAACAAGCGGATTTGTTGCAAGCCTTATTCGGACGAAATTCTGAAGCGCCCATACCCGTAATCGCAGCTGCCACGCCCGCCGATTGCTTCTGGGTTGCGCTGGAAGCCTGCCGCATCGCGGTGAAATACATGGTGCCGGTGATCCTGCTCTCGGATGGTTACTTGGCAAATGGCGCCGAACCTTGGCATGTTCCGGAACTCAGCGACATCCCCGATTTCAAAGTACAATTTGCGAAAACCACGGAAGGATTTTTACCTTACAAACGCGACCCTCAAACATTAGCGCGCCCGTGGGCCGTTCCTGGAACACGCGGCTTGGAACACCGCATCGGCGGACTCGAAAAACAAGACGTCTCTGGCAACATCAACTACGAACCTTTGAACCATGAAAATATGGTTCGCATTCGCGCCGCGAAAGTTGCCGGCATCGCTCAGGACATTCCCGAAATTGTGCCCGCAGGCGATCCTGAAGGTGACTTGCTGATTGTCGCCTGGGGCTCGACCCACGGAGCCATCACGGCAGCGGTTCGAGCGCAGCGCGAAAAGGGACACAAAATCGGACATGTGCACTTGCGGCATCTCAATCCGTTAGCGCCCAACTTGGGTGAAGTAATCTCCAGGTACAAGCGCGTGTTGGTGCCGGAACTCAATATGGGCCAATTACTGTGGGTCCTGCGCGCTAAATATTTAGTGGACGCCGTGGGTCTCAACAAGATTCAAGGCCGCCCCTTCAAGCAGGCTGAGCTCGAACAAAAAATCGAAGAGATGCTCGGCAGCCAGGAGAATTTCGCATGAGCACCACAACGTTGCCACCTATCACCCCCCTTACCAAAAAAGATTTTCAGACCGACCAGGAAGTGCGTTGGTGCCCCGGTTGCGGAGATTACGCCATCTTGTCCGCGGTGCAGTCCGTATTCCCTGAGCTCGGCATCGCACGCGAAAATTTCGTGGTCGTTAGCGGAATCGGCTGCTCCAGCCGCTTTCCCTATTACATGAACACCTTTGGTTTTCATACCATCCACGGCCGCGCACCCGCGGTAGCCACCGGTATCAAAGCGCTACGCCCGGATCTGGAAGTTTGGCTTGCCACCGGTGACGGCGACGCGCTCTCCATCGGCGGAAATCACACCATTCACATGTTGCGGCGAAACGTCGGCATCAAGGTGCTCCTCTTCAACAATCGAATTTATGGATTGACCAAGGGCCAGTATTCGCCCACCTCCGAACTGAATAAAAAGAGCAAGTCCACTCCGTTTGGATCGCTGGACCGCCCGTTCAATCCGCTATCGTTAGCCATCGGCGCGGAAGCCACTTTCGTCGCCCGCTCCGTCGACGTTTTCCAGGGTCACCTGAAAGAAACCCTCAAGCACGCCGCGGCTCACAAAGGCTCCGCCTTCGTGGAGATTCTGCAGAACTGCAATATTTTTAACGATGGCGCGTGGTTCTCTCTAACCGAGCGCGAGGCGCGCAGCGAACACGTCATTCAACTCGAGCATGACAAGCCGCTGATATTCGGCAAGAATCGCGACAAGGGCATTCGCATGAACGGGCTAGATATGGAAGTCGTGCAGCTTGGCAATGGCCTCACCGAAAAAGATTTGTTAGTCCACGATGCGCACCATCTCGAAGCCGCCTACGCCTTCCAGCTTTCTCAAATGGAGAAACGCCCGGGCTTCCCCACCCCCATTGGCGTCCTACGGTCGTGGGAAGACGTGCCGCGCTATGAAGACGTAATGAATCAGCAGATAAACGATGTTATCGCCAAGCGGGGCGCTGGCGATTTGGCGAAACTTCTTCGCGCCGGCGATACCTGGGAAGTGAAATAAATCCCTCGAAGAACTTGCCCCCGGGCTCTTCTTCATGCCCAGGTGCCAATACTGCATTTTTGAGTCCTGGATATAAAAACAATTTTTGTAATCTTCCTCGTCTGTGCTACATCTAACTCAGCCAGGTCATGGAAGAATCCCCCAAACTCGCTCCCCTTTTTCCGCTTGGTGATGTTGATTCGTTCGCCCAAAGCCTCGTAGGCGCCGTCCCGGACCAGGCCGAGGGCCTTGCGCTACTCTACGAAGTCACCCGCGAATTAACCGCCATTCTGGATCGTGAGGAGTTGCTACGGCGCATCGCTCAACACGTAAAACGCATTGTGAATTATCACGTTTTCACCGTGATGCTCTGGAACGAGACCCACCAAATATTGGAAAGCGTCTTCGCCATGCATTACGACGACGCCATCCCCGCGCGCCTGCGCCTGCGCTTGAATCAAGGAATTACTGGAACTGCCGCCGGAGAACGCCGTCCGGTGCGCATTGGCGACGTACGCCAGGATTCGCGATACGTGCAATTTGATACCGACGTGGAAGTTCGCTCGGAATTGGTCATCCCGCTGCTTCTGCAGGATCGTCTGATCGGCGTACTCGACCTTGAGAGCACCGTGCCGCAAGCATTCACGCTCGAGCATGAGCGCATGCTCGACACCATGGGTACCTACGTCGCGATCGCTCTCGAAAACGCGCGACTGTATCAGGAAGCACGCGAGAATGAAGCGCGTCTGCTAAACGATTTAAATATGGCGCGCGAAATTCAGCGCCAGCTTTTGCCCAAAGGCGCGAGAGAAATTCCTGGCCTCGATCTCGCCGCAGCTTATGCGCCCGCGCGTGAATTGGGAGGCGATTTTTACGATTTTCATCCGTACGGCGAAGGCCGCCTGGCGTTCGCGCTTGGCGACGTCTCCGGCAAAGGAACCGCCGCGGCGTTATACGGCTCGCTGGCGATTGGGACTCTGCGCGAAATCGTGACCGACCATACCCTCGGAGCCGGAAAGATGCTCTCGGTATTGAATCGCCGCATGTTCGGCGCGCGCCTGGAAGCCAAGTTCATCGCTTTGCTATTTGGAATTTACGATGCGCCTGCTCGGCGTCTCACCCTCGCCAATGGTGGCGAGCCTTATCCCTTGCTCGTACGCAACGGAGAGACCACCGAGATTAATGTAGCCGGCGTTCCGCTCGGCTTGTTTGCCGAAACCGAATACGACGAGATCATCGTTGACCTGTTGCCCGGAGATGTAGTGGTGTGCGCCTCCGACGGCATTTTGGAATCCGAGGACAGCGAACGCGAGGAGTTCGGCGCCGAACGCCTTCACGCGCTACTTGCAGGCGTCAGCGCGGATGAAACATCTTTGTCCATTGCCAACAGAATTCTCGCTGCCACCGACGATTACAGCGGCGCCGAATCAACTCCCCATGACGACCGCACACTAATCCTGTTGCGCGTAACGGACGAAAGCACAGCAGACCTCTACAAACTTCCAATCATTTATTAACCGCGCAAGTTTAGTTGGAGTCGCCTGCTCCGTGTGTTGCACGGCATTTCTTGCAGGCCGTTGGCGGCATAGTGTTGTCCACACGATGGCTTACAGGTGGCAAAGTTCTCAGGTACGCGTACATAGCTTTCAAATCTTCATCGGTTTGTCCGGCATAGAACTGCCAAGGCATCACCGTGCTTAGCTGCCGCTTGCCTACGTAGCCCGTCCTCATCGCCTTTACAAAAATATCCTCGGTGTAGTTGCCAATGCCCGTCACGTCTGGCGTGATGTTGGAGCTCACGATTTTTCCTGAATCATCAAAAAGCTGCCCCCCGCCAAATTTCATAGTGGAATCCGGCCGGCCTTGCTTCCGGGGTGTATGACATTCTGAACATACCGACAAATTCACCAGGTATTCTCCGCGGTGTACCGGAGTAGAGAGATCAGGTTGCACCGTTTCTGTTACCGGTTCGGGAACTCCGCGAACCAGATACTTCACCGGGAAATGAACGTCAGTACGCGGCAATGGATTACGTAGTGGCGGCAGCGATCTAATGTAAATGATCACCGAAGCCAGGTCTTCATCAGACATCCGTCGGTAATGCGCATAGGGCATCATCGGAAAAAGTGTCTGTCCGTCGTGACTGATACCTTCGCGAATCGCGCGTGCCAATTGATCGTCGGTAAAGTTACCGATGCCGGTCTCGGGATCGGGCGTAATGTTCGGTGCCACTAAAGTTCCTGGCAGACCGGCGGCAGGAAAAATCTGACCACTGCCCTTCTTGGACGGCACGACTTCCGGGCCGTTCGGGCCTTCTTCTTGCGGAGTATGACAAACCGTGCAGCCGGCGACGTGCTCTGCGAGATAGGCGCCGCGTTTCAGTCGCTCCGGCGTAGCTTCAAACTTCCGATCGGTCAGCGCACGCTTTTTTGGCCCGATGAAGGGGCGCCACCCTATAGTCGCGCTGATGCCGACCACCGCAAGAATTACAATAACGAACACAGCGATACCAAGCCCTTTTAAAAATTTAGACATTCAATAAACTCCTTGGGAGTAATTACGCGGCAATGCGCAGGAATGTTACAGAGCCGAGTTTGAAACTTGCAACACTCGTTTCGAAATCACCTGGCGGACAGCGATGTGTCGCGCAGATTTGGAGGAACAATAAGGCAGCTAAGTTCTGTGTTTCGCAAAAAAATGTCGGCGCGCCGACATTTCACAATTCGAATGAGGTCTCAGGTTAAAAGAAACGGGGAGCGGTAATTTAACTCTCGAAATTGTTATGCCGACTTCTTGGGGCAGACGGAAACCTATTACTGTCCGGATTGCAGCTTGGAGACCGTGTTGGCTGTTGCCACGGTAGCGAAATAATTCTGTTCGCGCAGCCGACGATAAATGTTTCCGGCAACCGTCGCAGCCGTAGGCCCTTTTACGCGCCGAGTATTTCCACGAAGAAGAACGGCGAGCGCAATTTTCGGATGAGCTTCATCCGCGTAAGTCACGAACCAGCCGATACGCGAAGGCGTAACGTGATCGTCGCACGTTCCGGTTTTGCCAAGCGGCGTTTCATCCCCGCCACGATCGAAGCTCGATTTGCCGGTGCCATACAGAACGGCCGCGAGCATGCCCTCACGAATTTCCGGCAGGATCTGCGCAATATTCAGTTCCCGCTTCACGCGCGGGGCAAAGGCAAGTTGCTCGTCTGCGCTTCGCGGATACTGTAGATAATAGAGCGTTCCGCCGTTCGCGAAAGCTGCCGCCAGAGAAACCAACTGGAAAGGCGTCATCTGTATGCCTTCGCCAAAACTGGACATGCGCGCCACTCCACCGTGCGGAGGCGGCTGCATCGGAAACGCACCAGGATGCTCTTCCGGAATTTCGTAGCCGGAAAGTTCACCAAGACCCAACAAGCGCGCGTACTTTGAAACCGTATCGAAACCCATGCGCAAGCCGAGTTGTTCGAAAAATTCGTTGTTGGAGTGCGCCATCGCTTCCGTGAGGTTCATGTACTTGCGGCGCCCAACTTTTAACATGGTGTCGCGGTTGATTACGTTTTCTTCCAGCGCGGCCAGGGCGATCGTCGGCTTGATGGTCGAGCAAGGAATGTAGCCTTCACCAAACGCAATTTTCTGGTTTACAACCGTTAGAACTCGTCCGGTATTAGGATCAACGGCCACGACCGCACCGTTATAACGGCCCAATCCTTCTACCGCAGCTTGCCGAACAACTGGATCATCAAAAGCTGTAATGTCCCCGTTGGAAGAATTCGCAAAGGTGGGTACTCCGTGCCCGTGATAACGCGCTGAGGCTTTGCGTGTGCGTGTTGATTTGAGAGCTCGCGGGGCTGCAGGTAGCGGCATAGCGCTTAAGACTGCGAGCACAGTTGCAACCGTCGCTTTTACAAGTTCCTTCACTTCAACCACCTCAGATTGCGATCTTCCGTAAACAAAAACTTTGCGGGACGTTGATTTTCATCGAAGCCGTCGCGCCGGTCAACTATCATTCTTGATGGCCGTTCCAGCTACGCCTTATCTTTACAATCAGATGCGGCTTGTTCCTGAAACGCCACCGAGGTGAAGCCGTGCCGAACTCGGCTCCCGCTCAACTTGAGACATATTATGGTGATGGTATCCGCTACGCAATAGCCTGTGAGGGTTAGTACGAACGTATGTGCTTTGCTTTGTATCAACTGGCCTTTAGCTGACCCAAGGGTCAGGCACTGATCTTTCGGCCCGACATAATCACCGTGCGGGCGTGAAAAAACATCTGCCCTGCCGCCTTCCGAAATGGCCGCGTGCCGCTAAGATCGTGCTGTAAATCATCCTCCAGCAACAGGCGTATTTCCGCGGCTCGCTCCGCAGGCACTCTTGTGGTGGCCATCCATTGTTCTACTTCCGGGCAAAGATCATCCGCGGTACTCACTGTTTCTGTTTCCAGTCCGGCATCGCGAAAAATATGCAGTAGTTCACTCAGCGGCACCGTCCGAACATGTGACGGATCCCGCAATATTTCCCAACGATCTTGATAGGCGGCTCGCGCAGAATGTTCGCTGCCATAAATATCTTCCACCAGCACAATGCCATCACGGCGGCATACGCGAGACATTCCGCTAACCACCTTGGCAGGTTGCTGCACGTGATGCAGAGCGAGGCGGCACACCACAACATCGAATTCGCCTTCGTGGAAGGGCAGATTTTGCGCGTCGCCGGTGGTAAATGAAATGTTTTTCACGCCGTGTTCTGCGGTTCGAGTACGGGCAATGGCGAGCATTGCTTCAGTCAGATCCATGCCCAGGACTTCGCACGAGTTTTTTGCAAAGGCTTCCGCGATGTATCCCGGACCGGCAGCAATGTCTAGAACACGTTCCGTGCCGGTAAGCCGCGCAGCGGAAACCAGGCGCGCGATGCGTTGTTCATCGGAAACCCACGGATTGGCAGCGAAAGCCGTCGCCTGCGTGGTGAATGATTCGCGAACGATTTCATTGTGGGTGGAGGACACGCATCAAGTTTATCAGCAGCAAACAAAAAAATGCCCTTCCGAAACTCATCGGGAGGGCATTTTTAGGTAGTGGGTCAGATTCCCACTGGCACGTTAATCAGAACTTATCCCATGATGACCGTTCCGAAGCTCTTGCTTCGCGAGATTGCAGTCTCGTTTCACGCGGCAAAGAGGAACCGCGATCTTAGCGGATTGGACGCCATCACGAGGCATAATTTCAAATTGCACCCTACCAAACATTCCCGATTAGCGATCGGCCGGTGCAAGGAGTGGCGCCAGGGTGTGGGTGGTGGAGTCCGCCGCATGCCCCACATAGGGCAGGCTAAAGGCGGCTTCAATTGTCTTCAACAACGAATAGTGGGACTGGAAGCGCGTATCTTGCACGCCACGCACTCCGTAGTTCGTGATGGCAATGAACACCACCCGATCATTGAAGTTGGCTGGATCGTAGCACTTGGCGGCCGGCAACAGTGAACCGGGGGCGATGTCCACCCTTGTATCGGGATTGTAGTTGGGGCAGGTCAGCGGACCGTTCCCCTCGTCGAATACGACGAAGATAGCATTGCGGCCGTGCTCCCACACGGGACTGCCGGTGATGGCGTTGACGAGCCACCCAGTCTCGTCGTCGCCGCGCTTGACGTCATTGTCGTCCGTGTCAGATGCGCCGCCGCAGGGCGCGAGCGGGTTACCGAGTCCGTGCATGTCACGACATTGGTCGGGCACGATGTACGAGAACGCCGGGACCTGCTCACGACCGAGGTCGCTGAACAGCTGGTCGATGGGGACCTGCTTGGAAAATTGCGTTGGGTCGTCCTGGATCTCAGCGACGTAAGGAAATGGGTTGTGCTTGACCGCATACAGCTTGGCGGTATTGTTGTCTCCAGGCCAATTGGCAAGATGCGTGCCTGATTCAGGGAAGTTCTGCAGGTACGCCCGCCAGTCCTTGCCAGCCTTGACCAGCTGGCCCGCAAGAGACGGCAGCTGGACGCGCCAGCGATGCACCGAGGGGCTGGCGGGCGGGCCGTAGTCGGTGGAGACCGACGCCGAGTCGTCATCGCTGACGCCCACCGTACTCCCCTGCGGATACATGTGCCCCTTCGCTAAGACGTCAGTCCCAATCCAGTCGCCTGTGATCATCGCGAGATAATTCGGCAGGCTGGGGTGCCAGACCCCATGGTAGTTCGGCGCAACGTTGTATTTGTGCGCGAGCGCTGTGATCTGCGGCGCCTGCGGGTTGTCAAGAATGCCGTTGCTGCCGAAGCTTGTAAAGCTGTTGTGATTCTCGAGCACGATCACGAACACGTGATCGAGCTTCGGTACGCCGTCCTGCTCGCGCGCATCGTGCTCGCCCGTCTCCTTATTCTGGGCATGCACAGCAGGTATACCTACCGCTAGAGCCAGAGTGACTGCTAAGCCAAACAGAAAAGTTCTCATCGAAGCTCCCCCAATCCTTATTGTGCGTACGCTTTCCATACGCAGTCGTGGCACACAAGTTGTGTCGGATCCTGACCACTGCAAATGACGCAACATAAATACGACTTCTGAATGATAGGGAGATGTCAGAAATATGAAGAGTCGGTGAATGCTTCCCCTGCGTGCGAGGATTTTAAGCCCACTTGCCTGGTAATCGCGTCATCGGACCCTAGCAAGTTGGGCCTCAATGTTGAGGCCTGGTTGCCAACGGAGCACATCTGTCCCTCCGAGCAGGTGTTTGCGCATCTCCACGTGTGCCACAGTGGAGCCTGAACTTGGAGGACCACATGGCGCAAACGATTTGGATTCACAAGCTCGCCGACGCGAAAAAGGCAGACGCCGATGGAATGAGCTACATCTGTGAGCACTTGTTTCAGGCGTTGATACAGAGTGGCAAGCTCACGAAGGCAAAGGGTTGGAACCCAATCCCGAACGCCAGCGCGAAAGATGGCACCACTTTCGCGGCGCTGTTCTGCGATTCGTGTGGAAAGAACTACAACAATGGCAATGTGAGAACCGCGAAAGAGCCCGTACTGGTGTAAGGACGTCGCGGTTACCTTGCGTTAATCGCGTTACCGGAAACTCGAAAATTTGTCGGGCTATTTCGCAGACTACCCCGCGTGGAATGCGGACACAAATTCAGTGTAAAGTGCGATACGCGGCCCGAAACCTACTCGCGGTTTTGCTGGGGTAACAATTGTCTCCGTTTCCTGCTCGCAGCCAACGAGTATTCAGAGAATCCCCAACGTAATATCATTCCCGCTCCCGCCTCCAGACCCCAATCAGTACAGCGACGTTAGGGATGTGCGTGATTGGCAGAATCCGTATCTGATGGTTCAAGCAAATGGAATTGATGCCCGGCCAAACAGTACTCCTACGAAAGCCGCGGCGATGTCACCAGGGAAGTGGTCAGATACTTAGAAAAACTACCGTCCACCGCATGGCCGTATGGCCTCGTCGTGGCCGTGCAGGAAAACGGGCTACGCAACCCCGGCGATGATGCCCCAATCAAAAGAAACAGAAAAGAATTGGTACGTCGCCTAGAAAAAG
The DNA here is from genome assembly GCA_035996445.1 of Candidatus Acidiferrum sp. Classification (GTDB taxonomy): domain Bacteria; phylum Acidobacteriota; class Terriglobia; order Acidiferrales; family UBA7541; genus Acidiferrum. Next base: position 1,491 of record DASYJM010000178.1, on the reverse strand, counting down.
CAGGCGTAAAAGTGGACTTGTGGCCTTCGTAGAATAGAAACCCTTTTTGTTATGGCTGCTCTCGGTGACTTTCGATTTCGCCATCCAGCACGCGGTTAGTCGCGCCAATCGGAAACTGACCCGCCACTCATTCTTAGATGTGGATAGCCGCAAATCTATCGACTTGGTCGGCCCCGCGAAGCGTCTGCTCCAGCGGCGGCAGCCGTGGTTTTCACTGGCGGCTTTTCTGCTTGTGTGTGAGGAGCGTGACCGTTGGGCCCGGGTTCAGCGGAGTTGGAGTTGACGGGGATCGCGATTTCAAGCTTTTTGCGCAGAGCCAATTCCAGTTTGTCGCGTACATCCTTGTTTTCCTTCAGGAATGTGCGGGCATTTTCGCGGCCCTGCCCCATGCGCTCGCTACCGAAGCTGATCCACGTGCCGCTCTTTTCCAGCACACCGCGATCCACGCCGATATCAATTAGATCGCCTTCGCGAGAAATGCCTTCGCCATAGATAATGTCGAACTCCGCTTCGCGGAATGGCGCGGCCACTTTATTCTTTACGATCTTGGCGCGCGTGCGCGAGCCCACAACTTTATCGCCGTCCTTGATAGCCTGAATGCGCCGAATATCCACGCGCATGGAGGCATAAAACTTCAAAGCTCGACCGCCAGTAGTAGTTTCCGGATTGCCGAACATCACGCCGATTTTTTCGCGAATCTGGTTAATGAAAATCAGGCAGGTCCGCGACTTCGAAACGATCGCGGTAAGTTTGCGTAGCGCCTGCGACATCAGCCGTGCCTGCAGACCCATCTGCGGGTCGCCCATTTCGCCTTCCAATTCGGCTTTAGGCACTAGCGCAGCGACGGAGTCGACAACCACAACGTCTACGCCCCCCGAACGAATCAGCGCTTCCGCAATTTCCAAAGCTTGCTCGCCGTTGTCTGGCTGTGACACAAGCAGATTATCCACGTCCACACCGAGTTTTCGCGCATACACCGGATCGAGCGCGTGTTCTGCGTCGATAAACGCCGCCTGGCCGCCGAGCTTCTGCGCTTCCGCAATGACGTGCAAGGTCATGGTGGTCTTGCCACCAGATTCCGGACCATAAATTTCAATCACCCGTCCACGGGGAAAGCCGCCCACGCCAAGCGCGGCATCGATGGAAAGGCAACCACTGGGGATCACACTGACAGGCACCAGCACATCGCGACTGCCGAGCCGCATGATGGAGCCCTTCCCGTAAGACTTTTCAATCTGCGATATGGCCGCTTCCAGCAATTTGGATCTATCGTCTGCCATGCAACACCTCGGTGAGGGAATGTTTAGTCGGTCGTGTCTCGGTCATGCCGTGAGCATAAAAAAAATTGCGTGATAGTACCATGTAGTTAGCTTAGTGAATACTTAATTATTCCAGTTCGCTAGCTTCAAATTCCGGCCAGCACAGAACGGCTGTCCCGAATGAGTCTCTCACGTTGCTCAACTCCGAAACCACGAGACCTACTGTGCAAAA
>DASYJM010000177.1:0-76280 GCA_035996445.1 Candidatus Acidiferrum sp. | reverse complement strand
GTTGACAACTGCTAATTGTAGAGAGGGTAAAGTAATTTCCGTCTGATTCGGTCTCACGATTCCTGAAACGAGCTGACCTGCATAACCACGGAAGTCTTGATTTGGGCGGATTACAGTCTGCACGGGAAACCGGAAATCCTGAAGATTCCGCTCGTCTTCAATAGTTATCATTTCCAATAGTCTCAGCAACGAAAGGCCTTCATACCAAGGCATTCGCCTGCTAGAAGACACTACATTGTCTCCTTCCAATGCGTTCAGGGGAACAAACTCTTTAACACTACAGTCAAGAAAAGGCATAGCTCTTGTGAAGTCCTGGCAGATGGACTCAAAGGCATCGCGGCGAAAACTGACTAAGTCCATCTTGTTGACGGCAAGGATGATGTGGCGGATTCCGAGCAGCCACATTATGTAAGCGTGTCGGCGGGTCTGATCAAGGACCCCTTTGGGTACGTCTACGAGAAGGACCGCTAAATCCGCGGTTGAGGCAGCGGTGGCCATATTGCGGGTGTATTGTTCATGACCCGGCGTGTCGGCGATGATGAATTTCCTGCGTGGAGTGGCGAAGTAACGGTGTGCGACATCAATCGTGATCGCTTGTTCGCGTTCAGTCTTCAGGCCGTCAGTAATTAATGATAAGTCCGGTTGGACATGTCCCTTAGACGAGACTTTTCGCACTGAATTCAGTTGGTCTTCGAAAACCCCGCCTGATTCGAAGAGCAGCCTGCCTATGAGGGTAGACCTTCCATCATCCACACTCCCAGCGGTCAGGAATCTCAGCAAGCCTCTTGTCTCGGCCCCGTCGGTCAAAAATATCCCTCGCGCTTTTTTAGCTCCATCGATCCGTCTTGATCGTGGTCAATGACGCGATTCTCGCGCCGCAACCTCGCGGACAATATGGATGCTCTCCGCCTCCAGCGCCTGTAGGTGACCGATTCGGAGAGATGATCCCGGCATGCTCAGCCTCAAGGTAAATTCACAACGGGGACACTGATCTAGAATCCAGTCATGCAGCGTCGATTGAGCATCTGAAATCTGAAGCTCCCCATGGTACTTCTTCGGCAGATCGTCAGTACACAATTGTTTAATTCACAACAACGTTTGGTGACTTTCCCTGAGTACGTAAACACTGAAAAACGCTATACAATGTTGGAGAGATTTCTTTTTGAAATGAGACAGAGAGGGTCCGGATTTTGTCTTGTGCGGCGTACTATCCTTCTATACGGCCGCCGATCGCGTAGCGAATCCTCCGATAAAGGTAAGGGCCAAGGGCGCCGATGCGCGAGTAATTGGCTACAGCAGCGTTGATTGTGGCGCCTGGCAGCCTCAAACATTCCCAAAGAAGAGGTCTAAGTGGTGTGCCGATGGGGTCGAGTTCGTAGTGGGCGTAGCGCATCAGATGTGCGCAGCTCGTCTGGATGACAGCGATCTCGCGAACGTTAAGCTTAGTCCGCCACCGGTCAATGAATTGTTTCGCAAATCCAGCAGACCGTTCAAAGTTCGCGAACGAGCTGTTGATCACGGGAACATTTAGCATTGCTGGATGGAGTTTTAGCGAAAGCCATGAAGTTAGAACGCCTAATGCGGACTTAGAGTTGCCGACTAGATCCTCGTAGCGCTGAATAAATACGCGATCGTGTGTGAATCGCATCCGACCCTCGATCGCCGCGCGGACGCTTCCGGACCACAGCAAGCATGCAATGAGGATGTTGTAGGAGCGTCGAGCGCGTCGCTCCTCCTGTTCGAGTGTTGCTTTGTGACCCGGATCTTTTTCAAAATCGAAGTCGCCCGAGTTTTTCCAATCGCGATAGGACGAGATCACGGCTCTGGGATCGCGCACCATGCAGATTATTTGGGCTCGCGGGAAAGCATGGAAGATTTCTGGCAAGCAAAAGACGTGACGCGGCGTTTTTTCACCCCACCGATCTGCTCGCTTCTGCTGGGCATCAAGACGGCAAAACGCTTCGAAGTACGCGTCGGCTCCTGAACCAATCATTGCAGCTGTTTCGCTCAGCTGTTGCTCTGACAGCGGCGAATTCTGTGGTTCGCCGCTGTGTCCGTAAGGGCGATGCAACACCGCCCTGAAATAATTCTGGCATTGCCGCGATTCGCTGGCGGTTAAGCCATGGTACTCATGACCGCGCAGTCGGACTCGCAGATCATCGAAATAGTGTGTTTCCGGGCTGATGCAAACTGATGGGTGCTGATTCAGAACTGATCTCATCAGCTCAGTCCCGGAGCGGGAGGCACCCACAACGAAGATCGGCCGATAATTACCTTCAGTTTCCATTTCTCGTTTTAAGTCAGCGGATCCGGCGGGAACCGGGACCTACCTTTGCGATGCGGTGTTGCGGTGTTCCATCATTAGGGTTGCCAGCACCAAGCCCAGATCTGCAATCTAAGGGAAGAAGACAGTGGCCCTAAAAGCTTAAAAAATCTCGCGCGGAGTACGCCTTGTCGCCCGTCGGGCCTGTTCCATTATGATATAACCGAAAAGCATGGGTACCCCCAAGAGATACCGACGCGCAGTCTTCTTCGGATAACTACACAACCGATAGGCCCACTCCAAACCGAGCCGCCGCGCAAATGTCGCCCACCCTCTCGGTGCCGCAAGGTAGTCGAAAAGGCCGCCAACGCAGCAAAGAACACTCTCAGGCAACAGGGGTCTCACTGTAACGGCCCACGCCTCCTGCCGAGGTTGCCCCATGCCAATAAGAATCACGTTTGGTTTCCGTTTCACCAATTCAATCTTCAACGATTCTTCCTCAGCAGGAGAGAAATATCCCGATGATTGCAGTACGACATTTAGGTTGGGCACTGCCTTAGAAATCGTAGCACTTGCCTCCCGCAAGATCGCATCTCGGCCGCCAATGAGCGCGATACTCAGACTTCGATTGGCTAGCTCTCGACAAAGATCAAATATCACGTCATTAAATGTTATCTTTCGAACTCTGGGCTGGTCGAGCAGAATGGCAGCGAGCTTGACACCTACTCCGTCCGCGAAACAGATGTCGGCGGAATTCAGGAGCGACTGAAAGCTGCCTAGCTTCTTAGCCTGCACCAGCGTCCATGCATTTGCGTACGATACCCACAGGCTTCGGTGGCGTGTCGCGCTGGTCACAATTCGATAAAGCAGTTCCGACCGTCGAATGGCATCAATTCTAACGGACAGCAATTTTGTTTTGACGGAATGATTTCCAATTATGCGGGATGTAGCACGTCCTAACTTTTTGAATGAAAAGCATAAAAGAGCGCTGACAGCACAACGAATACGATCGGTATTCCATGGTGACATTAAGCGCGTGCGCTTCAGCGCTTGATACTTGTGGGTCCAATCCAGCAAAACACCCCCCGAAGCCTTAAGTTTCTCGTGCGAATACGAATCATGGTAACCAACGCGAAAACATTTGAGCGCATATTTCGGGAACGGCGATTCCGGACAGTGGAAAACTTTGCACTGTGAGAGAAATCGGGGCGCTTTACCCTGACGGATCAATTGTGCCAACTTGAGCGTGTCAGATCCTCTAACGACGCTAACGTCGAAAAAATCTTCAGACTGCGTGACATACGATGAACGAAAAGCAAGGCCCGAAGTGTTAGCGTAGAGGATATGACCCGACTCGAGCAGGAGGGATTCCTGCACCATCCGAAGTCGGAGCCTCTCGATTTGTTGCACCAGAGTCCTTTCCAGAGAGGAAACTGAGAACTGAAAAGCAACGTCATCAGTGTGGTATTTTGTCGCCTCCACCAGATTCTTGAGGCAGTTCCGCTCAAGCAAGCAATCGGAGTCAACAAAAACAATGAGCTCGCCCCTTGTCAATTCGAGGCCGTAATTTCGCGCGGCAGCAATTCCAAGAGCCGCTTGACGCAGCAGTCGGAGTTGTACATGTCGCATACTTTCCAGTGCTCTAGCAGGAAGAGGAGTTTTGCTGCCGTCATCAATCACTACAACTTCCAATTGAGGACGTGCGTCTTGGTGGGCGATGCTGTCAACACACTCCGCGAGTTGTCGCCAATTATCTCGAACTGAGATCACGATGGAAAGTTCTGGTCTCATTTTTGGATGAATTAGCCTTACCTATTGCGTAACTCCACAAGAATGCGCGGGATTTAGACCACAACTGCACAAGCTTTTGAGCCTGCAATTATTTCAAGTTATGCGCCGAGAGCGAATTATCTCGCATGACGGGATGTTTTAGGGAACTAACGCGTTCGGACGAAGTACTCTCTATATTGACAGCATAATGTGAATAACTATGAGTACTAGTTCGGATTGGCGGGAGGGTCTTGAATAGATCGTAACTCGTCCCGTTCTAGTGTTTGCAAATAAGCGTCAAGTGCGTCAGCCTCGGCAAGTCCTTCACAAAACGAACGCCATCTGGGAGATTGGCTAGCAAATGATTCAAAACATTCTCGTATTGCTGGATGGTTTTAGGGCGGTCGTTTCTGTGCAGCTTTAGAAACTTTTCGATGGCGATCTTCACGGACGTTCGCCCCGCGTTGGTAAGGTCCTGGAATTCTGCTACCGTCAAGCCTTGCGACGCAGCGTGCGCAGCCACAGCGACTCCAGAGGCATTTTTCTCAGCCTCTTGTGGTGTGTTGAACGGTTGGCTCCAGCGGCGTTTTCCTCGTGCGTCTGTGAAGCGCACGTGGAATTTTGCGCCTTTAGACGGCCGGCCCCGGCCGACCTTCTGGTATTCCCAACCATCATTTCCGCGGAATCATGCATACGCGCTGGCCATGCAGCCTCCTGCTAGATCGATAAAAAAGGTAGCAAGGCGGTAGCAAGCCGTCGATACTACTGTAATTTAGCGGATACTAGAAATATGGCGGAGAGGGTGGGATTCGAACCCACGGTAGGATTTCTCCTACACACGCTTTCCAAGCGTGCTCCTTAAACCGCTCGGACACCTCTCCACATGTGCGTCGCGCAACGAACCTAATCAATTTAACAGAATCTTGTTGGCGGCGCACCGACCTCAGCAAGCATTGTGAACGAAAACTGTCGCATGACTCTTCGAACCGCATATTATCGCGTGAATTTTTTGTCGACATCGCCACCGCGCACTTCTAACAGTTGGTGCCCTCTGCTAAACTTCTTGCGGCTACTCCGGGGTCGTCTAATTGGTAGGACTCCAGACTTTGAATCTGGCTATCGTGGTTCGAGTCCACGCCCCGGAGCCAAATCTTCTGAACCTGCCAACCTGCCACTTTTGGAGTAATGGGAAAGAGTAAGGGGTTTTTCGCTCGTCCCACCCCGTTCCCTGGATACGACGAGTGAGGGAATTCAAGTATTAATTAAGTACCAATGCGCGTCACGATGTATCCTCATGAGTCCTCGCCATTTTAACAACGGAGAAATGAAAGATGGCAATGCGTCTAGCACTTGTTTTGGGGTCAACCCTCCTCCGATTCTGTCCAGCACGCCAGGAACACGATCTTATTAGCAGATTGCAGTAACGGAAACGATTACTCCGAGACGTTTAGGTTCTAAGGGCGCTTTGCAGTTCGAGTTTCTCATCCCGAATCATTTTTCCAGCCGGGACTTCCTCGGTGGCCTAAACTATTTTAATGACTGCAGCCGACGCCGGGTCCACCATTGACGACGCATTCATCTCGGTGTGGCGCCAAGCACTCGTGGAACATAAAAAAATCGTATCCGTCGGCGGAGCGACCTTCCCGGTTCGCCGAACAAGCAAAAATCGCCTCGCACAAATCGACTTTCAAGTGAATGGAATTGACTTTCGCGCCCTGGAACAAAATTCGCAAACCAAATCCCGTTGGGCAAAAATGGCCAGGGAAGGCGCGAAAATTATGCAGTTTTTGCGAGCGGGCCGATATGTCGGCGTGGCCGTCGACGGAGTCTTGAAGCACTACGGTTCCGCCGAAAAGGTTTAGCCTTTCGCCACATTTCTAAATCATTTATTTATTGTGCCAACCAAGAATTTAAGTTGAGCGTGGCCTCTTCGGTCATCAGATCGGAGCGCATGCAACTCAGAGCAACTACCTAAACGCCGCTACTCCTGCGTCATGTAGTCGTCGGAGTGATTCCAATCGATGGTGGGGTCCAGAGCCGGATCCGTTCCCGTGTCCTTGGGAGCGGTTTTATCCATTTTGCGTTGGACGCGCTTTTCTTCCTTCATTTTGCGCTTTTCCATCCGCTTCATTTCTTTTTGCCTTTTTTGAAAGGTCGTTGTCATTCTCTCTCCTCGCTACAGAGTGCACACCGGCCCGGGCCGGGCGTCCTTGCAACGTGCAAGCTACCAGCGCGGTTCGCGCGGCTGCCTAACGGACTCGCGATAATCTTCGTTCGAGAAGCGGTCGCGTCCTCCGCCACCACCTTTGCCCCGGCCGCCGCCGCTGCCACCGCCTGGTCCGCGACCGGTGTTCGGTCCACGACCGGCGCTGGGACCATTATTGAAACTTCTCTGCCCGCTGCGTGGTGGTCCGCCTTCGCCTTTGGGACGGGCTTCGTTGACTTTCAGGTTCCGTCCGCCCAGCTCCTTGCCATCCAGCCCCGCCATGGCTTTCGCCGCTTCCTCGTCGTTGGGCATTTCGATGAACGCAAATCCACGTGCACGGCCAGTTTCGCGATCCATGGCCATATGCACTCGGGTGATCTGACCAAACGGTTCAAACAATGTTCGCAGGTCGCTTTCGGTGGTCTGAAAGCTCATATTCCCTACAAATAAACTTTTCATCGTAATTCTCCCGGTACCCTTCGAAGCGCCGTGAGTGCAGGAATTCGCGCAGCCGTTTCCCGGCACTACACACCTTGGCTGAAAATTGGCTGAACCAGTGGAGGAAGGGCTACTACTTGCGTTCCAGGAAGTTCAGGCAATCCGACTTCGGGAGCCTACGCTGAGACGATATCATAATTCGCGGCGAAAAACCGAATAAGACATTTAGGCCATCAGGTAGGGGCCGGACAGGCCTCCAAGTTAAGTCCGTGAGCTAAGCTTCGTGCAAATCCCCGACTGCACGCCACGCTTGATCGATGGCCACGTTGGTGTACGCGCTGGCGCCCGCATCGGAATTGGCAATCGCGATGCGGCCCACGCACTTGCGTCCGATGACCCACGGTTTTTCCTCTTCCTTCCAATCCGGATCGAACAACGGATTGGGAGTGAACGCATAGCCGTGCGCCCAGCGATTCACGGTTATCCCCTCAATATCGCGCCCCGCATCGAAGCCCGCCGGCGTCAGCATTCTGTTCAATTGATCGCGGATATTTTTCTCAAACGTAGCGAACGGCGTGTCTAGTAATTCCCTGCGCCCCGCGCGATTTTGTTCTCGCTGATTCAGGCCCGGTTTGCATGGCGTGCGCAACATGAAAAGAACGGCTGGCTCCTTTGGGCTGGCAGGAAACTTGTACGCGCCCAGGCTCACCGGAAAATCGAGCGCGGTATACGTGTGATAGCTGGCCGGCGCCACAATGTGATGCACGTTTAATTTTGCAAAGGGCTCCCAATTTCGCAATGCGACATGCGTGTACACCAGCGGCATTTTCACCAAGTAAGACAACGCCTTGCTTTGTGCCGCGGGAACATCCGGACAAATATAAGGAATCATTCCGTTGTAGCACGCCAAGACACAGTTCTTCCCGGTGACCGTGTACAACTTTCCGCCGCGCATGTAAGCGATCTGCACCTCTTCCATCGCTCCCTGGCTGGCGGCGTTTCGCGCCTGCACAACGGTGCTGTTCAATCGTATGCGCACCGGCGAGTCCGCGGTGTCCAGTTTGCTATACGCGGCACGCACGCTGACTACGTCTTCCATCGAACTACCCGGCATCGCGGACGGAATAAGCGCGCGCACCAGGAGCCGCGCGATCGAGGCATTGCCGTCCGGGAAATGGTAAATGTACGGCTCCTCTTTTTCCGAGTCCGGGAACCCAAGCCCGTCGAATCCTGGATAAGTGAACGAGTTATAATCGTCGCCGCCTTTATAACATTCCATCGCCGGCACCGCCTCAATGCCGACGCAAAACAGGTCATGCGTAAACGTCTGAAAAAACGGCAGCGCCTTCGGCGTAACCTTGCAATATTTCGTCAGGTACGCCGCATAGCTGATTTTCATCAGTAACACGGCTTTCTCTTTGAGGGACATGGGCGCCAGATAATCCTTTTTCTCCGTATACACACGCGCGATGTCGCGGCGCGCCTCATTGGACAGCGGAGCCTGGGCAAGAAATTCTGGCCACGGCGTGGCGTTCATTCCGGTGACCAGGCGGTCCTCGCCAAACGTCTCCCTATCAAAGAAGGCCGCCGTGCCCATCTTCGAATAAAGTTTCTGGTCGTAGGCTTGCTCGAATTTTTCGACGCGCACACCAATGTCCCGAATCAAAGCTTTCGCTACATCGCTATATTTTCCGGGGCTCTCAATCGACTGAGTTCCGCCGTAACTAAGCACCGTGCGGCCGCCTGCCTGAAATTCATTGCGCTTGGCGTGCCCGCCAAAATCATCGTGGTTGTCCAGGATTAAAATGCGTGCGTTCTTCCCTGCCCTCTGGCGATAAAAATATGCCGCCGCGAGGCCGCTGATTCCCGCGCCGACGACGACCAGATCGTAGCTTTCGCCGGTCGCCGCCGCTCGCCCGAGATCGTTCCAGGATTGCCCATCGCGCAACAAGTGCGCGAACGTAAAGGTCCCATCGTGATTCCCGCGCATGCCCATTTTTACCGGCGGATAATACCCAGCCGCGTTCTCCGGCGATAATTCTTCAAGCGCGGCAGCAGCCAACAGAGTGTCTGCGCCAAATACCTTGGAAACTCCGGCCGCGCCGACGATGGCTCCACCGACGCCCACGCCCACTCCGTTCAGAAAATCACGCCGCGTTATTTTATGTTGCATGCCTGTCGATTCCGTCCTGACCGTATACATAAAAAGCTCCCGAATACATCCATCCAAATTGTCTCAATGTTGTGATCTAATCCCCGATCCAAAAGCGCCAACTCCGCCGTCTTCGTGTGCGATACTCCGTGGATTGAAAACCCCAGACATCTTTGGCGCGCGCCCCAACTGCTCATGACCGTGCCGCGCAACGCTCCAAACCCGTGGCCTTACCTCGCGCTAGCGGCAGGCGTTTTGTGCATCGCATGGTCGGCAATCTTCGTGCGCTGGACGGACATCCCCGGCCCGGCGTCTGCATTCTATCGCATGCTCATTCCGGCAGTCTTGCTTGTTCCCACCTGGTTCATCGGCGGCAAATCGCCGCGCGTGAGTCCTAAAACACTGATGGTCATAGCTGTCGGCGGGATTTTCTTCGCTCTCGATCTGGCATTTTTTAACACATCTATCTTGCGCACCTCAGCCGCAAATGCCACTTTGCTCGGCAACAATACGCCGGTCTTCGTTGGACTGCTCAGTTGGCTGATCTTCCAGCAACGCCCGAGCCGGGATTTTTGGTTGGGGTTATTTCTCGCCATCGCCGGATGCGTGGTTATCGTTGCGGGTGACCTCGCGCGGCATTTCAACCTGGGCTGGGGCGACGCCATGGCCCTGGCGGCATCCGCGTGCTTCGCAGTGTATATGCTCGCTACCGAACGCGTGCGTATGACCACCAGCACGCTTGTCTTTCTCCGTCTGGCGATGATTTCCAGCGCGCTATTTCTTTTCATCATCAACGTCGCGCTAGGTATTTCGCTGAAAGTACCGCCCGGTCGTTCCTGGGGCGCGCTCTTCGGACTTGGCTTAGTTTCACAACTTGGCGGCTATCTCGCGCTCACGTACGCTTTGGGTCATCTACCCGCCACGGCAGCTTCGATTAGCTTGTTGTCCCAAGGGCCGCTCACCGCTGTTCTGGCTGCGATCATTCTGGCCGAGCCGCTATCCACATCGCAGATCATCGGCGGCGCGCTCGTACTCGCAGGAGTAGGCCTGGCCAATCGCCGCATTCGTCCTACGGGGGAAGTCCCAGCTAACCTGCTCGAAACTTCGCAGCACAAATGAATGTCAGAACGCTATTTCATCGCCAGCACTTCAACGGAATTTCCAGACGGATCATGCAGATAAACAGAACGAGTACCGTCACGGTGTATCTTGGGCTCGCCGAAGAGCGCAGGGTCCCGCAACAACGCAAAATGCGGCGGATGCTGTTGTGGCAGGACAAACGCGACACGTATATTCGCGAATTCCAGCAATGCCCAGCTATCGTCTTGGTAGGTCACCTGGCACTTAAAATTTTCAAGATACCAATCGACGGTGCCTTTCACATCGCTCACCGCAACAGCGATGTGGTCCACCGTGTCAAATGTATTCGTTTCCTTAGTCTCGGACATTGAAGCCTTTCGATTTCGTCGGCCTTGAACGCTTCCAGTTTCCGCTGCTTTCAAGGTTGCCGACTCGCAAAATAATATTACCCCAAGCCCCGCCTGACTTAAACGGTCGCAATATCCGGGCGTCACGCGATCCCCTCCGGACCCCATTGCCGCCCTCTCGACGCATGTAACGACGCAGACAACCCTCTTTCGCACAGATGTTGCCAGCAGTTTGCGGTCGGCAGCATACTCAGAGACATGGGCGTTCCCCGCAGCTCATTTTTCCTGAGCATCGCTATCTTGGCGGTGACTTTGTTCCCCAAGCTGGCGCAAGCGGATGAAATTCGTCTAAAAGATGGGCAAAAGCTCTATGGCGTGATCGTTTCGTATGAAGACAACATGTTCAAAGTGAAGACCGACTTTGGATTTGTGCTGGTCGAAAAAAACAAGATTGCTTCCATCGTCCCGAATGTCACGTCAGGTCACAATGCAGCAAAGTCTGAGCCTCCCGTTGTTGCAGAGAAACCCGCGGCAGCCAAACCGGAAGCCGCATCATTAAAACCTGCGGCCAGCGTGGCGCAAAAGGAAACTCGCCCTTCTTCCCGTTCGACTCCGACGGCCATCTCGCAACCGGCGCCCGTCTCTTCAGTGTCGGAAGCAGTTCCTGAGAAAAAAACGATTTCCTTCAGCGGACCCTCGACACCAGTCGTTCCGCCGACCAGAGCAGCTAACACCGCTGCAACCATCGCGAACGCGCCGGCTCTCAGGGGTACAGCCAAGGCGCCCGCCGCTCCACTCGTAACGACGATCCAACCCGCCAAGCCAAAAGAAATCGAGCCTGCCGGTAATCGTGAAACTCTACAAGGCAACATTTACATCAACTACACACATCGCTTCCAAATGTATAAACCTCCAAGTTGGAAATTACTCGACGATGCTGGCAAAGAACTTCCTAACGCGATCGTCGCCATGGGCACCGCTAACGAGTCAACCCTCATGGTGGTGGGCAGCGAAAAGACCAAAGGTTCGCTGGACGCGACCGCCGCTGATGTGGAAAGACGCCTGCGCGAAACATACGGAAATTACCGTCGCGTTTCACAGCGAAAGACCGTCGCTGGCGGCTTTCCAGCCGTTGAGATTCATTACCGCGGGCTTGCCGACGAGCATGACTGGTCCGGAACTCTACTAGTGGTATCACGCGGCGAGGACATTTTTTCCGTGCTGGGAATGACCTACTCGGAAAGCGATTTAATCCAAATCCAGGAAAACGTAATTGCTCGCGCGATCTCCAGTTTGGAGTTCAACAAAAATTAAGTGTTGGTAAATGGCGCCGCAGGAATACTTCCACTCGCAGAAGCCTCAAGCTCCGATAGCCACCGGAGACTCACTCTGTTTGCGATGCTCGCGAATAATAGCAATGAGCGATTGCGCCGCGCGCGGTAGGCTGCGGTCGCGCCGGTAAACCAACCCTAATTCCCGCCATAGATCCACGCCTTCGACGTTGAGCAGCTTCACTTCCCCGGCTTTCACTTGATCGCTGGCAAAACTTTCGCTGATGAAAGACACTCCCGCATCAGCCGCAACGAACCGCTTGATCATTCCGATACTCGGCAGTTCCATGGTGACATGCAGCCGTGAGCGATACGGACGGAAAAGTTTGTCCAGAACCTGCCGCGTGAATCCCGTACGCGGAAAAATCAATGGCTGCGCCGCCACTTCTTCCAAGGTAATTTTGGTTCTGTTGGCTAGAGGATTTCGCGTGCTGACCATGAAGCGCAAGCGGTCGCGGTAAATATGATGCACCTTGGTGTTCAACGCCTTGATGGGCAATGTCACGATGCCCACATCGATCGTGCCATCCTCGATGCGCTGCAAAATCTTGTGGCTGAAATTGCGATAAATGCTGATATGCACCAGCGGGTAGCGTCGCTGAAATTCCGCGAAAATGTCGGGAAGCAGATACAGGCAAGTCGCTTCATTAGCGCCAAATAAAACCGTGCCCTGCACCACATTCCCGCGGTCTGCCACCCCCTGCAGGGACTCGTCGCGCAGGCGCAGCAGCCGTTCCGCGTATTCGAATAACACTTCGCCCGCCGGCGTTAACTCCACGGACTTGGCCGAACGATCTAAAAGCTTGGCGCGATAGGCTTGTTCAAGTTGGCGAATTTGCGCACTGACCGCCGATTGCGAGCGAAAAACTTTTTGTCCCGCGCGCGAGAAACTCTTTAATTTTGCGACATACACGAAAGTGGCGAGTTGGTCGAAATCCATAGCGATTGCTCGGCGGTGATTATAACTTACTTATAAAATCCGCGAGCGGTTGCAAAGTCCCTTTCAAGCGTTTATACCTGCAATGCCGTCTGCGAAGTCTGCGTTTCACGTCCCACCGGCATTAATATATCGCGATCTTTCAGTTTGTCGAGCATGGGGCGCCAGGTTGCTTCGATAGTTCCCTGGAAATGCACCGGCTGCACCCGCACCATCGGTAGAGTTCCGGGATGCAACAGCAATTTTGCCGCGCGAGGACTAGCCGTAAGGTAAATATGCTCTTCAATCACGCGCCTCAGCGAACTCTCTTCGAAGGCATCAATTTCCGCCAGCGTAACGAACTCGCGATGCAACACATCTTCCACTTCAGACCGCAGCACGTAAGCCAATCCCCCGGTCATGCCTGAACCAAAATTTACTCCCAGCGGCCCCAGTATAAGCGCGACGCCCCCGGTCATATATTCACAGCCGTGCTGGCCCACGCCCTCGACGACCGCGAGCGCACCGCTGTTGCGCACCCCAAACCGTTCGCCCGTGCGTCCCGCGACGTACAGTTGTCCAGAGGTCGCCCCATACAGCACGGTATTTCCCGCCAGCACGTCGCCGCGCCGCGAAGCAGCCCGGCCTGCCGAGATTGAAATTGTTCCGCCGGACAGTCCTTTACCGACGTAGTCATTGGCTTCGCCACGCAAACGCAGCGTCATGCCTTCCACCAAAAATGCGCCGAAGCTCTGCCCCGCCGAGCCGCGATATTCATGCACAATCTCACCATGCGACCGCCGGCCGGTTTTGTCCCTGCGCATCAATTCCCCGCTCATCCCCGCGCCCACGCTGCGATCCGAATTTTGGATCGCTTCAGTCTTGCGCGGAGCACCCAGGTCCTCGGCGAAATGCAGCGAAGCTTCCTTGGCTGGCTCGTGCAGCGTGGGCTCCTGTTGTGGAGCCACGCGCCGCGATTCGGAAATCGGCACGATCAACAACGCATCCATCCCGGAACGCGTTTCTAACAGGTCATACCATCCCGACAGTTCCTTAAGAGAGCGCACACCCAGCTGCGCCATGCGATTTCGTACTTCCTCAGCGAGGTACTGGAAATATGCCACCACCATTTCTGGCTTCCCCGTAAATCGCGCGCGCAATTTTTCGTCTTGTGTGGCGATGCCTACGGGACAAGTATTCAAATGGCATTGCCGCGCCATGACGCAGCCAATTGCCAGCAGCGACGCGGTGCCAAATCCAAATTCGTCGGCACCTAGAATTGCCGCCAAAATGATGTCGCGTGCAAATTTCAGGCCTCCGTCCACGCGGAGAGAGAGACGTGAACGGAGGCCAGCGCGAACCAGAGTGTCATGTGTTTCGCGCAAACCGATTTCCCACGGCAAACCGGTATTTTTAATCGATGTCAGCGGCGATGATCCGGTTCCACCATTGTGACCGCTGATGGTGATTACATCGGCGCCCGCTTTCGCAACGCCTGCGGCGATAATCCCGACTCCCGCGCCGGAAACCAGCTTCACTCCAATTCGCGCATAGGGATTCACGGCGCGCAAATCATGAATCAGCTGCGCCAGGTCCTCGATGCTGTAAATGTCGTGATGCGGTGGCGGTGAAATCAGCGGCGTCCCCGGAGTGGCGTGACGGATGCGCGCGATATATTCCGTAACTTTACGTGCCGGGAGCTGTCCACCTTCGCCAGGCTTGGAGCCTTGCGCCATTTTTATTTCGAGTTCTTCCGCGTGCACCAGGTAATCCGCGGTCACTCCAAATCTTCCAGACGCCACCTGCTTGATTTTGTTTGCTGCTTCCGGCTCATAGCGATAGGTGGCCGGGTCTTCCCCGCCTTCTCCGGTGTTGCTGCGCCCGCCCAAGAGATTCATCGCCACGGCTAGCGTGCGGTGCGCCTCTGGACCCAGCGAACCAAGCGACATGGCCTGCGTGCTGAAACGCTTCAGCACCGCTTCTATAGGTTCCACTTCCTCCATGGCAACCGGCGTTCCCGGCACGATATCCAGCAAATCGCGCAGAAATACCGTCCCCTGGCGTTCCGCAAGCTCTTCCAACGCGGAATACTTTTGCGCATCCGGCGCGCGTACGTGGGCATGCAGACGCCGCACCAGCTCCGGCGAATTAGCATGCAGCTCGGCGCCTTTGCGGAAACGATATAGACCCGCATCGCCCAGTTCATCCGCCGTTGCCGCGAAGGCTTTCTCATGCATGCGCAAATAATCGCCCAGCAGCTCGTCCAAACTTTTCTGCCCGGGAAAATCGGCGGCATCTTCAAAGAATTCCGCGCACAAATCTTCGGACAGTCCCACAACTTCGAAAAGCTGGCTATTGCGATAGCTCGCAACCGTAGACACGCCCATGCGCGCCAAAACTTTTCGTAGCCCGGCATTCACGGAGCTTCTCACCCGTTCCGCTCCGCCGCTTTCCAGCGCTTCCGCGAATTGATCAGCTAAATACGGCAATACCGCGCTCGCTCCCGCAGCCACTAGGAGCGCCACATGATGCGTGTCAAAAATCTGCGCGGATTCCACCACCAGCGGCACATCCCACAATCCTTCGCGCACCATCGCTTTCCACAACGCCGCCGTGGCCAGCAGCGCCGGCAAGCACGCGCGTTCCTTGCCGATGCCGCGATCGCTAAGGAGGAGGAATCCCGGGCGTCCGCCGCTACTCAGAGGGGTAGTTGCGATCTGAGCAATGGCACGGCGTGCGCCCGGGACTCCCATGGCGGCAGGGAAGGTGAAATCGATGCGGCGGGCTTCACCAAATACTTCGGTAAGCTCCGCGAACTGGGCAGCATCAATTAATGGCGTCGGCAAAGTGTGGCCGCCCTTCAAATGCACTTCGAGCGACATCACGTGTGATTCGCGAAGCGGATCGATGGGCGGATTGGTGACTTGCGCGAAACGCTGCTTGCAGTAATCCCACAGCGTCCGCGTCAGCGTGGACAGAAATGCCGGAGGCGCGTCATCGCCCATGCTCCAGTCGGCCTCTTTTCCATGCACCAGCGCGGAAAATAGTGTTTTGAATTGGTCTTCGGTCCAACCCGCAGCAGCAGCCATGCGTTTTGGTTGGTCGATGACCGCAGGCGCCTGGCGAGTAACAGAATTGGTTATTGGCCGCCGCGGAACTGGTCCCCGATCCACATTGGCGGCCAACCGCTTCAGAATATCCCGCCAGCGAAGGAAAAGCCCAGATGCTGGATCAGCCAGAATCATTTCGCCGGGACCCAAACGCTGCCGTTCCGCGATGCGCGATTCTTCAAAATCAATCAGTCCAGTTTCGGAACCGGCGATCAGCAACCCGTCATGCGTCAGCGTATAGCGCAGCGGCCGCAAGCCATTGCGATCCAGTTTTGCGCCCACCAATTGCCCGTCGGAGAAAACCAACGCGGCCGGGCCGTCCCACGGCTCCCCCTGTTGCGAAACCGCCGTCAACGCCGCGCGAACATCGCGCGACAGAACCGGATCCCTCTCAAATGCGGGCGGAACGAGCCCGAGCATCGCTTCCTCGGGTGACAACCCCTCCAGGAACTTCAACTCAAGCGCATTATCAAAACTCGCTGAATCACTGACATTGGGCTCCAACGCCCTGAACCACGCACCCACCTTCAAAGCCGTGCGCTGTTCGCGTTGTTTGGCTCCGATCCACCGCCGGTTGGACACAATGGTGTTGATTTCCCCGTTATGTGCCACGTGCCGGAATGGCTGAGCCAGGTCCCACGACGGCTGCGTATTGGTGGAATACCGTTGGTGAAATATCGCGAAGGTAGTGGCGAAGGAGGGATCGCGTAAATCCTCGTAAAACTGCGGAAATTGCCAGGGCGTCAGCAGGCCCTTGTACACCACCGTGCGCGATGACAGCGAACAGATATAACACCGCGGCGGCATGGCGATTTCCGCGCGCTTGCGCATCATGGCCATACGCCGCTCGAATCGCGCCGGCAATTTCGCGCGATTGATGGGCTCGACGAAAAACTGCCAAATCTCCGGCATCGTTTCCAGCGCCCGCCGGCCCAGTGACTTCTCGTCAACCGGCACGCGCCGCCATCCCAGAACGCGACACCGTTCGCTTTCCGCCGCGTGCTCTATCGCGGAATGCGCATCGCTCACCGCATGGGCTGCCAGGAAAGCGAACCCAAGCCCGAAATTCTGAGGAAGCGCGATGCCCTGCTCTTTTGCGCGGGCACGGAAAAAATCTTGCGGCAGCGAAGTAAGCAGCCCCGCGCCATCGCCGCTGGCGCCGTCCGCATCCACACCACCGCGATGGGTAAGCCGCTCCAGCGCGGTCAAGGCGTATTGGATAATGTCGTAGTTTGCGGAACCGCCCAGACGCGCCACGAAGCCCGTCCCACAGGCGTCGTGGTCAGGGTGCCCCCAATTCGGATGACGCCCATTCTGCCCCACGCCGGTGGGCGGAGAAACGGGTAACCGCTGGTCAGAGTACCTTGGGCGCCCGGAGGCCATATGTTTGTATAGGCCCTAGCACCGGGCAAGTAAAACTCAGAATTTGAATGCGCTGAATTCGTTTTCTGATGGGTGCTTTCTAGGTCGGCAAGAATATTAAAATTTTGTAATCTAAAACTTCGTGACCTCCGAGAAATGAAACTCGCGCACCTTCATTGACGGCACCACCATTTCGAACGCTTCTTCGCCAGTTGCGCGTACCGCCGGTCCCATCAGCTCCACATTCCGCAACATTTCCAATAAAGACTGGTTAAACCGGAAATTGCGCACCGCCGAAACGACGCGCCCTTTCTCCACCAGAAATAAACCATCCCTGGTCATCCCGGTCATGATCTTTTCGTAGGGGTCTACTTCCCGGATGTACCACAAACGTGTAACCAGCAATCCGCGCTCCGTCGAAGCGATCATTTCTTCCAGTGACGATTTACCACCCGTGAAAACCAGGTTCATAGGCGCCTCACCATATTCGTTTGGCAGCATAAAGCCATGCCCGGTAGGTTTTTTGCCTGCGATTTTGGCGCTGCTGCGTGAATACACCAGGTTTTTCGGCACGCCGCTATCCACCAAATGTACTTTTTGCCGCGGTATTCCTTCTCCGTCAAATGGCACGCCTAGCTGCAACGGGTGGTAGGCGTCATCGTAAATCGAAATATTCTTGCCAAATACTTGCTTACCCAAGCGCTCGTTAAGGCACGAACGCTTATCTTGCAACGCGGTGGCAGCAAAATCGTAGAAAAGAAACCCCGCCAAATCGAGCACCGCGGCCGGCTCCAGAATGACGGTGTATCGCCCAGCGGGTAATTCGCGAGCGTCAACGGCAAGATGCGCCTTTTCGCTGGCGCGCGCAGCCAGCTTCTGCGGATCAAAATTTCGCACATCCGCGGAATTGGCTTTCGCCCAGCTCGCCGCCGGTTCCTCCTGCATGGTGATGGAAAATTCTCCGTGCGTCTCGCGGTACGCCGCAAATAGCCCCCGCGAATTTCCAAGCGCCGTCTGGCTCTGCCCGGTGGCAAATATCCCGGCAGCAATTTGTGCTTTTTTGATCGCTAGGTCGCACGCTCGCCGCACTGCCAGCGCGCGGTCTTCGGGAGTAATCGCCGCTGTTTGTTTTACAAAACGATTCACCCGCGAATATTTCTGTGCACCCGGCATCGGGAGCAAGAGTGGATTTTTCGGTTGGCTGGCCGCCAGTGAAAGCGATCCTTCAATCGCGTTTCGCAGCGAATGTTCATCAATGCGATTGGTCGTCGCACGCGCAGTGCGACCCTCAAATACCGTTCGAACGGAGACCGTTAATCCGTGTTCCGCTACGTTCTGATGAATCGCGTTGTTAGCGAAACGCGTCAGCGCATCGGCCGCTTCATCGACGTGGACTTCTGTTTCTTCCACACCAATCTTTTTCGCGAGACGCAATACGGTCTCGATGATTTGATGAAGTTCGCGCCCAGGCAACAATTCGATCGGGCCGGCTACTTCGCCCCTCTTCGGGCGCGCATGTATTTTAGCGGAGGCTTTCATTGATCCGAGAATGCCGCCCCGATATGCACGTTCCTGAATCGTGAAGGAGAAGCGCCGTGTCCCGTACCCATCGTTTGCATCGGCTGCCCCTTGCCGCAATTCGGCGTGCCCCACAAGGTCCAGTATTCTGCATTACAGATGGCGTCGCAGGAATTCCAGAACTCCGTAGTAATCCCGCTATAACTGGGATTTTTCAGCATTCGGATCTTCTTGCCGCCCTTAATTTCCCAGCCGATTTCCGTGGAAAATTGAAACTGGTACCGCCGGTCGTCAATAGACCATGACCGATTGGTCTCCATCAAGATTCCATCGCCGGTACTTTGGATCAAGTCGTCAAAGTCCCAATTCCCCGGCAGCAAACTCACGTTAGTCATGCGAATAATTGGCAAACGGTTCCAGCCCTCGGTGCGCATGGTGCCAGAGGAACGCTGCAATCCAATCAGATGCGCGGTCTCGCGATTCGAAAGATAGCCGCGGAATTGCCCCGCCTGGATAATGTCCGTGCATTGCGCGGGCACGCCCTCGTCGTCATAGGCAAACGTGCCTAAACCCTGGCCATGCTCCAGCCGCGCGTCCGCCACCACATTCACTATTTCCGATGCGTACTTCAGGCGATTCACCTGGTCGAGAGTAAGAAAACTGGTGCCCGCGAAATTCGCTTCTTCGCCGAGCACGCGATCCAGCTCAATGGGATGCCCGACCGATTCATGAATCTGCAATCCCAATTGGCTCCCGCCCAGAATCAGAGTCCCTTTTTTCTCTGGGCATTGCACAGCGCTGTGCAGCGCCACCGCTTCTTCCGCAATTACCGCCGCATTTTTCACCAGGTCCAACGATTCGATCAGCTCGTACCCCTGCAAAGCGTGCTGTCCGCCAAAACTATTGGGATACGAACGCTTCTGAATTTCCTCATTCTTGAATGAAGTCGCCACGAT
Source organism: Candidatus Acidiferrum sp. (assembly GCA_035996445.1). Lineage (GTDB taxonomy): Bacteria > Acidobacteriota > Terriglobia > Acidiferrales > UBA7541 > Acidiferrum. The sequence continues at coordinate 56,831 of DASYJM010000177.1, read as the reverse complement.
CCCGCATCCAGCCGTCACTTTACGCTGATGAATGCGCGAGCCAATGCTGGACGCAAACCAGCTATCCGTTTTGCGGAATTGCATATCGGTTTCCGTCAGCGTCACGCCTTTCACCCGGCGCATTTCCGCGTCCGCCGCCAACAGAAGAGTAAGTTGCGTCTCCAACGGAATTTCAAAGGGGTCTTTGCGAAACGGGCTCTGCCAACTATCGATGTGCGCCCGCTCGTCAACCATCACGACGTCATGGCGTTTGGCTGTAGCCGAAGCTTTCGCAATCGCCACCGCCTGCGCCGCGCAACTGGCCACTCCCTCGCGTGTCAGGCGGTCCGTCGACGCAAATCCCCACGTCCCGTTGGCCAGAACGCGAATTCCTAAACCGATCGATTCAGACTGTGCCAACGTGCCAACTTTGCCATTTTTGGTGGTCAAATCGCGTTGCTGCTGATGCATAACGCGCACATCGGCGTAAGAAGCCCCGCGCAGACGTGCAGTTTCAAGAGCTAGGTTTGTCCAGTTGTACATGGTTCAGGGTTTCTTGCGTTCGCTTGAGCATTGCGACCGGTCAATCGAAAGGCCGGGAGAATCAGAAACAATGAAGTTGCAAGGAACATGAAGCTCGACACGGAACTTTAACCATTCAATCGCGCCGAGGCCATCTTGTCCAGCGGAGCCATCGACTCGCGAGTCCAGAATCTGAAGACGGCCTTTCCCGATTGACAAGGATTCCAGAGCGGCAATGGCATCTTGCGATTCTTTGTCTAATTCTGCTTCGGACTTGTGTTCGGAAAGCGGGTGCGAGGACACGCCTAAGTTTACCAACTCCGCTGCGCGAGGGAAGACTTGCTGATCGAGGACGAAGTTAAAATCTCTCGGCCCCTTGACGGCATCCTCTGCAGGAGTGCCGTACGAAGTGTCCAGGTAACGGACGTTGCCGAAGTGGTAGGGCGGAGTAACTACCCACACGTATTCATCACTCCCGGAGTTGGTTTGCTCGGCAGGCATGACTTCGATCCACCAACCGGATGAAGCCTCCTGGCTATTCAAGCGAAAACGGAGCAGCCCAAACGGACGATCAAAGTTTTTGTCGGCGGAGACTTCTCCGCTGAACGTGAGCTGAATGCAGCGTCCCTTAGTGAATTCCGTGTTCATGGTGCCGCACACAAGATCCGCTGGAGCCGACTTTTGCGCCTGTCGACTTTGGAGAGGGAGAACTAACAGGATAAACACCAAAAAACCGGTAAGCAGAATAACCGCGCGCACTTGAGTGAATCGCATGAGGCTGGAATTGCACATCCAATTGAAAACTGGAATCGGTCCGTCTCGGCGATGGCGCTGAAATTAGCGGCGACCTCGGCGGCAGTGGGATGCGAGTGTATAGCGCTGCTACCATAGCGCCGCAAAAAATTACTGACTAGGTGCCTTCTTGCCAGGACGTCAAATAATGTTCCTGCTCGGGCGTAAGCCTATCCAGCTTGTGGCCCATGCTCTCCAGCTTCAAGCGTGCAATCTCTTTGTCCAAATGTTCCGGCACCACATATACCTGCGGTTTAAGCGTCTTGTGATTCGCGCGCAAATACTCAGCAGACAGCGCCTGATTAGCGAAGCTCATGTCCATCACCGAAGCCGGATGCCCTTCGGCAGTCGCCAGATTGACGAGCCGACCTTCGCCCAACAAATAAACCTTGCGGTCGCCCTTCAACGTATATTCGTCCACCAGCGGACGAACTTCACGCTTGCCGCTCGACAATTTCTCCAGCGCGGGGATATCGATCTCCACGTTGAAGTGCCCGGAGTTACAAACGATCGCCCCTGCCTTCATCTTTTCAAAATGCTCGGCGCGAATCACGCTCTTGTTTCCGGTCACGGTGATGAATATGTCGCCTTCTTTGACCGCCTGTTCCATCGGCATCACGCGGAACCCGTCCATCACCGCTTCAATGCCCTTCACCGGATCAATTTCCGTTACGATCACGTCCGCGCCCAAGCCCTTCGCGCGCATCGCCACCCCGCGCCCGCACCAACCGTAACCGGCCACCACGACTTTCAGTCCCGCGATCAACACATTCGTTGCGCGAATCACGCCATCGATCGTGGATTGCCCGGTCCCATAACGATTATCAAAAAAGTGCTTGGTCATGGCGTCATTCACGGCCACGATCGGATACTTCAGCGTTCCATCCTTAGCCATGGCGCGCAAGCGAATCACGCCAGTAGTCGTCTCTTCCGTTCCGGCAATCACGTGCGGCACCAGGTCAGTGCGCTTGGTCAGCAGCATGGTGACCAGGTCAGCGCCATCGTCCATGGTGAATTGCGGTTTGTGGTCCAGCGCCGCGCGCAAGTGCGTGTAATAGGTCTCGTTGTCCTCACCCTTGATGGCGAACGTCGGGATGTTGTAATCGCGATTCAGCGACGCCGCCACTTCATCCTGCGTCGAAAGCGGATTTGACGCGCACAGCACCGCCTCCGCTCCGCCATCGCGCAGCGCTATCATCAGGTTGGCGGTCTCGCTGGTGACGTGCAGGCAAGCGGAAATGCGCAGGCCCTTGAGCGGTTGCTCTTTCAAGAACCTCTTGCGGATCGATTCGAGCACCGGCATCTGCTGCTGCGCCCACTCGATCTTGCGTTTACCTGCGTCAGCCAGCCTGATATCTTTCACATCACCTTTTTTTAGTTCGGCGGTAGCCAATGAAATGCTCCTTAATTAATTTTTGCCCGCGAAAATTTCGCTCAAGGAAAGGAAAAAGAAATACTCAAGAACTAGCGGCGTGCTCCGACTTCGGCAGTCGCATTCGCCTTCGTCGACGAACCAAGACCGGCAGCCTCGCGCAAAGCGCTGGCGCGGTCAGTGCGCTCCCAGGAAAATCCCGGACGGCCAAAGTGGCCATAAGCCGCGGTGGCCTTATAAATAGGCCGGCGCAGATCCAGCGCTTCAATAATTCCCTTCGGCGTCAGCGAGAAAAATTCGCGGATTAACTTGGTGATTTTTTCTTCCGATACCGTTTCCGTGCCGAACGTATCAGCCATAACCGAAACAGGCTCAGCCACGCCGATAGCATAAGCAAGCTGCACTTCTGCTTTGCGCGCCAACCCAGCAGCCACAATATTCTTCGCAATATACCGCGCCATGTAGCACGCGGAACGGTCTACCTTGCTCGGATCCTTACCAGAGAAAGCTCCTCCACCGTGGCGGCTATAGCCTCCGTAAGTATCCACGATAATTTTCCGTCCGGTCAGACCGGCGTCGCCCATCGGGCCGCCAATCACAAATCGCCCGGTAGGATTGATGTGATATTTCGTTTTGGAATCCAGCATCGCCGCGGGAATGATGGGCTTAATAATGTGAGTAGTGACGGCTTCGCGAAGATCTTCGTTAGAAACTTTATGGTCGTGCTGAGTGGAAATCACCACGGTATCAATTCGTGCTGGCCGGCCATTGCGGTATTCGATAGTGACTTGGGATTTTCCATCAGGACGAAGGAAATCAACTTTCTTGGACTTGCGAACTTCCGAGAGGCGCTGCGTAAGGCGGTGGGCAAGTTGGATGGGCATGGGCATCAGCTCATCCGTTTCGTCGCAGGCGTAACCAAACATCAAGCCCTGGTCGCCTGCTCCTCCGGTATCTACTCCCATGGCGATGTCCGGCGACTGCCGCTTTACCGTACACATCACCGCGCAGGTTTCGCTATCGTAGCCGTACTTAGCGCGGTCGTAGCCCACGCCTCGGATGGTCTCTCGCACCAGCTCGTCATAATCCACGTGCGCGCTGGTGGTAATCTCTCCGGCAATCACCGCCAACCCGGTGGTGACCAGCGTCTCGCAGGCCACGCGACCCTGGGGGTCCTGCCGCATTACTTCATCGAGCACCGCGTCCGAAATCTGGTCGGCGATTTTATCGGGGTGACCTTCCGTCACGGATTCCGAGGTGAACAGGAAATTGCGTAGGGCTTCGCTCAAAACAAATCTCCTTCGTGTTCTGCCGGGGACGGCAGTTTAGGCGGCGCAAATTGCGCGGCTTCTAAATTATAGTAGGTACCTTTGAACGGTACCATTCGAAAAGGCAAGAATCAAATTGCTGAATCGAAATGCCTTAGACGCCATGTGAACGGTAACAGAAGGCGGTTGAGTGGTTTGGGTACCTATTGTTGGAAAGTCCTTAGGCCACGTCCGCGTCGTCCAATTGCACGCTCAGCTTTCCCTTGGTCTTCTTGGCCATCAAATAAGACCGGATAAACGGGTCCAGATCGCCATCCAGAATCCGGTCCACGTCGCCCACTTCAAACTTAGTGCGGTGATCCTTAATCAACCGGTATGGCTGCATCACGTAGGAACGGATCTGGCTGCCAAAGGAAATATCCAGCTTCGATTCGTCCAGTTTATCTGTAGCCGCCTGGCGCTTTTGAATTTCCAGGTCGTATAGCCGGGAGCGCATCATCTTCATCGCGATCTCGCGGTTTTTGTGTTGGCTGCGCTCCGCCTGGCACTGCACCACAATATTCGTGGCCAGGTGCGTGATGCGCACTGCGGTCTCGACTTTATTTACGTTTTGCCCGCCCGCGCCCCCGGCGCGAAAGGTATCCACGCGAATTTCTTCCGGTTTTACATCAATCTCAATGCGGTCATCAATTTCCGGAATCACAAACACCGAAGCAAACGAAGTATGCCGCCGCGCCGCTTGATCGAAAGGCGAAATACGCACCAGCCGATGCACCCCCGTTTCGCCGGTGAGCAGCCCGTAGGCATTTTCGCCACTAAACTGAATTGTCGCGGACTTGATGCCTGCTTCTTCTCCCGGAGTTTCATCCAGCACCAAAGCGCTCATGCCCTTGCGCTCCGCCCAGCGCAAATACATGCGCAGTAAAATGGACGCCCAGTCTTGCGACTCCGTGCCGCCAGCGCCCGGCTTGATGGTCATGATGGCGTTCAGGTGATCGTTCTCGCCCGAAAGCAAAGTCTTGGTTTCCAGCTCCGCAACGTAGGTCTCCGCGGCATTCAACTCGCGGTCCAAATCCTTCAGCAAATCGTTGCGCTGCTCCGCGTTGGTTTCTTCCTGCGCTAAATTAATGTATGTCTCGATATCCTCGGACATCGACGCCAGTTTATCGTCAGCGCCCACCTGGTCCTCGGCGCGCTTGCGGTCACGCAGCACGGCCTGTGCGGCTTCCTGATTGCTCCAGAAATTGGGGTCCGCGACGCGCGCTTCGAGGGATTTCAGGCGATCGCGATGCTGCGGAGCGTCAAAGATAACTCCGCACAAGGGTGATGCGTTGTTTTAGCCCTTCATACTTGTGCTGCAAATCTTCAATAATCATACGGGAGAACGCGACGAGACCGGATTGGGAACCACTCGAATGGGCGAGGCCAGAAAATCCACGGGTATCGGAATACTATCGCGCGAAACATTTCCTTTCCAAAAAGTTGACGCCAACAGAATAGCGGAAACCGCCACACAGAGCCAGGCGAACCAATCTCCGAATCGCGCGTAAATCGTACGATCGGTGCGAAAATCGTATGGCAAATCGGCACTCGCGCGCACGTCGGTAGGCAACGGCTCGTAGATTCGGCCGTAAGGATCGACAGATGCAGTGAATCCATTATTCGTCACGCGAAGCAGCCATCGGCGGTTTTCCACCGCGCGCACGCGAGCCATCAATAAATGCTGTCGTGCTGCGGCGGAACGCCCGAACCAGCCGTCATTCGAAATATTCACCAGCAGTGTTGCGCCGTCGGCGGCGAAGCGCCTGACCTCTCCCGGATAGATCGCCTCGTAACAAATAAATACTCCCAGCGAATAACCACCCGGCAATGAACCTACACCATATGTTTGGCCTTTACGAAATCCGCCTACTTCATCCGACACACGATTCACCACTTCATGAATCAGAGGGAAAGGCTCGTACTCGCCAAAAGGCACCAGGTGGATTTTGTCGTAAGAAAAAATTCTTTGCCCTTGCGGATTGAAAAGCAGCGCGCTGTTAAAGGGCAGCTGCGCCGCGTGCGCGGTTGTTGCCGCTCCATCCGCGAGCGGTTTCCACTCGATGACTCCAACCAAGAATGGATGACCGAATTTCGCCGCAAGCTGGCTGGCGAATTGCGCAAATCTCGGATCTTGATACGAAAACGGCGCCGGCGCCTCCGGCCAAACCAGTAGGTCCACGTCGTGGCCGCGGGGCGCAAGACTCAGGCGCGCCACTTCCTGCATGTCGCCGGTGTGGCTGGCAAACCAGTTCGAACCGTATTCAGGCACTTCCGGAAAGTTCAGTTGTACTGCTCGTGCCACGTGATTTGTTTGTGGCTGCGGAACAAGTCGCGGCCCAATCACCATGGCGGCAATAAGGCAGCCCGCTGCCGCCGCCAGCACGCCGAATCTTCGCCTCGCCGTCGCCGACCGTCCGGTTTCCGCCCACGCCAGTAAAGCATTGAACGCCGCCACCAAAAACGACAGCCCATAAATTCCGGTGATACTGGTCAGTTGAATAAGTCCAAGATTTGCCGCCGCAGGATAACCCAGCAAATTCCAGGGGAAACTTATTTCAGGCAAACGCGCGCGCACAAATTCGAAGGTCACCCATACAAAGGGCGCCCCAACACAAGCCAGTGCGATGCTGTGCATCGAGAGTCGCTGCACGATCCACGCAAACATCCCGATTAAAATTCCCCACACCGAGGCAATCAGCAGCAGCACACCCCATCCGCCCAGGCGAGACACGCCACCGTGAACGGCCAGCACAGTGGCGATCCACGGCACGGACGTAAGGCAAAACAGCAGCCCGTGAAGAAATCCGCAGGCAAACGCGACCTCTGGACGCGCCCCAAATATCGAGACCAGCAGAACGCCAATGCAGATCCAGGAATAAATGCTCAGGTAAAAACCAACGTAGGAGAGGGAAAGTGCGGCTCCGGAAACCGCCGCGATCACCAGCCGCAAACTCGGGGGTATCCGCACGCCCGGACGCGGACGCAGATACGCTATCCAATTTCTTTGCTTCATCCGCGCTTCACGATAGCCCGGAAACCCGCGCCCTCCAAACCCTTCTTGGCGGCTTCCGCGGATTTCTTATCCGAGTAAGGTCCTACTTGCACACGGTAATATTTGCTTCCTTGCGGGGTCAAAACGAACGCGGGAAATTTATTTTTTTGCAAACGCTTGGCGAGATCCAGCGCATCGGATTCTCGACGCACCGCCATGACTTGCAATGTGTAGCCGCCCGACTGTGGTGGCTTCGGTGACTCAAAAACCGCGGTTACCGGCTTGCTGCTATTTTGCGGCACAGTTTTTGCCGAGGGAGAAACGCCTAAAGGTGAAACGGGCTTGAGGTGATCACCCGTTTCCTTCTGTTTATCTCCGCTATAAAGCTCCCAGCCGGAATCCTCAGGAACTGGCGCATTGGTCGCTGGCACATTCGTCGCATGCTTTGAGCCGGCCTCAGATTTCTTCGCAACGGTGTCCGGCACGTCGTGTAGCGTATTGGCGGCGCGCACCTGCCCATCATACTGATTGCGCCCCATCACGTAGCCCAGGGTGAAAAACACCGCTGAGAAAACCAGCATCAGCAGGAATAAGCCGATGACGTGCCGGCTTTCCAACACCCGTTCGCCCGCGCCTCGTTTTTTTCCCGCCATCAATAACCTACTTGACGCTTATTTGCCGCTCGCCGGCCCGTTGCCTAAAGCCCGCGTCCACTGGTTAATAATATCGATGGGCAGAGGAAACACAATCGTTGTGTTCTTCTCAGTACCTATTTCCGTCAGTGTTTGCAGATATCGCAGCTGAATCGCGGTTGGTTGCGTCTCCAATACTTTTGCGGCATCGGCAAGTTTTTGCGACGCTTCATACTCGCCCTCAGCATGAATAATTTTTGCCCTCCGCTCGCGTTCCGCTTCCGCTTGCCGGGCGATGGCGCGCTGCATCTGCTCGGGAATATCCACCTGCTTCACTTCCACTTTGGAGACCTTGATGCCCCAGGGCTCCGTGTCCGTGTCCAGAATAATCTGCAGCTTGGCATTTACTTTATCGCGCTGCGATAAAATTTCGTCCAATTCGAATTGGCCCACGATGCTGCGTAGCGTGGTCTGCGCCAGTTGCGAAGTGGCGTACTGATAATTCTGCACCTGCGACATCGCCAGGTTCGCATCCACCACCCGGAAATAACAAACCGCATTTACTTTCACCGATACGTTATCGCGCGTAATGATGTCTTGCGGCGGCACGTCCAAAGTCTCGAGCCGCATATTGATGCGGTAAAGAGTTTCGATGGGCCAGAAAACCAGGTTGATTCCCGCCGTTTTCGCTGTCGGGAGCAAGCGCCCCAAGCGCAACACAACTCCGCGCTCCCACTCCTTAATGATGTACAAGGAATTCCAGAACCAGATGAGGCCAATGCCTATAATCACCACGATTCCCAGGAAACCTATTTCCATGCTGTCCTCCCCACGCTGGACAACTTCTTAGCTGTGGCTCTTAACTGTGGCTGGCCGCCGGCGACTGCGCCGGTTCGACATAAAGTTTCAACCCTTCGATTCGCAGCACGCGCACCGGCGCACCTTCCGGCGCCTCCTGCGACGACACCGCGCCCCACAATTCACCATGAATTCTAATCATGCCTTCCACACCGGCGCGCAACGCCGAAACCGCAACGCCCTGCTCGCCGATCAATTCTTCCATGCCCGTGGCCGCTTTCCATTTTCGAGAGCGTAACACCAGCCGCATCAGGAACACCGTGAGTGCGGCAAACGGCAGCGTCGCCGCCGACGCAATTCCCAAGCTCACTCCGCCGTTCGTCAATGGCGAACGCACCAGAAACATGGCCCCCAGCAACATGGATATAATTCCGCCCACCGCCAGCACTCCATGGCTTGTGAACTTCGCTTCCAGAATAAAAAATCCCAACGCCAGTAAGATTAAAAATAGCCCAGCATAATTTACCGGCAGCAAGTGCATGGCATAGAGCGCCAACACGGTGCAAATCCCGCCGAAAACACCCGGTGCCACTACGCCCGGGTGCGTAAATTCCGTATAAAGACCCAGCACTCCTATGAGTAACAAAATAAAAAACGCATCAGGTTCCACGATACGCGCCAGAAATTTCTGGCGTGTGGACAATTCGAATGGCACAGAAACGGGATGCTCCAGCGCCAGCGTCACCTTGCTTCCGTCAAACCGCGTGATCGATCGTCCATTCAGCTGCCGCAGCAAATCCTCGCGCGAGCCGGCCACCACGTCGATCAACTTATTTTCCAGAGCCTCTTTTTCCGTGAATGCCTTGGCTTCCGTGATGGCCGTCTCCGCCAGCGCAGGGTTTCGTCCACGGCGCTCCGTGAAGCTGCGCAAAAACGCCATCGCATCGTTGTTGATTTTCTTGCGGAATGTTTCGTCGATCTGCTGCGCGAATCCGCCGATCATAATCACCGGCGATGCCGCACCCGCGTGCGTGCCCGGAGCCATGGCCGCAATATCCGTCGCAAGCAAAATATAAAATCCCGCCGAAGCTCCTCGCGCGCCAGTCGGCGCAACATACACGGCCACCGGCACCGGCGACGCCAGAATGTGTTGAATAATATTTTTCATCGAATCGCTGAGCCCGCCCGGCGTATCCATGGTAACCAGCACCAGCGCGGCATGCCGTTGCGCGGCATTCGCCAGCCCCTCTTCGATGTACGTCGCCAGAATCGGTTCCACTTCCCCGTCGAGCTTCAGCTCCACCACTTCGGCCACTTGTGGCGACGCAGGCTCTTCCACCGCCGCGTTCGAACGAACTCCAAACATCGCCGCCAAACACGCCATGCCCAAAACGCTCCCGAACACGCCGGCGCGTCCAAGCTTCCCGGACAAGCTCATAAAAAATCCATTCCAGCGTTTCATTGCGGGCCTCCTTTCGGAGATACTGCTGCCGGCTTTCCACTTTGCAAATGTTCCAGCAATTGCTTGGCTTCCGCATAGTTTGGTGCGAGCTTCAGCGCCCGCTCCACTTCCGCGCGCGCCAACACAGGCTTTTTCTGCTCCAGGTAAACGCGCGCCAGCGTGGTGCGCACCACCGCCGAATCTCGCGTCTCCAGTGACAACAAGAGCTCCTTAACGGCGTCGTCCAACTTGCCCTGGCGGCGCGCAATTTCACCCAGCCCGAGATGCGCCGCGGCATTCCCTTTATCCGAAGCCAAGGTCACGTGATATTCGAGCTCCGCGGCTTCCAGTTGCCCGCCCGAAAGTTCCTGCCTCGCACGCCGCAGATGTGTTGCAGGCGTATCGCGGGCCTCTTGAGGCCCGCCCGTTGCCGCGTGCGCTTCCACCGACTCCATCTCAAAGCGCAGCGTCTCCGGATCAATCTCCGTGGTCACCCGTTCAAAATGCGTCAACGAATCGCTCTTCGAATCCAAATGCGTAGTGGTCACGCCACTGGGACCAAACGTTTCCAGTGCGGCATTTCGCTCTTGGTCCGCCTCGTCCTGCTTACCGGCTTTTTCCAGCGCCGCGACTAGCAACGAGCGGTCCTCAGGAATATCCGGCTCGCGATGCGATGCTTCGCGAAATAGCGCTGCGGCCCCGTTAAAATCTCCCTGTCGTATGGCGATTAATCCAAGATTAAACGGATAGTCGTCTTCATCCGGATCAAGTGCAGACGCGCGTCGCAAATCTTCCTGCGCCGCCGGGAATTTATTTTGCCGCGCCTTCGCCATCGCCAGATTATTCAACACCTCTGGAAAATCCACGCCGGGAGTGCTGCTGCTGCGCAATAAAGTCTGCAGCGTCGCAAACGCTTCTTCCGCCTGGTCCGGTTGATTCATCGACAACCTGCACACGCCCATGGAAAATAGCGCCTCCAGGTAACGATCGTGCGTCTTCGGCACCTTGGCGTACCACGGCAACGCCGCCGCACAATCTTTTCGCGCAAAATAAGCTTCCCCGAGAGCGTAATTCGGTTCCACCCATTCCGGTTCCAGACGTACCGCTTCCCGCAATTCACGCAAGCGCGTTTCGTCGTCGTTGGCGATCAGTCCGCGAATGTAGTGCTCAAACGCATCCAGGCGAACGGCCTTATGCATCTGGCTGAATTCCGTCAGGCTCAACGGGTACGCGTGATCGTTCTCCGACAACATCCGCCACATCAACCGCGTGTGCAGGTCCATCACCGTTTCGAGCGGGCCGCTTTCGTGCAGCGGCTGCAACAGCGCCGTCGGATTTACCCGCAGCAACCGGCCATCAACCGTCAAATTCTTTCCGTCGTAATTAAAGCTGCCAAACACCACGAAGTCCGCGTCCAGATCCTCCGCTACATGCAACATCGTTGCGCGGCTTAATTTCGCCGTGGTGGGGATGCCGTAGCGCTCCAACTCCCCCAAGCGCCATGAATGCGAATAGACCTGCTCTCCAGCAGACGAGAGTCCCTGGATGGTGAGTTCTTCCAGACCTTCGGAAAGCCAGTCCAGGCGCGACGAAGGTCCCGAATTTTGAAATGGAAAAACCAGATAAATGCCGTGCGACGAATTGTCTTTGCCGGCGCCCGTATTACCTGCGGCCGCGCCTGATGACGTACTCGATGTCGCGCCCGCGGCATTTCCCGCGGCCGCACCGCGCGACGGAGAAGCGTTAGGCGAAGCTTGCGTACTTTGCGGTGAACAATAATTCCAGGTGGGAAAAAACAAGCAGGCAACAAAAACAATCAGTAATTCATGAATGTAACTACGCGGCACCATGTTTCGACATTGTATCAGAGGCGAACCACTCTAAATGCTCGCGATGTTCCTTCACGCCAACACTCAGCGACACGGCAACTTATTTTCGCGAATACTCCTCCAGAACGCGTCGCTTAGCGTGCCGCGCTTTCCACCGGCTTGGGCGCTAGAATTTCCTGAATCTCCGGATTCGCCAGCATGCTTGCAAAGTCCGGATCGGTCTTAGCCCCGTTCAACTCCTTAAAACCTTCATCCTTCGCCTTGCGCAAATAAACGATGCATCGCTCAAGGTTGCCAGCTTGCGCGAATGATTTCGCCAGCATGTAATAAAAACGTCCGCGATCCGTCACCGATCGATCTTGCAACACGGAACCATTTCTCGTGCCATTGTGCTCAAAAAAATGTGGGTCCAGCGTCAGCGCCTGGTGAAAAGATGCCAGCGATTGCTCATATTTCTTATCCCCAAAATAGGCGTAGGCCAGGTTGCTGTACAGCACCGCCATATCTTTGCGGATGCTTATAGCTTTTTGGTATGACTTGATGGCTTTGCCGTATTTTTTGCGTTGGTACCACACCGTCCCGATATTATTTTGCGCATCCGCGTAGGTCGGATCCACCTTCGTGGCCCGCTCGTAATATTTGAGCGCCAGCTTCAGCGCCTCTTGTTGGTGCAGCGCGATGCCCAGCTTATTCAAATACACCGCATTGCGCGGGTTCTCGTCTGTCAGTCGCTTGTAGGTTTCCGCCGCGTCGCGATAGTCCTTGCGCACCATATACAGATCGGCAAGTTGCTCCGTCGTCAGCGCCGGGCGCACCACGATTGCGGAGGAATCCACCCGCTCTTGCTGCACCGCGGGCGCATCCGACACCATTCCATTTCGTTCGAAAGTTTGTCCTGCGGAGGGAACGCTGAAAGAAAAAATGCTAAGACCTAGAAGGAGAAAGCTAAATGGAACTGCCGCATGAAAGCTGATCATGGGGAGTCTCCCTTCTCCGGCGGAGGCTTGGCCTTGTCGGGATCCTTCTTCTTGCCCCCAAAGATACCAAAAATCTTCTGTAAAGCGTTCTTTTTCTTTTGCCCGGCTTCGCCCTCGGCACCATTGGCCCCGTTAACGTTGGCGGCCCCGTTGGCGTCCACCGGGGCATCTGGCCCGGCCTGGCCAGAACCGATTCGCCCGTCCGCGCCAACCTGCTGCGGCGTTTTTTGCCCGCCGCCGAATATATGGGAAAGCCACGATCCGGCAGTCGCCAACCGGCCGCCATGCAGCTCGCATAATTGTGTCGGCGCCGAACCCGCCACGTAAAACTCGGACCGCGTGGTCGGACAGTTTGGTGTCGCCAGCTCCATCGTCTCGGGATCAATCATCACCGCCTGCACGCCTGCGGGCATGGTGAAATCCTTAGCGTCATGATATGCCGGCAAAGCAGTGGCGCGGATCATAAAATCCGCCCACACCGGCGCAGCCGCCACGCCACCCGCCAAGCCCAGATCGCGGTTGTCGTCAAACCCGATCCAGATGACACAAACCAGGTCGGTGGTGAAGCCCGCAAACCATCCATCGCGCGACGTTCCCGTTTTTCCAGCGGCCGGAAGCGTGAACCCCTTCTGGCGCACTGCCGCGCCGGTGCCGCGATTCAGCACATCTTTCATCACGCTGGTGGTCAAATACGCGACTCGCGGATCGAGCGCCGCACGCGTCTGCGGCTCAATTTCTTCCAGCATCCGGCCATCCGCGCCCACAACGCGTTTCAGAAATTCCGGCTCCGCCCGCGTGCCGATCGTTGCAAAGGTGGTGTATCCCGCCGCCACCTCAACAGGCGTCATTTCGTAGGCGCCCAGCGCCACGGCAGGCGTCGGCTGAATGTTATTACCGAGCCCCATCTGCCTGGCGATCTGCACCACCCGGCCATAGCCGATCAGTTCCGCAACTTTTACGGTCGCCACGTTCAGCGAATTCGTCAGCGCATCCCGCACCGTGACGTGCCCCATGAATTTTTCGCCGTAATTATTGGGGGTGTAGTCTTTGCCATCGAAGCTGAACGTCGTCGGCTCGTCATCCAGCGTCGTCGCCGGCGTCACAATCGGCTGCACATTATCTACGGCATTGTCGAAGGCCGCCGCATACACAAACGGCTTAAACACTGAGCCCGGTTGCCGGTGAGCCAGGGCGTGATTCAGCTGGCTCTGCCCGTAATCCCGGCCGCCTATGACCGCTTTGATCTCTCCGGTCTTGGGGTCCAGCGCCACCAGCGCAATCTGAGCCTGCGGGATCGCTTCGTTCGGCGCCCCCTTCTTAGCCTTAGCTTTTCGCCATCTCTCGTACTTCTTGGCCAATAACTTGTCGACATTCTTCATCCCGGCATCCACGGCCGCCGCGGCCGCGCGTTGCAGCGCAGGATCGAGAGTGGTGTACACCCGAAAATTCTGACTCACTAATTCGTTCTCGGAATATTTCGCCAGCAAATGGTCCTTCACCATATCCACGAAATACGGAGCTTCGCTGCCGGCCACCGGAGTGCGCACCAGCTTGATGGGCTCGCGCTTGGCTTCCTGAATGTCCGCTTCGCTGATGTATTTATTCTCGAGCATTTGCGTCAGCACCCGGTCGCGTGCCTGGGCGCCCCGTTCTGGATGCCGGTCCGCTGCCGAGTAATAATTCGGCGCACGAATAATCCCCGCCAGGTAGGCGCACTCCGCAAGCGTGAGTTGCCGCATATCCTTGCCAAAGTACGCCACGCTCGCTTCAGAAAATCCACGGATGCCAAAGCTGCCGCGATTGCCTAGATACACTTCGTTGGCATACAGCTCAAAAATCTGCTGCTTCGAAAATCGCTGTTCCAGTTCGATTGCCACCATGGCTTCGGCAACTTTTCGTCGCCAGGTGCGTTCGTTGGAGAAAAAGAACGTACGTGCCACTTGCATGGTGATAGTACTCGCGCCCTGGTAGTGGCTGCTGGTATGGCGCAAGTCCGCCCACGCGGCGCCCACGATCCGCACAAAATCGAACCCGCCATGTTCCAGGTATCGTTTGTCCTCCGCGGACATGATGGCGTGCACCAGCGCGGGCGGCAGGTCCTGGTAATGTACCGGCCGGCGTTTCTCTCGCGCACTGTCAAAAAGATTGGTGATCAGTTCCGGCTCGATCTCAGCGCTGCCGAAATCTGTTCCTCCACCAAGCGGACGAATACTTTTGATGGTCTTTCCGGCAAACTGCACACTCAAGCCGTTAGTCGCGGCAAAATAGGAATACTTTGAGGGGCGAATTTCGACCGTGTTTCCCTGGACAACAAATTGCCCCAGCGAATTATCGTCTCGCGCCGGCCGGTAACCCACCTTGGTGAGATAGGTGGTCATCTCCGCGGAGGTCCATGGTTCTCCCACGGAGATCTGTCGCGGCGCGGAGAAAAGCTGGGTGGTGTTCTGTAGTACGCGCCCGGAAAGCCGCGCGTCAATCATTCGCGAATATTTAACGTAGTAGTAGGTATAGACGCCTGCGGTGGTCAGGACTACCGCGAAAACAATGCCCAGAAGCGTGAGCCCAACAATTGAAGTAAAAAATCCCTTTTGAAGACGAATGCGCAAACTTTGGCTCCAACCCCGTAAATTCATTGTCTCGCAAGCGCCTCTAGTTACAAAGACGGACTTGGACGCTCAAATGTTGCCCGCGGCGTCCCGCCCGAGTCGTCTAAACAGACGGCTTCGAAGTGATCTTCAAGAATAGCGGCCACAATTTCTAATACAGCGACTTATTTTCACTCGAGGGTGTGAAATGCAAGTCCATGTGGTAGGCAAGCAAATCGATCGGAACGGTGTAATCCATGGCAATCCTCACAACTTGCTGACTAGATTCGATCTTTATGTCTTCTCTTTTTGCCGGAATTCCCAGGTCTTGCACTACTTTGAAGACATTTTCGCGTATCTGCTCTTCCGTATAGCGGTTCACCACCGCAAAACGCGCTTGTTCCTGGATTTTGTCCGCCAGTTGGTATTCCGCCGCGTAGGGCGGAACGATCTTTACCGCCGCGTAAACCGCAAAGACGAATACCGCCGTAACAAGGATGGCCTTTATTTTGCCCGCCCCCCGCTCGCTACACCGAACTCTCGGGCGCATTGGATCCAGCACACACTGGTCTCCGCGCTCCTGCCCGCGAATGAACGCGTCTCTAGTCTTCATACTTCGAAGCTAGCATCGGCCCAGACAGGTGTCTAGAACGCCCGAAACGCCTGTTTCCGTAAATGAACTGGTAAGGGCAACCTCAGGTGATTCCGGGGAGGCTGATCGCGGATTAGGTTCGTTTGCAGCCCATCATTCAATCAATCCGCCAGCTGGTCAGTAAGCCCGCGCAAAAATGGCGCGCTCAGCCGCCGGCTTCCCGCAATTAACGCAGCTACCCCCGTGGGCGCTCTTTTCATTGTCCTGATCGAGTGGAATACAACGCATGGTAGCTCGCGCTTCTTCCTTGATCTTGGCTTCACACTCAGCACGGCCGCACCAATGCGCAAACGCAAAGCCCGTTTCCACCGCTTTTTTCAATTCGTCGTAGTTCTTGGCGTCGTGCGTGTGCGACTGACGAAACGCCAGCGCCTTGTCATGTAGGGACTGCTGGATTTCGGCCAGCAGACCTTCAACCGCCCTTGGCAGGTCCGCCAAAGGTGCGCTTACTTTCCCTTCCCTGCCCGGCCGGTCGCGCCGCGCCAGCACGGCCGACTGCTTGGCCACGTCCTTGGGCCCCAGTTCCACGCGCAAAGGAACGCCGCGCATCTCCCAGTCGTTAAACTTCCATCCCGGGCTAGGACCATCCCGTTCATCCAGCGTTACGCGAACATTGGCTTTTGTTAATTCTTCTTTGATCTTCCGCGCCACGCCCTGCACGCTTGTTTTCTCTTCGTCAGTCTTATAAATCGGCACAATTACGACCTGGTAAGGCGCCAGTTTAGGCGGCAGCACCAATCCCTGATCGTCCCCATGCACCATGATGATCGCGCCGATAAACCGCGTGGATAGCCCCCACGAGGTGGTCCAGCAATATTGCTGCTGGCCATGCTGGTCGAGATACTTCACATCAAAAGCTTGCGCAAAATTTTGTCCCAGGAAGTGTGATGTCCCCGATTGCAGCGCCTTTCCATCCCCCATCATGGCTTCGATAGAAAACGTATGATCGGCACCCGCAAATTTTTCCGCGTCGGATTTTTTCCCCGGTATCACTGGAATCGCCGCATCGTTCACCGCAAAATCGGTATAAATATCCAGCATCTGCCGCGTTTCGGCTTCGGCTTCTTCGCGCGCGGCGTGCGCGGTATGCCCTTCTTGCCAGTAAAATTCCAGCGTGCGCAGGAAAAGTTTGGTGCGCAGCTCCCAGCGCACCACGCTGTTCCATTGATTCATCAACACCGGCAAGTCCCGGTAAGACTGAATCCATTTGGACCACATGTGCCCAATGATCGTCTCGGATGTCGGCCGGATCACCAGCGGCTCGGCCAGTTCTTCCCCGCCGCCAATGGTTACGACCGCCAGCTCCGGCGAGAATCCCTCCACGTGATGCTTTTCCTTGTCGATAAAACTGCGTGGAATCAGCATCGGGAAAGCCACATTCTGATGGCCGGTGGCCTTGAAGCGCCTGTCCAGCGCCTGGGTGATGTTTTCCCACAAAGCCCAGCCATAGGGCCGCACCACCATGCAGCCGCGCACCGGCGCGTAATCGGCAAGCTGCGCTTTCAATACCAGTTGGTTGTACCACTCGGAAAAATCTTCTGCGCGGGTGGGGAGTTTTTCTTCAGCCATGCGGCGGTTGACCTGTTCTCCTGCTTTTCTTGGGTTTAGAGCGGCTAACGTCCTGCAAAAAAATCAATCGGTTAGTAACTACGAAGCGTAACGAACGGTTCGCACACTGTCAACGCGCCGGCGCTGCGACGCAATTTGAATAAGAGACAGTACCGGCATTTCCGAAATCATTCTTCGACGGCACGCAAACCTTGCCAGCAAGTTCTACCAGCATTATGATTCCGTCGCCAGCTAACTGCCAGTAAACGCGAGGGTCACTATGAAACGTCTCACCTTCACACTTCTCTGCTCAATTTTTGTGCTGACTTTATTTCCCTCGAAAGCTGGCGCCCAGGAGTGGGCCCCGGCAAAACTCAAGCAATCCCCCCGTCATCGCGAGTGGACCACCGTCAAATATGACTCGCGCGCCGTCCAGACTTTCATCGTATACCCCGAATCAAAAGACAAAAGGCCCGTGGTCCTGATCATCCACGAAATTTTTGGCCTGTCCGATTGGGCCCAGTTGCTTGCCGACGAAGTGGCTGAGGCCGGTTACATCGCCGTCGCCCCTGACCTGCTTTCCGGCATGGCGCCGAATGGCGGCCGCACTTCCGATTTTCCTGGCGACAAAGTCACCGAAGCTGTGAGCCATTTAAATCCCGATCAGGTCACCGCCGATCTCAACGCCGTAGCCGACTACGCGCTGAAATTGCCGGCCTCAAACGGCAAGCTTTTCGTCGTGGGATTCTGTTGGGGAGGCGGGCAGGCCTTCCGTTTCGCAACCAATCGTCCGGATCTTGCCGCTGCGTTCGTATTTTACGGCCCGCCGCCAGACAAAGAGGCCATGAAGCGAATCAAAGCTCCGCTCTACGGTTTCTACGCCGGCAATGATGAACGTATCGGCGCCACCGTTCCCGACACCATAGCGAACATGAAGGCCGCAGGCAAAACGTTCGAACCCGTCACATACGAGGGCGCGGGCCATGGATTCATGCGCGCCGGAGAAGCTCCTGACGCTAAAGAAGCCGACCGCAAAGCTCGCGCTGACGCCTGGAAACGGTGGAAGAGCCTAATGGAGCGTTTAAGCTAGCTCCCTCACGCTCTTTTTCTGCACACTTTTCTTAACACCAGTAGCGCTCGCGCGCCCTGAAAAGATCAACTCATGATAGCAACACTCATGGGCGGCACCGGCCTAACGGGTTCGTTTCTGGTTCGGGATCTTCTGGCTGATTCGGCGATAACCAGAGTGATCTCCGTTTCGCGAAAGCCTTTAAATATCTCGAATGCAAAACTGACAGAGGTCTTGGTCTCGAACCTGGCGGAATTACTGTCGATTGAATCAAGAATTCGCGGCCAACTATATTTTTGTTGTCTCGGCACCACGATCAAAAAAGCCGGCAGCAAAGAGAACTTCGAAAAAGTCGATCACGACACGGTTGTCGCCTTTGCGAAAATTGCCAAGGCGCACGATGCAACCTCATTCACCTTTATTTCGGCTGTGGGTGCCAACGCAAAATCGATGATTTTTTACAATCGGGTCAAGGGCCGGACGGAAGACGATGGAAAGGCTCTTGGGCTGCGCTCTTTAATTATCTTTAGACCCGCCCTCTTGGTCGGACCACGTGCCGGATTTCGTTTGGGCGAAAGGCTCGCGGCTATGACGCTGGTTCCCCTTTCACGCTTGTTCCCGACTCGAATCCAGAAGAGCCTCATCACAAGAGCCGAAACTTTGGCAATGCGGATGTTGGCCATGGGAAAAGCGGCGCCTTTGGGAATTCACATCATTGTGGCAAAGGACATCTAGACATGGCGCTCAGCGCAAGCTACAAAAGAAATCTCTGGGTATGGCACAGGAAAGTCCCACTCCGGTACCAAGCCCCGATTTGGCACCACCACTTTTTTTCTCCGCTTCCTACATCAACACCCCGATCCCCTTTGTAGTACCGAGGTACTACCATAATTTTTGCTGGGCTATCTTCCGAGCGGTACGGCCCGGCTATGGTTTTTCTTTTGCCGCCAGGGCACACTCTCTGTAGATACAGTTTTTTAGCGGGAGAGGTTATCTAGCATGGCAACCAGGCAGGAAACCTTGCAGAAGGCATTGGCCAGCAGCGGCTCATCCACACGATCCGCGGTTGTCGAGCGTCGAGCCAGCCGCCGCTGCAAGATGACCCAACTGATGCGCATCCGTCCATCCGACCCAGAAACGAAATACTTCGAAGACCTGCGCCGCACCGTCAGCGCCTCACGCAGCGGGATTTATTTCCACACTACGGAACTGGATTACGAAGTGGGCCAGCGACTTTTTGTCACCATGCCGTATTCCGCCGATCCCTGCACAATTGGCCGCGAATATCTTGCCGAAGTGGTTCGCAAGGACGCGCTAAAGAACGACATGACCGGCATCGGGTTCAAAACCCTGACGGAAATAGCCGAACAGCCTAGCTACTCCTTCCACGCGTCCGGCCAACAGAAATAAATTCGCCTCCATAAAAGAACAGGCATCCCGTCATGGAGGATGCCCTGTCCCTGTGCTCGCGTACTGAAATTTGGCCCCAGCGTATTTAGGCCGTGATGGGCCTCCCCAAGCTACTCCCCCTGCCGAACATGCTCAACGTGCGGTGTCGCAATATTCCGAGTTGCCGGTTGATCGGGTGCGTGCGGCCCAGAAAGCTCAACACCGGGCTCCGGCGTGGCACCAGTTTGTTCATGGCGATGTTCAGACGCACGTCGCGACGCGCGAATTTCAACCCTGCCTGTAAAGCTTCCACCGCGTCCTCGCGCCGGCCCGCGGTCTTATACACATCCGCGAGGTTTAGATAGAGTTGCGCCTGGTTGCGCTTCATGCGCACCGCCGAATCGCACAACCTTTCCGCTTCCCCCCATTTTCTTTCGGAGCGCGCCAGGACCACTCCAAGATATGACATGTAGTATGGATTGTTACGGTCGAGGTCTACCGCACGGCGCATATGCGGCAGAGCTTTTTCCGCATAATTATCGCGCAGCAGGTTCAGACCTGTTTTGAATTCCCGGAACGCTTCGGTCTCCATCATAGGTTTTCCCCCGTTAACGATATTCACTGCGAATTTCTTGGAATTTCCTGCACAAACGCCGCCTTCAGAGCCATCCCCTAGCTTGCTTTTCACTTACTGCGACGGGCAGAAGTTGACCAGTCTTAACATGAATGAACAGCCGCGCGAGGATGAGAATACCTAACAGCGTTGCGTAAAGAATTCCCATGCGAGTTGGTGCGAGATTACTCGACCAATGTTTTGGAAACTACTGGCCGAACGGCCAGTCTTGGGACAGCCGGACCAGTTTACTAAAGGGTTTTACCCGTCGGAAATCTGTGACCAAGCTTTGTGGCGCTGCAACAAGCGCTTTCGCGGTCAGGCGCTCACTTGCACGCGGCTCACGGCACGAGCGTTCATGCGCGCCGCATAGACGGGAAAACGTCCCGCCAGTTCCGCCACCTGTTTGCGCACACCTTGTTCCACGGTGCTGTCACCGATGTGCTCTAGAACATCAGCGACCCAGCCGCCCACCTCTTGCATCTCCGGTTCGCGCAGGCCCCGCGTGGTTACCGACGGGCTGCCCAGGCGTATTCCTCCACCTTTCATCGGAGGCAATGGATCAAAAGGAATGGAGTTCTTATTGACCGTAATTCCAGCGCGATCCAAAGCTTTTTCCGCGTCGGTTCCGGTGATCCCGCGCGAATGCACTTCCACCAGGAATAAATGATTGTCTGTGCCCCCGCTAACAATGCGAAACCCACGCTTGGCGATGGCCGCTGCCATGGCCTTGGCGTTCAGCGCCACCTGCTTCTGATACTCCTTAAAGGAGGGCTCCATCGCTTCCTTCAAGCACACCGCTTTGGCAGAAATGATGTGTACCAGTGGCCCGCCCTGCGTACCGGGAAACGTCAACTTATCCAATTCTTTCGCGAACGCTGTTTTACACAGCACCATTCCCCCGCGCGGTCCTCGCAACGTTTTGTGCGTCGTGGTGGAGACAAAATCCGCGTGCGGCACCGGGCTCGGATGGATTCCCGCCGCCACCAACCCTGCGATGTGCGCCATATCCACAAAAAATAACGCCCCGGCAGTCTTGGCAATTTTGCCGATGCGCTCGAAATCGATGATTCGCGAATACGCGCTCGCGCCGGCCACAATCATTTTGGGTTTATGTTCCTGCGCTAATTTCTCCAGCTCTTGGTAATCGATGCGCTCGTCATCCTTCTTAACTCCGTAAGGCACAAACTTGTACATTCGCCCGGAAAAATTCAGCGGATGCCCATGCGTTAAATGCCCGCCGTGCGCCAGGTTCATTCCCAACACGGTGTCCCCGGGTTGCAGCGCGGACATATACACCGCCACGTTGGCGGAGGTTCCAGAATGCGCCTGCACATTGGCATGCTCGGCGCCGAATAATTCTTTCGCGCGGTCGATGGCCAGTTGTTCCACGTGGTCGGCATACTCGCAGCCACCGTAATAGCGCTTGCCTGGATAGCCCTCGGCGTATTTGTTCGTGAAAATCGAGCCCATGGCTTCGAGCACCGCTTCGGAGACCAGATTTTCGGAGGGGATCAGCTCCAGGCCCGTGGCCTGCCTGCGCGCTTCATCGCGCAACAGATCGGCGATCTGCAGATCGACAATATCGAGCGGTCGATTCATGCGCTCATTTTCATTGGTGGTGGGACTCATGATCACTCCTGGATGTGGAAGGACGCAGGCGAAATTCTATCGGACCGCGCGGCACCGCGCAAACCAGCTGCTAAATGCTGTGCCCACTTTCTGTTTTTTTATTTACAACAGCGTTCCGCGCAGGATCAGCAGCGCCACGGAAAAATAAATGCACAGCCCGGTCACATCCACCAGCGTGGCTACAAACGGAGCCGAACTTGCCGCAGGATCGAATCCCAATCGACGCAAAATAAACGGCAACATACTGCCCGCCAGGGTTCCGAACATCACTACGCCAATCAAGCTGGCCCACACGGTGAACGCCAGCAGCAGGTAATGCGCGCCGTAGTTCGTAAGATGCAGGTGTTGCCACAACACAATGCGAAAAAATCCGATCACCCCCAGCATGAATCCCAGCGCGAGGCCTGAAATCAGTTCTCTGCGGAACACTCTGAACCAGTCGCGTAATTTCAATTCCTGCAACGCCAGCGCGCGAATAATCAGCGATGCCGCCTGCGAACCGGAATTCCCACCGCTGCTGATTACCAGCGGCACAAACAACGCCAGCACGACTGCTCTGGCAATTTCCGCTTCAAAAAATGACATCGCCGTGGCCGTCAGCATTTCCCCCAGAAACAGCGCCGACAGCCAGCCCCCGCGCTTGCGAATCATCGCCCACAAGCTAACTTGCGTGTACGGCGCGTCCAGAGCTTCCGAGCCGCCGATCTTTTGAATGTCCTCGGTGGCTTCCGCCAGCGCCACGTCCAGCATGTCGTCGACGGTCACAATCCCCAACATGTATCCCTGCGCATCGGTTACCGGGAGCGCCACGCGGTCGTATTTTTCGAACAGAGCCAGCGCGGTCTCCCGGTCATCCATGGCATGCAGGGATACCAGCGCAGGATCGCCAATTTCCGTCACTTTAGCCTGCGGATCTGCCAACACCAGCGAACCTAGCCGAATGTCTTCCAGCAATTTCCCGTTGGCATCCAGGATATAAACCACGTTCAGCGTTTCGCTATTGTGCCCGACCTTGCGAATGTGCTCGAGCGCCTCGCCGGCAGTCATGTCCGGAGAAATCGACACATAATGCGGGGTCATGTAGCGGCCCACGCTCTCCGGTGGATAACCGAGCAACTCGCGCGATTCTTTCAACTCTTCCGGTGAAAGCTCTTCGAGAAGCTTGCGCGTAACTTCCGCAGGCATTTCTCCAAAAAATCGCGTGCGATCGTCGGGCCGCATCTCGTTGAGCATGCGTTTCACTTCATCCGCCGTCAGCGAATGAATCAATTCTTCTTGCTCGCTCGGCGGCAGATAGCCAAAAACTTCTGCGGCGCGCTCGCGCGACACCAACCGAAACACGATGGCGCGTTCTTTCGGCGGCAACGCCGTTAACATTTCCGCTATATCGGAAACGTGCGTGCGTTCCAGCTTTTCGCGCAATTCTTCCCAGCGCTGCTGCGCG
Organism: Candidatus Acidiferrum sp.; assembly: GCA_035996445.1. Classification (GTDB taxonomy): domain Bacteria; phylum Acidobacteriota; class Terriglobia; order Acidiferrales; family UBA7541; genus Acidiferrum. The sequence continues at coordinate 33,255 of DASYJM010000177.1, read as the reverse complement.
ACCAATTCCGTCCATTCCGTGGGTGAAACGATGGCAGGCATCAGCACTCTCATTCTTCCGGCTAAGTGTGAATCAGCCTGCCTATTATGCGGCCTCTCGTTGACCCGGAACTAGTTTCCGGTGGGTGACTTATTCTCTCGGTTTGTGCGATTCTTCTTTGCCATAGAGGTATCCAGGACAAGATGGCGCAGAAAAAATTCAGAGACTTGACAGAAAAGGAAATTCTGGCCTTGGCCATTGCTTCCGAAGAAGAAGACGGCCGCATTTACGGGGAGTTTGCCGAAGGCTTGCGTGATTCGTATCCCGCCACCGCCCAGATGTTTGAAGAAATGCGCGAAGAAGAAGTGGTCCACCGCGACCGCCTGATGGCCATGTTTCGAGAGCGATTTGGCGACCGCATCCCTTTGATTCGCCGCGAAAACGTGAAGGGTTTTTTGACCCGCAGGCCCACTTGGCTGACTCGCCCGCTGGGCGTGAACGTAGCCAGACGTCAGGCGCGCGTGATGGAAATGGAAGCGGCGCGGTTTTATGACAAAGCCGTAGGACGTATCACCGATGTTTCCATTCGGGAGCTTTTGAACAAGCTCGCCGATGAAGAAAGAAAACACTCCGCCACCGCCGGTGACTTGGAAGAAAAGCACCTGACGGAAAACGCCCGCGCGCAAGAAGACGAATCGCATCGCAAGTTGTTTTTGTTGCAGGTCGTGCAGCCCGGACTCGCCGGACTGATGGACGGCTCGGTTTCCACGCTGGCGCCATTATTTGCGGCGGCGTTCGCTTCCCATAAAAGTTACGAAGCTTTTCTAGTAGGACTGGCAGCGTCCATCGGCGCGGGAATCTCCATGGGTTTCGCGGAATCGCTGTCAGACGACGGATCACTCACGGGCCGCGGCTCTCCGTGGATCCGCGGTGGAGCCACAGGCCTCATGACTACCGCCGGCGGCCTGGGACATACGCTCCCGTTCCTGATTTCCAACTTCCACGTCGCTATGGCGATCGCGATTGTGGTGGTGGCCATTGAGCTGACTGCCATCGCTTATATTCGCCACCGCTATATGGATACGCCCTTTTTACAGGCGGCTTTTCAGGTCATCGTGGGCGGCGTGCTGGTTTTTCTTACGGGATATTTCATCGGCAGTTCCTAGACGCGGAGTAAAGACCGCCGCTTATCCTTCAAACGCTTCTTATTGATCGCGTTGGAGCTGCCTATACCGGAAGAAGTATCTCGGTAACTAATTTGTCCTCAGGCGTGGTTCTCGGGTCGTTGGTGTAATTTTCGATGCAGAAGTCGTCTCGCAGTTGGATCTTTTTCTCGGCGACAATCTCGAATACGCGACCCGATGCTTGTGGCAGGTTCGAGTACGACCCGGTCAATACAAATTTCATGTACTTCCCGCCTTTGAATTTTTCATAGGCCAGGCCCTCGGGCAGCTTTTGTGGCGCTGCCGCGAGCGAAACGCCGGCACGATAAATCTTCGGGCCTACTTTGTAGAGGCTCATATAGCCGGTGACCTTGTTGTGTTCAGAGATTGCCGGAACGAATTTTTGCAGAGTTTGCCAAGCCGCGGGGGCTGTATTTTGGAACGGACCAATCTTTTCAAGAAAGAGGTAATGCGTTTCCGGCCAAGTCACAATTTCTGGTGTTTCAGTAAAGTTCATAAGCCTTGCTTTCCTCGGTTGAGTTGAACGTCGCCTTCATCTTGGAAGAGTTGTCGCCAAAAAGCAAAATTTGAAAGCAACGAGCCCGATTTGATGCGCCGTGGTACTCCGCAAAACGCGCAGACGGCTGTCCGTAAACTGTGCTTCCGTACAGATGGCAGCAGCGTCCCCAGCAGCTAGGATTTGGCCATCAACTCATCCTTAAAGCTTACTAATGTTGGAGAACGCATGCGCACACGAATGATTTTGCCGGCAACCCTGCTGCTGGGGGCTATACCATTTGCCGCGGAGGCACACGACGCCACCACCGTGACCGCGGTGGTGGATAAGATCGTGACCCAGGAGCAGGCCGAGGTGCAGATGCTGCGCCGCTATTCGCCGCTGGTAGAAACCTATATCCAGACGGTACGGCCAGATAAAGAGCACGGCGCGATTCCCGACGGAGACCGATATTTTCTGGGGCGCGCGGAACTCGCAAATGGCGTGCAGCTGGAGCCGCTCATCAATGACAGCGGCAAGCGCAAACTTCTGCTCAGTGTTGGCCGCTTTTTCTCGAGCGATTTTTTGCCGCGCGGATTTCTGCAAATGATTTATCTGGACGCGGACGGCTTCGATCGCCAGCACTATAAATTCACGTACGCCGGCAAGGAATTTTTGGGCGAAGTACGCTGCGTGATTTTTGACGTTGACCCCTTACCGGGCTCCGGAAAAGGACGGTTTGCGGGGCGTATCTGGGTGGAAGATCAGGACTACCACATCGTTCGCTTCAACGGCGCCTATACCGGCTCTTCGAGCAGCAGCTTTTATTTTAACTTTGACAGCTGGCGCTCCGACTCCGGGAAAAACGAATGGCTGCCGGCTTTTATATATAGCGAAGAAGGCAACGTGCAGTACGGAAAGCGAAAACATTCTGCCTTCCAGGCCTTCAAGGCGCAAACGCGGCTGTGGGGTTACGACCTGAATCAACAGCATCCTGAACAGACGCTAACCAGCGTCCAGGTGGAAGGACCGCAAATTAAAGATCAAGCGGAGATAGGCAAAGGCTACTCGCCGCTGCATGCCAGACGCGCTTGGGAGCACCTCGCCGAAGAAAACGTCGCGGCAAAGATGCAGCGCATGGGGCTCATGGCGCCTTACGGTGACGTGGACAAGATGTTGGAAACGGTGGTGAACAACCTGGAAGTGACCAACGAACTGGATATCCAGCCGGAGGTGCGCTGCCGCGTGCTGATGACCTCCACTCTCGAGTCCTTCACCATAGGCCACACCATCGTGTTGAGCCGTGGATTGATCGACGTTTTGCCCGACGAAGCCAGCCTGGCGGCGATTCTGGCCCACGAACTCGGCCATGTGACGCTGGGCCACCGCATGGACACACAGTTTGCGTTTTTCAGCCATCTGCGTTTTGACGACAAAGAAACCTTCCATCACTTTGGATTTGCGCGTAAGGCCCAAGAGGAAGAGGCGGCCAACAAAAAAGGCGCGGAGCTGCTGAAGAAATCTCCGTATCGGGATCAATCCGGATCAGCACAGGCATTTTTCCAGGCGTTGCAAGAGCGCGCCAAGGAAATTCCCAATCTGATCAGCCCGCACCTGGGTGACAGCATCCCCAACAGTGCGACAACCGCCTCGGCTGAAATTTCCCGCCAGCCCGCAACCAAATCCGCTGCGAACACTCTGGCAGCCTTGCCTATCGGCGGACGCATCATCGTTCAGCCGTGGGACGACCGCCTGGTGATGCGCAAACCCGAAAATGAAGGTGCCATCGCTGAATACGAAAAGATGCCCTTTGAAGTGGCGCCATTTCTCATTTACCTGACCAGACCGGGCGCTAACTCTTCGACGGGAGATTCGGGCGTGGTGGCCGTGAGGTCAGAGATAGACGCGGATCAGCCGTTACCGTTGTCAAAGCCGTAAGCCAGCCTCGTTAGTCACTTTGTGCCGGCGCTGGAGTGGCACACGCGTTTGGTACGGACAAGGAAGGTCATCAATTAGAAAGGATCGCAACCATTTGTGGGCCTTTTTCTACGCCTGCGTGGCAACCTACCCGATAAGCCATGCCTCAGCCGGTAAAGATCGCGCCTCCGTCGAAGTTGAAGCGTTGGCTGAAATATCTCGGCTTGAGTTTTGCGTCTCTGCTCCTCTTATTGGCCTCTTTTATCTTTTTTTGGTGGGTGAAATTCGTGCCCCCAATCTCCGCGACAGTCGTGGACGCTGTTACCGGCAAGCCTCTCCCAGGCATGCACGTGTGTTTGCAGGCAAGAGTTTTTGACTTTGGAAAAGTTATGGTACTACGGGAGGAAAGTACTAACACCAACAACTCGGGAAGGTTTTCTTTTACATCCTCGACTCACGAATTGGACTTTTTTCAAAGATGGGAAGGCTACACCATCAAAGTGACCGATGCCAGAGTAAAGGATAATTTTGAACAACTGTGCGGGGGCTACGTGACCCTCAACTATATCGACGAGCACCAAAAAGTGGTGACCAAAAACGGTATCCCACCATACTATTTTCCTGTGGCGATGATCGAGCAGCTCGGCTGGCACGCCGTCGCCATTGGCCCAAATAATCGGAAGGTGATTTTTCCGCTGGGAGCACACATCCCACTTGTCCCTCTCTTGCAAAGCCCTGAGCAATGCCAATCTGTGCGGGATTCCTCCCTTGTTGGGTTCTGCAGGGTGTTGAATAGCTCCTGGGCGGCCGACACTCTGCGGCAAGCAAGCACACCATCAGAAAACGCCGGCCATTAGTTCTGATTCCCGCGAGGCTACCGCCAGTGATCAACGCACTTCGCAGTCGGCGCGTCGCATCGAGAGATTGCCGCGCGCGACAATCTGGCCACAACGTTGCGACGTGATTAGTCGCTTTGTGCCGGCGCTGGAGTGGCAGACGCGCCGTGTCTTCGCAGGCTCTGAATCCAGCTTTGCAGTCGGTCCATGTAGATATACACCACCGGCGTGGTGAACAGTGTGAGCATCTGGCTGAGGATTAATCCGCCGACGATGGTGATGCCAAGAGGCCGGCGCAGCTCAGAGCCCACGCCGCTACCCAATGCCAGCGGCAGTGCGCCAAGAAGCGCCGCCATGGTGGTCATCAAAATAGGCCGGAAGCGCAGCAGGCACGCTTCGTAGATGGCTTCCACCGGGGACTTGTGCCCTTCTCTTTCCACTTGCACCGCGAAGTCGATCATCAAAATGGCGTTTTTCTTCACGATGCCGATCAGCAAAATAATTCCAATCAGCGCGATGATATTCAGGTCCGATTTCATGATCCGAATCGCCAGCAGTGCGCCGATGCCCGCCGAAGGGATCGTAGACAGAATTGTAATGGGATGAATGTAACTTTCGTAAAGTATACCGAGCACGATATACACAGCGGCCAAAGCAGTGAGGATCAACACTCCTTCGGTGGCCAGAGAATCCTGAAACGCCTGCGCGTTGCCTTGAAACATGGCGTGCACGGTGGTGGGAATTCGCAGTTCACGTTGCGCCGCCTCGATATGCTCGACAGCGGGGCCGAGGGAAGCTCCAGGCGCAAGATTGAATGACAACGTGATCGCCGGAAATACGCCCTGGTGATTTACCGACAGCGCGGTATTGGATGGCTCATAACGCGCAAAGGCACTGAGCGGAATTAATTTCCCGCTTTTGGAAGGCACATAAATTGTGCTGAGCGCTTGCGGCCCTTCCTGCGCTTCTGGCGCAACTTCCATAACTACGTGGTACTGATTCAGTCCTTTATAAATATTGGAGACCTGGCGCTGTCCAAATGCGTCCGCCAAAGTGTTGTCGATATCCAGAACACTCACGCCCATGCGTGAAGCCGTGTCGCGATCGATGAACAGGGATGTTTGCAGCCCCTTCATTTGCTGATCGCTATTTACATCGCGCAGTTCCGGAATCGCCCGCAGGCGTTCCATAATTATGGGCGCCCAATGATTCAGATCGTCAAGGTTGTCCGCCTGTAAGGTGTACTGGTATTGCGCGCCACCAAAACGGCCGCCGATACCCAGGTCCTGAACGGCTTGTAAGTACAACGAGGCTCCCGGTATCGCCGCGGTCTTCTCGCGGATGCGCGCAATCACCTCATCGGCGCTGATCTTGCGCTCCTTCAAGGGTTTCAAGGCCGCGAACATGCGGGCCGTGCCACCGCCGTTGCCACCACCAGCAAAGGAGGCCACTGTGTCGACGGCTGGGTCGTGCAAAACAACGTCGGTAAACTGGCGCATTTTCTGCGCCATGGCCGCGAACGACAAGTCCTGATCGCCCTGGATGAGTCCGGCGATGCGCCCAGTATCCTGTTGCGGGAAAAATCCTTTTGGCGTCTTCGCGAATAAATAAAGGTTGAGGCACACCGTGCCGATGGTGAGCAGCAGGATCAAGAACTGGTGGCGCAGCACCCACTTCAGCGAAAAATCGTACATGCCCAACACACGATTGAAAGCTCGCTCCGAAAAACGGTACAGCCGGTTGTGCCTTCCGGTATCGTGCCGCAAAAACCGCGCACACATCATCGGTGTAGTAGTAAGCGAAATGAATAGCGACACTACGATGGCCACGCTGAGCACCACGGCAAATTCGCGGAAGAGCCGGCCCACGATGCCGCCCATCATCAAGATGGGAATAAACACGGCTACCAGCGACGCGCTCATGGAAATGACCGTGAAACCTATTTCACGGGCGCCCTTCATCGCCGCCGCGTACGGGGCCATCCCTGATTCAATGTGCCGCGCGATATTTTCAATCACGACGATGGCGTCATCCACGACGAATCCGGTGCAAATGGTGAGCGCCATTAAGGACAAATTGTCGAGGCTGTAATGGCAAAGATACATCACGCCGAAAGTGCCAACCAAGGAAAGCGGCACGGCCACGCTGGGAATTACCGTGGCCCACACATTTCGCAAGAATGCGAAAACCACAAAAATCACCAGGATGATGGAGATGATTAGCGCGACTTCCACATCATGAACCGACGACCGAATGGTCATGGTGCGATCAATGAGCACGTTCAAATGCAGTGAAGGCGAGATGGAGGCACGCAACACGGGAAGTAACGGCAGGATGCGATCGACGGTGGCGATCATGTTTGCGCCGGGCTGCCGGAAAACCGCTAGGATCACCGACCGCTGACCGCCGGCGAGACCCAGATTGCGAGTGTCCTCGAGTGAATCTAAAACCTGTGCCACGTCCTTCAGCCTGAGCGCCGAGCCAGCGCGTCCGGCAATAATCAGCGGCTGATATTCGTAAGCCTTAAAAAGCTGGTCGGTGTCGGTGACGTTTACAGTTTTTTCGTCGTTTGAGACCGAGCCTTTGGCCAGATTGGCGTTCGCGGATTGCAACGCCTTGCGCACGGTTTCCAGGCTTACGCCATAGCTATTCAATTGCGTGGGATTTACTTCCACGCGCACCGCGGGCCGTGAGCTGCCCCACACAAACACCTGGCCAACACCTTTTACCTGCGCCAGCTTCTGCGCCAGAATGGAATCGGCCGCGTCGTAAATTTCGGCCGGCGGCACGTTTTCGGAAGTAAGCGACAGCAACAAAATGGGCGAGTCGGCGGGATTCACCTTGCGATAGGTTGGCTGGCCAGGAAGATCGGCGGGCAATTGACTGCGCGCCGCGTTGATGGCGGCCTCAACGTCGCGCGCCGCGGCATTCACATCCCGATTCAAATCAAATTGCAAAACGATGCCGGTATTCCCCAGTCCACTTGAGGAAGTCATCTGCGTAACGCCCGCGATGCGCCCGAATTGTCGCTCCAACGGCGTGGCCACGGCAGACGCCATGGTCTCCGGGCTGGCACCCGGCAAGGCTGCGCCCACCGAGATTGTTGGGAAGTCGACTTGCGGCAAAGGCGCCACCGGCAAAAAATTAAACGCCACTGCCCCTGAAAGAAAAATCGCAATGGTTATCAGCGAGGTCGCAACCGGGCGGCGTATGAAGGGAGCCGAGAAGTTGGAGGTCAGATGCACTGACTAATCTCCGCGAGCCGGGCTGTGAGCCGCGCCAGGACCAGACTCTTCCAGGGGATTGCCGATGCGAAACTTGAATCGCTCCGCCAGCCAATCGAAAGCCAGGTAAACAACCGGCGTGGTGTACAGCGTCAACAACTGACTCAGAATCAAGCCACCCACAATGGTGATTCCCAGAGGGCGGCGCAATTCAGCTCCCACGCCCGTTCCCAAAGCCAGCGGCAAGCCTGCCAATAGCGCCGCCATGGTGGTCATCATGATCGGGCGAAAACGCAGCAGGCACGCTTCGTAAATCGCGTCGCGCGGCGCCTTGCCTTCTTTGCGCTCGGCCTCCAGCGCAAAGTCAATCATCATGATGGCGTTTTTCTTGACGATCCCGATCAGCAGGATGATTCCAATCAACGCAATCACGCTGAATTCCGTGCGGCACAGCAGTAGCGCCAGGATTGCGCCCACGCCCGCGGATGGCAGCGTAGATAAAATCGTGATGGGGTGAATGTAGCTCTCATACAAAACACCCAGCACGATGTACACGGTGATGAGCGCGGCCAATATCAAGATAGGTTCATTCGCCAGCGAATTTTGAAACGCCGCCGCCGTTCCCTGGAAAAGTCCTTGCACGCTAGGCGGCATATTTAAATCGCTCTTGATTTTGTTGATGGCGTTGACTGCGTCGCCCAGGGCCACGTTCGGCGCCAGGTTGAACGACAACGTCACCACCGGAAATTGCCCTTGATGATTCAGCGTGAGTGGCGTGCTTCCCGGCTCCATACGCGTGAAGGCACTCAAAGGAACCTGCGGACCGGTCGCGGAGTGCACGTAAATACTCTTGAGCGCGTCCGGATCCTGCTGGAATTGCGGATCGACTTCCAGCACCACGTGGTACTGGTTGAGCTGCGTGAAGATGGTGGAGACTTGGCGCTGCCCAAAAGCGTCGTACAGCGTGTTGTCGATATCCGCGGGTAGCACACCCAGGCGCGAGGCGGTATCGCGATCGATGGTCAGCGTAGCAAGCAGCCCTTGATTTTGCTGGTCGCTGGCGACGTCGCGAATCTCCGGAATAGCCTGCAGCTTTTCGATGAAGCGCGGAGTCCAGTTCGCCAGCTCTTTCGCGTCGACGTCTTCCAGACTGTACTGAAATTGCGTTCGGCTTACGCGATCCTCGACCGTCAAGTCCTGCACCGGCTGCATAAACAAAGACACGCCATCGACCTTCGCGACCTCTGGCTGCAGGCGGCGAATCACGTCGCTGGCATTAATTTTGCGCTGCTCCAGCGGTTTCAAATTGATCTGGATGCGCCCGCTATTCAGCGTGGTATTGGTGCCGTCGATGCCGATGAAGGACGACAGACTCTCCACCGCGGGATCGCGCAAAATAACATCCGCCAGCGCCTGCTGCCGGCGGGCCATAGCGGGGAAGGAAACATCCTGCGGACCTTCGGAAACTCCCAAGATCACGCCGGTATCCTGCACCGGGAAAAATCCCTTGGGAACGTAGATGAACAGCACAATCGTGGCGACCAGCGTGCCAAACGTGACCAACAACGTGGCCGTGCGATACTGCAGGACCACTTTCAGAGTGCGCCCATACGCCGCAATCACACGGTTAAAGGCATCTTCCGACTTGCGGTAAAACCAGCCTTCCTGTTCGCGAGGCCGGTGGCGCAAAAGTTTGGCGCACATCATGGGAGTGAGCGTCAGCGACACAAAAGCGGAGACCAGAATAGTCACCGCCAGGGTGATGGCGAACTCCCGAAAAAGTCTGCCAACGATGTCGCCCATGAACAATAGCGGGATCAACACCGCAATCAGCGAGACCGTCAGAGACAAAATTGTGAATCCAATTTGCGACGAACCTTTCAGCGCCGCTTGTAACGGAGATTCGCCTTCCTCGATATAGCGGGTGATGTTTTCGATCATGACGATGGCATCGTCCACCACGAAACCGGTGCTGATGGTGAGCGCCATCAAGGAGAGGTTGTTGAGGCTGTAGCCCAGCAGGTACATCACCCCAAACGTGCCCACGATAGAGAGCGGTACGGCGAAGCTGGGAATGATGGTTGCGCGCACGCTGCGCAGAAAAAGGAAGATGACCATCACCACCAGCGCGATGGTTAGCATCAACTCGAATTGCACATCGGCCACCGACGCGCGGATCGTCGTAGTGCGGTCGGTGAAGATATTCACCTGAATCGCGGCCGGCAGCGAAGCTTGCAGCTGCGGCAACAGTTTTTTGATGCGGTCGACGACAGAAATAATATTCGCGCCCGGTTGGCGTTGAATGTTGAGGATAACCGCGGGATTTTTGTTGGCCCAGGCAGCTTGCCGGACGTTCTCGGAACCGTCGAGCACCGTAGCCACATCCGTAAGCCGGACCGCGCCGCCGTTGCGATACGCGATGATGATGGGCCGGTAGCTGTCGCTGCCAATGAGCTGGTCGTTGGCACCGATGGTGTAAGCCTGATGCTTGCCGTCGAATGTTCCTTTGGCCTGGTCGACATTGGCCTGGCTCAACGCCATGCGCAAATCTTCCAGACTCATTCCATAGGATGCCAGTGCCGTGGGATTCGCTTGCACGCGTACTGCGGGACGTTGGCCTCCGCTGATGCTGACCAGCCCAACACCCGACAGTTGAGAAATTTTCTGCGCCAGTGTGGTGTCGGCCAGATCTTCAACTTTCGAAAGTGCCAGCGAACTGGAGGTCAGCGCCAGCGTAAGAATGGGCGCATCCGCAGGATTGATCTTGCTGTAAATCGGCGGGTTCGGTAGCCCGCTTGGCAACAAATTGGATGCGCCGTTAATCGCCGCTTGCACTTCCTGTTCGGCAATGTCGATGTTTAAGTCCAACCCGAATTGCAAAGTGATGATCGAGCTGCCGAATGAACTTGTGGAGGTCATCTGGTTCAGCCCGGGGATCTGGCCGAACTGCCGCTCCAGCGGCGCAGTGACCGAGGAAGCCATCACCTCGGGGCTGGCGCCTGGATAAAACGTCTGCACTTGTATCGTGGGGTAATCGACTTGCGGTAAAGCGGAAACGGGAAGCTGCCGGTAGGCTACGAATCCCACCAACAGGATGCCGACCATCAGGAGCGTGGTCGCCACCGGCCGCAAAATAAACGGCCGCGAAAGATTCATCTCGATGAGCCTTTAGAAGGTTGCGTGTTGGAATTAGGAGGAGCGTTTGGCGCGCCCGGCCCAGGATTGCTACCGGGATTGTTGCCCGCGTTCGGAGTTGTGGCGTGACGCGGAGTGCCGAAGCTCGGGCTTACCTGGGTTCCATCTTGCAGCTTGTCCTGCCCATCGATGACCACCGTGTCTCCGGGGTTTACCCCGCTGCTCAAGCCCGCGTTTTCATCGGTGGACTGCGCAATGGTCACAGGGCGAATTTTGGCCACGTTATTGTGATCGACGGCGTACACGTAAGTGCCCTGTGGGCCGCGCTCGATTGCGGTTACGGGCACCACGGTAAGATTGCGCTTGGTGTCCACCAGCAAATGCACGTTCACGAATTGATTGGGGAACAAAATATTAGTGTCGTTCGAGAAAGCTGCTTTCAGTTTGTAGGTTCCGGTGGTGGTGTCAATCTGATTGTCGATACTGGCCAGCGTCCCCGAAGCGATCTTGGCGGTATTGTCACGGTCGTATGCCATCACGGGAAGCTGCCCTCCGGTGCGCAACTTCGCGACTACTTGGGGTAATTGATCCTGCGGCAAACTGAAAACCACGGAGATGGGCTGCAATTGCGTAATCACCAGCAAACCCCCGGCGTCAGAGGCGTGCACCATGTTTCCCGCGTCCACCAAACGTAGCCCGATCCTGCCGCTGATAGGGGCAGTAATATGGGTAAACGACAACTGTAATTTCGCGCTATCGATCATGGCCTGATCGGTCTTGATGGCCCCGTCAAACTGACCTACTTGCGCTTGTTGCGTATCCATTTGTTGTTTGGGAATTACACCCTCGGCATACAACAATTTGAAGCGCTCAAAATTGGCTTCGGCGTCTTTGCGTTGCGCCTGATCCTTTGCCAACGCGCCTTCAGCCTGCTCCAGGATCACCTGGAAGGGTCGCGGATCAATCTGCGCCAGCACATCCCCTTGATGTACAAATTGCCCTTCTTTAAAAGCCACACTGATTAATTGACCATCTACACGGCTATGCACGGTTACCGTGTTGAAGGCCGTCACGGTGCCCAATCCCGTGAAGTAAATTGGGACGTCGCCGTGCTGCGCGGTGGCCACCACTACCGGCACGATGGGGTTGAAGCCGGGCGCGCCATTTTGACCATGCCCTCCGCCACCGGCTGGGGCATTTGCGTTCGAATTTTCTGCTTGCGTGTTGGAACGCGCACTGCGGAAATACCAGGTTCCCGCGGCCACCATCACCAGGACCACCAGCCAAATCCACCAGCGGCTCTTTGCCGGCCGAGGTACCCGTCGAGGTGCCGCCTCTTCCCGGTCAAGGGGCTCGGGCAGCTCCATGGATTTCAAATGGGCCATTCACACACTCCTGAAGAACTCAACTTCCCAAATTTGGAAAGTATCCTGAGAGACTTAGACGTAACCGCAGACTTCCGGGGGGCGATACGTAGGGTATCGCAAAAGAATGCTCCACCACTAGATATGACGGTTCTTAACCTGAAAAGGTTACTAAAACACTTGGGCTTTGGCGGCTCTCATAGAGCATCACTTTCGCCAATTTTGCATATTCTTAAATTCGAGGGTGCAGAATTGAAGCGTTAATCGTAGACTAGCGCGCGAAAGTGAATCGATATTGGCCCGACAAACGGATCGCGTCCGAATTAACGAACGTGATTTAAATAAAACTACCCGGAGAGAAAATGTTTAGAGGCCTCATTGTAGGAATTTTGCTCGGCGTGGTACTCGTCATTGTCGGCGTATACCTGTACTTTTCAACCGGCAGTGCGCCCGTGGCGGTCACCGCCCCGCTCATGCCTTTTGAAAGAACCTTTGCGCACATGGCCCTGAACGCATATTTGAAGAAACTGCCCCACCCGGACCCGCAGGTCCCCGAGAATGAAGCGAGTTACATGGCGGGCGCGGAAGTCTACAAACAGAATTGCGCGGTATGCCATGGCTTGCCCGACCAACCCAAAACCAACATCGCGGAAGGCATGTCCCCCGCACCCCCGCAGCTTTTCAAAGGCAAGGGCGTCACGGATGACGAAGCCTGGGAATCATATTGGAAGGCGGAAAGCGGCATCCGCATGACCGGCATGCCGGGATTCAAGGGAAAGCTGACCGAGCCACAGATCTGGCAGGTGAGCGTGCTGGTGAAAAACGCCGACAAGATTTCGCCCGCTGTGAAAGCGGCGCTGCTGAGCACCCCGCCGTCGGCGACGCCGGTCAGTCCTGCGAACCCTACTGTGGTGCCGCCTACGCGCTAAGCAACGCGTGTGTCGCGCGGATCGCGCCGGATGTCTGTTAAGCGGTCCGCGTTGCGCAGTTCCGGAAACCGCCAGGCCCACAATGCGGTAACCACCAATGTGCCGATTCCGCCCAACACCACGGCTCGCACGGCGCCGAACCAGTGCGCGGTTAATCCTGATTCAAACTGCCCAAACTCGTTGGATGCGCCGATAAAAATCATGTCCACGGCGTTCACGCGTCCGCGCATTTCGTCAGGAGTGGCTACTTGAATCAACGTGCCGCGCACGATGACGCTCACCATGTCCGTGGCACCTACGAAAACCAAGGCGATCAGCGAGAGCACCAGGTTGTGCGAGATTCCAAACAACACCGTGAACGCTCCGAATCCCGCAACGCACCACAACATCGTGCGCCCCGCATTTCGCCGCATAGGCCGGTACGCGAGAATCAGCGCCATGGTCGCTGCTCCTAATGCCGGCGCGCTGCGCAGCAGGCCAAGTGCCCACGGTCCAGTCCTGAGTATTTCACGCGCATAAACGGGAAGGAGCGCCACGGCTCCGCCGAGCAGCACGGCAAAAAGGTCCAGCGAAATCGATCCAAAAATTAATTTTTCCTGCCAGATATATCTGAACCCTGCGAGTATCGAATCTACATTGACGGGCTCGCGGTTTCTCGTTTTTGGAGTGGTCTTGATTTGCATCGTGGACAACGCCGCGACGCTTGATGCTGCTGCGGACGCAGCGTACACGAAGGCGGGGCCGTGAAACGCCGCGTACGCGACGCCACCAACCGCGGGGCCCAGAATTGTGGCGGCCTGGTACACGCTGGAAGCCCACGCCACGGCACTGGGGAAATGGTGCTCGGGAACCAATTGCGGGAGAATGGCGCGGCTGACCGGGCCGTTAAACGATCGAACCACACCGATAAGAATCAAAATGCCATAAATCAAACCAACTGATTTGCCGGCTCGCAGCGCCACTATCAACAACAAAGTGGAGCACAGCACGTAACCGCAATAACACAACACCAGAATGCCGCGTCGATCAAACCTATCGACCACATGGCCGGAAACCAGGAAAAGCAAAATCCCTGGCAAAAATTGCGCCAGGCCCACGTAGCCGAGATCCAACGCCCGATGAGTTATTTCATAAATCTGCCAGCCGACCGCCACCGATTGCATTTCCAGCGCGAGAACCATGCAGAAGCGTGCAACCTGGAAAAGCCGAAAATTTTGAAAGGTGAATACCGCGAGGCCTTCGGACCCTGGGTTCTCCGTCTGGGACATTACAGGTTACTGTGCCACAACCACAAAAATTTTGAGCATCCTGCGGGGAGACCCTCGCGCATTCTCAAGGATTCAACGGGAATAGGTTATGCGAGATTCAGACGTATCAGGACTTCCTCGACGATTTGATCTGGTGTCTGGTCGATGTCAATGCTAATCGCGTCACGCGGTTCCTCGAGGGTTGCGAACTGGCTGGCCAGCAGAGCCTCGCCGGCGAAATGTCCTTGGCGCTGATGCAAACGCTCGGCAATCAACTCATACGTCCCGTGTAGATACGCCGTTTTGATTTGATCCGCACTCCTCTCCAGGCCGGCTGGCGGGGACAACAGTTCATCGCGATAGCTTTGTTTCAACGCAGAGCAGGTGATCACTCCATTTATCCCGGCCGCGATCCAGCGCCACATCTGCGCGCGGATGGCCGCGAGCCAGGGCCCGCGATCCGCATCGGTGAGCGCGATCCCCTGTTTCATTTTTTCTTTATTGGCGGCGGAGTGAAAATCGTCAGCATCGGCAAACTCCCAGTGGAGCCGCTCGGCTAAGAGCTTTCCCACGGTGGTCTTCCCCGTCCCTTCGATGCCCATCACTAGAACGACCATATGTAAGTCACCGATGTAAGTCTCCGGCTCATAAATCCCGACACGTTGTTCGCGCTTGACTCACGCACGGATGCGCGTCGGACGGCGTTCAATACAGTACAGCCGCCCGCCATGCTGAACCCTAAAATTTACGAGCACATGACGGAGCTTGTGCCAGAAAGGATCATCATGCCGAACGATTCGCACCAACGCGCCGCTGAATTTCACGAACAGGCCGCGCACGCCCATCGCGCTGCCGCGGTTCATCATGGAAAAGAAGATCACCTGACCGCACACGAACATTCCAAGCGGGCCATGGAGTTTTCCTTCAAAGCGCACCAGGCGTCCCAGGAAGCGCACCAGAAATCCCAGAATGCCACGCAAAAACCCGGCAAGTAATTCAAATATTTAAGGCCCGAGACGTTTGTCGGGCGGTATTAGCAGCGGCCCGATTTAAAATTCATTAATACTTGTTCATGCGCGGCAACTTTTCGGCTAACCAAGCGCATCCATGGCTTCAAGCCCAGGTATGCAAGAAGGTAGACAAAGTGTGCGCGCCGGGCTATGTTGTTGTTTCAGTAAGTACAATAATTGCTGACGCATTTTCTCCCCCCGAAGATGCTTTAAGGAAACATGATGCGCTGGCCTGGTCGAATGGTGTATTCGATTTTCTTTTTGCCGTTACTGCCGGCGATTGTTTCCGCGCAGGCAAACTCCGCCGAATGGCGCCCCGCTGCCGAAGAGCATAGCGGGTGCCTCGAAGCGCCTGCGCCGGACGCGCCGCCTTCCATGTGCGTTCCTGCGTTGAATAAAAATGAAAATGCCGCCGATGCAATAGAAGTGTCCGAGGCTGTTGCAAAACCCGCCGCGAAAATCAATCTGGTTGTTCCACAGGGGTCGACACTCCGCATCGCACTTGATCAACGCACGCGTATTTCACATCCCGGAGACGCGGTGCATGGGAAGGTCATTGAAACAGTTTATGCATTCGATCAACCGGTAATTCCCGCAGGCAGCATTGCCACCGGTCACGTCATAAAAATCGACAACGTACCGGCCATGCGGCGAACTATGGCGTACGCCAACGGGGACCTTACCCCATTTCGCAAATATGAAGTGACCTTTGACACCGTGACTCTTCCAGACGGGCGCCGGCTTCCGGTGGCAACCACCGTTTCGGGCGGCACTGCCGAGGTCGTGCATCTGGTGAGCCCCTCCGCGCAAAAACAGAAAAGCGTTTCGCAACGCGCCACTGACGCGGGCAAGCAGGAGGTCAAAGGCAAAATTCAGGAAGCCAAAGACCAAGTTCACCAATCATGGGAGGAAGTGTCCGCCCCAGGCCGCATGCACCGCTTGAAGCGCTATCTGCTGGCGCAATCGCCGTACCGCCACCAGTATATTGAGCCCGGTACGCGATTTAACGCCGATCTCGACAACGCTATTTCGTTTGGAGAAATCCAGCGAACCTCCGACGATTTCACCGCTCTGGCTAGTGCTTTACCCCCGAACACCACGTTGAAGGCGCGCCTGCTCGGCGAAGTCAATTCAGCTACCGCGACGCGTGGCACTCGTGTTGAGGCCGTTTTGACAGAACCGTTATATTCGCAGAGCCACCAATTAATTTTGCCGGTAAACAGCCGGATCGTAGGCCAAGTCGTGCAAGCTAAAGCCGCGCACAAGTTTCACCACAACGGTGAGCTGCGGCTGATCTTCGAGGGCATCGAAATTCCTGCCGAAGCGCAACGCGCGGCTTCCGAGACCGCTCCAAAGCTGGTGGCACAAAACGACCCGAACTATTCGCGGCCAGAACTTACCCACCGCAATTTGCGTATGACCGGCAACATCGAGGGTGTGGACGTCGATCGCCGCGATCACATGGTTCTGGACGAAGAGGGCGGCGCACGCACCACCGACAGCAAGACACGCTATCTCTCGACCGGCGTAGCCATTTTGCTAGCAGCTGCTGCTTCACATTCTGACGGTGAGCGTGGCACGGTCGACAGTGCCGGCGACCCCGGCGTGCGTACCGCCGCGGGTGGCTCTGGCTTCCGGCTAGTAGGAGCGCTCGTTAGTCTGGGAGCAAAATCTCAACCAGTTTCCATGGCCTTGGGTGTTTACGGCGCGTCCTCCTCGGTGTACATGAATTTCCTTTCGCGCGGACACGAAGTGATTTTCCCCAAAGATACGCCGCTCGAAATCGGATTCGGTAGCCCACACGCAGCAGCCAGTCAAACCAAACCCTAACGTTTTCGGTGCGAGCAAGCAAAGTTTTTGTCGAAATAACTCTCTTCCCTTGATTAGCAACTCCCTTTCTCCCCGCCAACAACACCTCGTTAAACGTTACAAATAATGCCTATGTAGGCACAGCCCTTGCCATGTTAATTGCCTTTGCTGAAGTAGTCCCAGTACTCTGCAAAGTAGATGTCGCAAAGCTGTCGCTAGGCGGCGTTCATTAAACAACCAAGGCTCAACCCAAGCTCGGAAGGAACAAAAATCCTTCTCAAGCAGAGCTGGGAACGCAGCGAGCGTGTGAAAAACCGCCGCTGTGTTTCGGAGCATCGTGTCAAAGGAGTAATCGATCGCCATGAAGTGCCTCCTAAAATTTTCCCTTTTCACCGTGGTAATCCTGATTTCACTCGCACTCGCCGCTTGCAGCGGCGTTAAAGGCGGAACCACCGGAACAGGGGGTGGCGGAGGCGGTGTCGGTCCATACTCTATTGGTGGGACTGTCAGCGGCTTGGCCGCGGGCGCATCCGTGACGCTGCAAAATAACGGAACCGAGACTCTTATCGTTTCTGCTAATGGCACTTTTGCATTCAAGACCGCCATTGCAGCCACCAAGCCTTACCTGGTTACGGTTTCTCAGTCCCCCACCACGCCACCTCAGACCTGCACAGTGTCTGCTGGCAGTGGCACTGCGACCGCCACGGTCACTACCGTGGTGGTAACGTGCACCACCGGCACCCAAGCCATCGGCGTAACCGTTGCCGGCCTTTCGGGCACCGGCTTGATTCTGCAAAATGGCACCGAGTTCCTTACGATTACCGGGGTGACTACTACTACCACATTCAAAACGGCGGTCCCCTTCGGACAAACCTACAATGTTACGGTTTCAACCCAGCCGACTGGCCCGGCGCAGACCTGCACGGTCGCCAACGGCAGTGGCACCTCCACGGCAGGCGTGGCCGTCAATGTTCAGATCACCTGCTCTCTAGGAACCCTTTCCATCGGAGGCTCGGTTTCCGGATATGCCGGAGGTACCGGTTTTATCTTGCAAAACAATGGGGGCGACAACCTAACGATCACGAAAAATGGCGCATTCACGTTCCCAACACTGATCCCCGTCAACGGAACCTATAAGGTAACGGTTTCTGGTCAACCTGCCGGTCCCAACCAGACCTGCACCGTGAGCTTGGGCACCGGAACGGCTACAGCAAACGTCACTAATGTCTCGGTGGTTTGCCCGGCTGTCTTTCATCCCATCAACGTGAGCGTTGTGGGAGTCTTGGGCGCCACTGGCGCGATGCAGTTACAGGACAATGGCGGCGACAATCTTATGACCCCGAAAAACGGCGACTACGTTTTCGCCACCCCCATCGCCCATGGCAGTTTCTATGATGTTAATGTATTCGTTGCATCGGGCACCCAATTCGAAGGTTGCTACCGCTGGGGTTGGAGCGGCACCGCTCTCTCGACCCCGGTGAACCCTGTCCCACTCATCGATTGCGGACACGACGATTGGACATGGATGGCGGGCGCCAACACGAGCGATCAATTTGGAACGGCTCTACCCCCGCCGCCGCCACCGACGGTACCTCCTACACCACCTCCCCCTCCACCAATATGCCCGCCCGTCAGTACCAGAACCCCCGGCGGCAGCAACTATTCGGCGACCTGGACCGACAACAGCGGCAATTTGTGGCTTTTGACTGGCGATGGTTTCACCAGTTCGGTACCGCCCCCATCAACTCAGCCGCAATTCTTCAATGAGTTGTGGGAATTTACCGGAACTGCAAACTACACTGGTAGTTGCAACAACCTTTGGACGTTGATAAGGCCTCCCAGCCCTCCGACGGGACCCACCCCTCCGCCACGCTGGGGAGCGATCACTTGGACCGATCCCGCTACTGGCAATCTATGGCTATTCGGGGGACAGGACGGTGGCTTGGCGTTCCTGAACGATCTGTGGGAGTACAACATTGCCGGGAACAGCTGGACATATCACGCCGGAGGGGGCGACCTGCCAGGTGTCTACGGCACGCAGGGCGTAGCCGCAGCAGGCAACTTGCCTGGTGGACGCTGGGGAGCTAGTGTCAGACGCGATCCTACCTCCGGAACCGTGTGGGTGTTTGGAGGATTTGGCTGCGATTCGACCGTGAATCCTAACCCTTTTGACCACTGCTCTAATTTGTTACTGAATGACCTCTGGAGTTACAGCGGCGGCCAATGGACTTGGGTCAGCGGTGCTAATACGGGAAGCCAAGCTGGCACGTACGGCACGCAAGGCACTGCCGCGGCTGGGAATGTACCCCCCGGGCGCCAGGCATCCGTCGCCTGGGTCGATAACAGCGGTAACTTCTGGATGTTCGGCGGGTTTACGAGCGGCACGAATGGTTTCAACGACCTGTGGAAGTTTGACCCCGTGGCCAAGCAATGGACATGGATGAGTGGGTCTAAGGGCGCAACAAGTACTCCTGGAAACTTTGGAACGCAGGGGGTTGCGGCCTCCACCAACGTGCCCGGAGCACGCTGGCTCTGTGCCGCGTGGAGCGACACCCATGGAAACCTCTGGCTCTTTGGCGGACAGGGTTTCGATGCCACCGGAAACGGTTCACTTGGCGATCTCTGGGAGTACGCCCTCGATGCCACAACCGACCCGGGAAACCCATCGACCATCGCGTTGAATCAGTGGACATGGATTAAGGGACCCAACGCGGTCAGCCAAGCGGGCAATTACGGTGTGGCTCCTAACCCCACCGTCTGGCCCCATGTAACAAACAACCCCGGGACTCGCTGGGGCGCTGCGTACTGGACCACCACTCCAGCACAAACGGGAGACCAGGAATTCTGGATGTTCGGCGGCGAAGGCTTCGATTCAACGGGCTCAAACGGAAAGGGCTTTCAACTGCTGAACGATCTGTGGAGATACCTGCCGTATCCATAGAACGAAACGAAAATGCAACCCAAGGCCGCGTGAATTTTTCCACGCGGCCGTTTTTTTTGAAGAGCGCAATTCTATCCGTCAGTCGTTTCGTTACAGTTGCAAAACCCATCGGGTCCGTCACCAGAAGTCCGCTAACAATTCTCTTGCCAGATTGCGTGGGGTTTGATTGCATACCAACCGCATTGATTTCTCGGGGAGAAAATACTGTGCAGGCAAAATCAAATGATGGGCGGATGGACTACATCGAATTTCCAGCTGTAGATATCGCCAAGACCAAGTCCTTCTATGGAGAAGTTTTCGGTTGGAAGTTCACCGATTACGGGCCGGATTATACGAGTTTCGAAGATGGTAGGCTTGCCGGCGGGTTCAGCAAGGAACGCCAGGCAGTACACGGAGGCCCGCTAATTGTGATTTATGGCCACGACCTGGCGACGATACAACAAGCGGTTCGGAGTGCGGGTGGCAAAATTTCCAAAGAGACTTTTTCATTTCCAGGAGGTCGCCGCTTTCATTTCATCGACCCAAACGGCAACGAGCTGGCGGTGTGGTCGGAATCCTAAGAAAGATTTTGATTAGGGTTTCGAGGGGTTCGATTGTGGTTTGTTCATAGATTTAAACCTGGCTTGCATCTCTTCCCAGGCTTGCGGAAGTTTCCCGGGATGGTGAATGATGTCCAAGAAAAAACTCCGCATATCGAACGGAGCCCCGCCAAATTCGCGAAACTCGGAGGCGAGCGGCGGGCCGCCTGGGCTGCCGGCCTCAGGAATATGATCGGGCAAGTGAACCGCATACATGCTGCCGCCAGCCAGCGGTTCATGCCCATACTGCATCAGCCAAATACAGTTGTGACCATCCATGATCATGTTTGCGGAGACCGCCACCCACTGCCCACCATCCGCTGCCGCCGGCCGCTGGCAATCCCATATTTTTGACTGCGGCACGTCGACGTTAGAATCGGTAAATCCATACTGATCGAGGCCAATTTTCTGCAGACCGTGCTGTTCGGCAAAAGCCTTCACTTCGGGTAGCGATTGATTCCAATCCAGATTGGAATCGTTGACCAATGCATACCCCGATCGCCCGAAACCTAACGCGTTGATGTAAGGAAAATAGTATGGGTACGTGCGTACCGCCGTGAATAGGCAACTCAAAGTCAGAACAATAACCAGCGCGCTCACGAGCCGTCCCGCGTTAGGAGCGGAATAACGAAGCCGTTGTACCATCCGCGGTAGCGGAGCCAGCAGAAGAATCAGTAGAACGAGCGGAATGCTGAAATGACGAATGCTGATGTCTAGGCGGCTCAACAAACAAAAGCCGGTAAAAACAATTAGAGACACCCACAATACGCGCAAATGAATCGCAAATTCATTGGGAATTGCGCGCGTGTTCGCGTCATCGCGTCGCTTCTGCGTTAGCGCAAGGCCAAGCTCCAGTACCAGCAGTCCGAGAAACCCCAAAGTAGATTTGAGTACGAACAAAACCGGAAAGTAGAACCACACACCGTGGGGATACGCGTGGCCGAGGATATAGGTCGGGCGGCTTGCGGTGATCAGCACCAGCAACACGCCTCGCAGATACAACCATGCCGGCAGAAGTATTCGGCGCAGAGGTTCCGTCGCTGCTCCGTGGCCAAGGCGGTCAAGCGCGTCTGTTGGCTGGCGCATGGAAAATAGAAAATAGAAAAGGTAAACGATTAGCGCAGCCCACAGAATGCCCCGAAGAGTGAAGTGCCAGCGCAGTCGCCGCCACGCGCGCGCCTCAGGTTTGGTAGTGGGCTGGCCAAAAACTGGGCGCCAGCGCGTGCTCAGAGCAAAAGCCGCGAACGCAAAAAATAAAATGTTCGCCGTGAACTTCGAAAGAAGCGCAGCGGCAAGGCATAAAGAAAAGAGTAGAGCGTTCTTTCGGCTGGGGTTTTGCCATATCTCCGCAAAACGCCACAACGTCAGCAAGGAAAATAGTGTGACCGCCAAATCGGTATGCACCAGAGGGGCAAAAGTAATGAAGGCTGGCGTACTGACATACACGCTAAGACAAAGCAGGCCGGCCCAGTCACCGCCAAGCTTTCGCGCGTACACAAATAAAACCCAACCCAGAATTAGCGCCACAACCAGCATCGGCGCGCGTGCCCACGCCAGGGTAGTTATAGGATCATTCCACTTTGTCAGAACCCATTCGCCGAAGACCCATTCCCCCAGGTACGCTGGGAAAAAAGTATTGCTGAACGTCCACGAGATGTGCGAATAGTCCGCATGCGTCCCGCGTAAGACCAGCGGCAATGCTGCCAGTATCTTGGGCAGCGGAGGATGCTCTTCATTCAACCGCAAATCCAACCGTTGCAAATAACTTAGTCCGGCGCCGATGTGAGCCACCTCATCGACAGTGACAGACTCACGCAAGGCCGCGCCACCGGCCAGCACCGCCATGAAAACCAACAGCGCACCAGCCACAACTGAGAAAATCGTGCCGCGTTTATGTTCCATTGAACATCGCCGTTCGTTCGGGAAGACTGAGCCGTTTATTTCTCACTGCTGTAACACGGTAACTCTAGTAACACAAATTGTTAGACATAGCTGCATGCAGCATCGCTTCTTCCCGACGGATGCCGACCTCCTGTCGGCAGACTGACGGATGGGCCATTTCTACAACTGAGGGCCATCACCCGTAACCGGTATCTTGCCGTGCTAAGCCATTAGACTCAGAACATTGCGAACGAGCTCCCTAGTGGCACGCACTATGGAAGCTGATGTGCTCTCACCCTTCCGGCCGCTGCGCTTCAGGTGCGTTCATGGTTGATGCCAAGCTCGTCGAATCCTTATCGCAACCCACGCCGCCTGTCCTGACCGCGTATTCTGGATACCACCCCATCGGACCCGCGCAACCTCCGTGAGTCACCCCGCTATTTGATATGACTCAAATTGCAGCGCCAAGCTCTCAAAGCAAACATGGAAAAACCAGAACGGAAAGCCTTCCACGTAAATACTCCTCAATGTGCTGGGCCTGTTCGGACGGAGAATCCGCCTGCAACTCGCGGTCTGGTGGTCTTTGCGAGTCCCAATATCCGGCGTGCCGTCCGTCCAGCCGCAGTTTGTGCATTGCCGAACCTGCTCCTGGATTCCGCGGACGATCACGGTGTCGCGCGCCAAATCCTTCCTGTAAACCAACCAGAGTGTCTATAAGACTTGCCGGGCGTGAGGTGGGGCGCGTCTTCTCACCCCACTACGCTCCGTGCTTCCGCGGCTCACCAAGCGCTACAAAGTTCCTCTGGAAGTTATCGCTGACGGAAATGGCAAGAGGCTTCGCACCGCGGGGGCGGGATCGGCGCTCAGTTGAAATAGTTTCAAGAAAAAATGTGGCGAACGAGCCGGATTATCATCCAACCCATTGCGAATTGAATTGTCCGTTGATTACTCGGAAAGGATGGCGATATGGCCGGGAAGAAAGTGGCGCAATTGCTGGTGGATGTGCTGGCGGAGGCGGGAGTTCAACGAATGTATGGTGTTTCCGGCGACTCGTTGAACGGCATTACGGACTCGATTCGCGCGAAGAAAGAGATTCAGTGGATTCATGTGAGACATGAAGAGACGGCAGCCTTTGCTGCTGGAGCGGAGGCGCATCTTACCGGACGGTTGGCGGTTTGCGCGGGAAGCTGCGGACCCGGGAACCTGCATTTGATCAACGGGCTGTATGACTGTCATCGAAGCCGCGTTCCCGTATTGGCTATCGCTGCGCAAATTCCCAGCAATGAAATTGGGAGCGGATATTTTCAGGAGACCAAACCCGAACATCTCTTCGCGCAGTGCAGCCATTACTGTGAACTGGTGTCGCAGCCGGAACAGATGCCACGCGTTTTGGAGATTGCCATGCAGGCGGCACTTTCGCGGCGAGGCGTTTCGGTGGTCGCCATCCCAGGGGACGTGGCCTTGCGCGAAGCGGTGGAGCAGGGCCCGCGATTGCATTTTCCGCCACCGAAGCCCACGGTGTGCCCTTCTGATGAAGAGATTGCTACTTTGGCTAAGATTCTCAATAAAGCAAAGAAGATAACCATCTTTGGCGGAGCGGGATGCGCGGGAGCACATGCGGAACTGATTGAACTGGCAGGCAAGCTGAACGCACCGGTCGTGCATGCGATGCGCGGAAAAGAGTTTATTGAGTACGACAATCCTTTTGACGTTGGGATGACCGGGCTGCTTGGATTTTCTTCCGGCTATCACGCAATGATGGACTCGGATCTATTATTGATGATCGGGACTGACTTTCCGTACCAGCCATTTTTCCCGAAGGAAGCGACGATCGTTCAGATCGATATTCGCGGAGAACAGCTCGGCCGACGAACGAAGGTTGATTACGGCTACGTAGGCGATACGAAGACGACGCTGCGAGCTCTTTTGCCAAAGTTGACGCAAAACGGTGACGACAAACATCTGAAGGCTTCGCTGGAACACTATACGAAGGCGCGCAGGGGGCTCGACGAACTTGCGACGGAAGGATCCGGCAAGAAACCCATTCACCCACAGTATGCTGTGCGCGTACTGGACGAGCTTGCCGCTAAGGACGCAATTTTTACTTGCGATGTGGGTACGCCAACCATCTGGGCAGCGCGCTACCTGACCATGAACGGCCAACGACGGTTGCTCGGTTCGTTCAATCACGGATCAATGGCGAACGCACTGCCACAGGCAATGGGGGCGCAGATCAGTCATGCCGGGCGTCAAGTGGTGTCGCTATCCGGCGATGGAGGTTTGGCGATGCTCCTGGGCGACATACTCTCACTTCGGCAATTGAACGCCCCGGTAAAGATCATCGTTTTCAAGAATAATTCCCTGGCCTTTGTGGAATTGGAAATGAAAGCGGCGGGTATTCTGGATTTCGGAACCGACCTGGTGAACCCGAATTTTGCAAAAATTGCGGAAGGCGCGGGGCTGCTGGGACTGACGGCGGAAACACCCGCTCAGGTGCGACCGATGATTACGGAAGCGTTGCAGCACGATGGTCCAGCTTTGGTCGAAGTTGTGGTAGACCGGCAGGAGCTATCGATGCCACCGACGATCACCGCAGAGCAGGTAAAGGGATTTAGCTTATTTACGCTCAAGGCAGTTCTGAGCGGCCGCGGCGACGAAATTGTCGATCTGGCGAAGGTCAATCTCTTCCGCTAATTTTGTAGCGACTGCCGTTCCGCGATTAGAGGTGTCTCTTGGTCCGTTCACGGTAATGGCGCGCGCTCCTTTCAAGGAACGCCGCTCAATGAGCCGGGGCAGCCCGCCTCCTATTTGGTTTTGGCAACGCGCCCAGTGCAGGGTGGCAAAAGCGCGTTGCGTCAATCTCTTTCGTCTTCGTCGGTGGCGACTCCCAGGCGTTTGACAGCGTAGCGAGTCAGGTTTCGGGGATCTTTGCCCTTCGCGATGGCGAGATATTCAAAGTGACCTTTCTTGTCATTTGCTTTCCAGGTGTAACGTAGATTGCCTTCTCCACCCGAGCGCGTTGCGTCGGCAAGATTTCCCACATCGGCGTAGTTGACTGGTTGTCCATCAGGGCGTGCAAGAACGGTGACGTAGCGCACGTTGCGATCGCGATCGAATCCAATGATCACGTATTGATAGTGCTTGTCGTGGCTAAGCGTCCAAACCTGCTGGCCCTCATCCTCTGATTTGAATTGGCCAATTTCGTTGAGACGAGCGTAGGCGCGGCTACACGACATTCCCAGCCGGAGGCCAAGAATTTTGGGAGCAGGTTGTTTGCCGACCACCGAGGCGGTCAGACTTAGAACTAGAAATACAAGAGATGCGGCTCTGGTCATTTTTTTTGCGACGAAGATCCCCTTTGTGCTCAGGAAGGCGGGGCAGTGTCCTCGATGCGGCTCTCTGGAGAAGAGTGAATCGTCAGGGTCGCAATGGAGTCGAGTCATCGCTCTTGAAGAGCCCTCGGCCAGTTGACTGGCGAATGATGGTGGCCTTGGTGGCCTGATCGTTATCGAGACGTGTGTGTGTTCCAGCGGCGTTGTTGCCCTTGGCGATGCAAGCAGCAGTGATGCACCCGTCGGTGTACGCAGTAAAAACGCGGCCGTCCTTGTCTACGGTGATGTCATTGAAGTCCAGAAGGTTTCGCGTTCCGTTGGGGCAAGTAGTTCCTTGCGTACAGATCACGCCGAGTTGTACGGGGTCGGCCGGCGTAGTATCCACAGTGAACCAACTGTGGCCGCCGTCGTAAGTGGTAGCGATGTAGCCATGCCACACGCCATCAAACGGAGTGCCGGTGTCCGCGCCGGTGGCGTTGCCTGCCGAGGGGGTGCCGAGGAAGAAGTAAGACGCACGGTCGTTGTCGCCAGCGACGACTTCTGGAAAAGCTGCATTGTGAATTGCGAAAGGCACGCCGACATCCAAATCGTGACGCCAGGAGCGGCCCTGGTCGTCAGAAACGGAAATGTGTGGATGACCGTCGCCGCCAATGTAGCCAAAGTAAGCGCGCCCCTTGGCACCAATGCCCACTGACGGATCACTAGTACCTGGAGTGCTGCCGGTAACGGGCTGCACCGCGAATGTGAGTCCGTTATCCATGGAGACGATCAAGCCTTGAACGCCCCCGCAATTTTTATTGGGAACGTAGATGATGCCGCTTTTTGCGACTTTGATATGGCCGTGCAAACCGCCGCAATCCACCAACGTGTACATGGGGTGCGCGGCTTCGTAGGTCAGGCCGCCGTCCTGACTCAGCGCCATCTCCGCGTCGCCAATATCCTGTGAAGCGTAGTAGACCGCGTGAGGATACTGGGTGATCGGGCCGCGCGCCGCTAGCTGCGCGCAGGGCACCGGAGTGGCAAGCAACTGGTTCGCGGTGCATAAACGGAACGGCCCGCCACCAATAGTCTGATGGTCGATCCCTGAGGCGATACCGCCACCCTGACTTACTGTGTAAGTCGCGCCGTCGTTATCCGTGAACGCGGACAGACTAGTCGTGCCGAACAGTTGTGAGACGACCGTGCGACCCGTCTGAGAATCCGTAAACAGGATGGGGTCCAAGGTCGTGATGCTGGTGTTCGGACCATTTTTCAGGAGCCAAGTTGGAGTAGCGGGCGATGTGCTGGTGTTAAAGGACACCTGCAAGGTATCAAACACTGCCTGGGTCATGATGCGGCCAGAATTAAAATTGGCGCCAATCGATGGCTCGCCGGAGCCGTCTCCGAGGCCCGGGGGTGATTGGTAGTTCGCGTAGGTTGGCGCCGTGCCGCGTGCTTGCGAGTCCGTAGCCGGAGTAGCGATCCTGGCTACGCCGCTGTAGGGGTCCCCGGGAGCTACGGCGGAATCGACGATATGCACGGTGTACACGCCAGTGCCGGAAAGGGTGGGGTCGATCACCACAGACTCGCTAGTTTCGGGGGCGCCCGCTGTGGCGCTGGCGATCACCGGGCCACTCAGCGTGCCTTTATGAACGTAGACATCGTAGTCATTGAGGCTGACGGAATGCGCAACGCTGATAGCTAAGACAAGGCCTTGGTAGTTGCCAGGAGAACCTGTAAGAGTGACGGTAAATACGTCGCAATCGGTTCCGTCGACGCAAGTAGTCTCGTCTGTGGTGGCTCCAGCGATCCCGCCGCCCGACCAAGTTATGGACGAGCCATTGGCAGGGGTTAAGGTGCCGGAAGGCGGAGTCGAAGCAAAGGCAGGAAAGACTAGCGCAAAAGACAGGGCCAGAAAAAATGTCACTCTTAGTTTTAAGTTCGTGGGTAGTTTCAAGTTCGAGAGGGTCGCGCTGCTAGAGAACAGCTCTAAAGTAGTTGACACAAAACCGCGTCTCCTTCCAACTTTTTTTGGCCAGAAAACTGCTTTGTCGTTCGCCCTACGGAAGTAGGCAACAAGGCTATGTATCAGCTGCGACTTTGTGAATAGGGTGAATACCGTATCCGCGATACTCGGATTTCAGTATTGATACTTTCGCAGGTAGAACTATACGGGCATGCCTGCTGGGAGTACACGAATGCGAATCGTCAAAATGTATTCCGGAATTTCCGCTTCAGGCAGAGTTGCTCAACCTACTTATTTCGGTTATACCAAATCTCGCCAAACTGTCTCTAGGTATAAGAACAAATAGCGGACGGGCCTATAAGCCGGAATCATCGAGCACATTTGTGTTTTCAATAAGTTGCGTAGAATCAACAAAAGTCCATTGTCACTGAAGTCAGTTTTGGCAGCGCTAGTTTTCCAAAACCCGGCGAAAATGGACGCGCGTAATTTGTGCCACTTGTGCCACCTTGCTTTACGTGGCCGATTAGAAGGTACTCGAAGTCCACGCGTGATTCAATGAACCGGAAAGGCGTGCCATTCGCTCTCTTTGACAGGCACTCTGAGTACTGGATTCATTGAAATATTTTGCCGTCCCGTATCGCTGCCACGCTGAATAACTGTTGATTTCCCTCCCGTTTGGTCCCTAGCGCGTCGACGAAATCGAACGTTCCCGTTCGAAGTTCAAGAATTGTGATATCCGCCGGATTGCCAATCTTCAACGTGCCAAGCTCAAGTCCAAAGTTGAATGCATGAGCGGGTTTAAAGGTTGTAAGCTCAATGGCCTTCTCAAGAGGGAGCCCGAGCAAAAGAAACTTTGAAATAGTAGTCGTCAAATCAAACGTCGGGCCATTTGCATTGCGCCCTGCCAGATCGGTACTAATGGAGTCGGGGAGAAATCCCTGATGTAAACATTTTGCCGCGAGATCAAAACTGAAATGAAAGGTGCCGTGACCGACGTCAAAGAGAATACCGCGCTGACGGGCCTCTATTACGTCTGGAAGTACCTTTCCGTTTTCATCGACAATCCCATTTGGACGAGGAGTGTAACAGTGCGTGATTATGTCTCCTGGAGTCAACAATCTCAAAATATCTGGCAATGGTGAGTGCGTATCCCCGATGTGCAACATGAGCGGAAGAGCGCACAGGCGAGCGGCCTGACAAGCTCTGCGGAGTCCTTCTAAATCGTTAGTTCCGGCCACATCTTTTGAAAGCCGAACTTTTATTCCAATCACATGCGGCTTGTTCGCATTGGCGGCCTTAGCTGTCAATTCTGGATTTACCCAACCAAGATTCTCCATAGCATTCTTCACGCCGACGAGCGTTCCTAATGCCCCGATATCTAATAACGCATAAAGTCGTGTGGCAGACGTGCCGATAATATATTTGCAGAGACCTGCAATGGACGGGTAGCCTGCAGATCCTGCATCCACTGCGGTCGTCACGCCGCGCGCGATACAATAGTGGTCTGCGTTGATTCCAGATTCTGTGACACCCTCATATACATGAACGTGTAGATCAATGAGCCCCGGTGTGACCAGTTTTCCGATCGCGGAAACAACGCGCTGGGGCTTGCCTGTCGAGATGTTCGGTGAAAGTTCCGCAATTTTTCCGTCTTTGACTCCGATATCGAGCTGCTCGCGAAGACCAATGCTTGGGTCAATTACCGTTCCACCCTTAACAACCAGATCGTATAAAAAATCGGTTTTGCTATCGGAAGACGAAAGTAAGTCCGTGCTCCAACAACCACTACGGGCCGTTAAAGCGCTTAGACCCGAGCCAAGTAGAGACTTTGAGAACTCGCGTCGCGTTGGCATTTCCTGGTCCTTGACCAACTACCTCACGTTAACAAGACAACTATTCAGTGAATCCAATTAATAAGGCCGATTCTTTAGTGCTCTATCGGTCGAAATATCTGGACCCGATAACCGCCGAATGTTTCGCCGGAAATAATGTCACCCTTGGAGTCAACGGATATGCTATGTAAGTTTGTAAATTGTCCGGCTTGATGGCCCGGCCGTCCAAAAACAAAAAGACTCTTGCCGCTGGCATGGTCCAGAATACGAATTTCTTCATCGCCGCAGTTAGCTACGTACATGTATTTCTGCGCTTTATCTCTGGAGAATTCCACCCAGCAAGCCGAACCGACCCCGGTTTGCGGCGCTGTCTTGCTCTCGATAAGAATATTTCTTTTAAAGCTACCCGCCTTATCGAATACCTCAATTCGACCACCAAGGCGGTCACAAACGTAGACAAGCCCGTCATTACCGATGATCACGCAATGAACAACCTTCAAAAACACTCCTGGAACGCCAGCATCTGTCTCAGCTTGGTTTGCCTGTCTACCCCACTGGCGTAGGAAGTTTCCGGCACGGTCAAAAACAACCACGCGACGATTCCCGTAGCCGTCTGAGACGTACACGTCCCCATTCGTTGGATCCACAGCTACACTTGACGGGAGATTGAGCAGTGTGTGACTCGAATTCATCGCAGCGCCCGCCATGGTGCCGTCGGAAGTGTCAAATTGCCCTTTTGTTCCTATCTGTAATAACAACTTGGAGCCATCATGTGTGTACTTCTGAACCACCGCGTCCTCATTCCCGGCTATCCAAATATTGCCTTCATAATCAACGAAACAACCATGCGGCCTGGTTGGGAAGGTCTCGTAATTTCCCCACGAATTAACTATTTCACCAGATTGGTTAAACTCGATAATTGGTGGAGATACTTTCGCATTCTTCTTTTCCTTTGGTGTTAAATCACCGCGGTTAACGATGAACACATGGTCTTGTGCATCGACGCATGTGCCCCCCACCGATCCTGTTACCCAGTGATCGGATAGCGATTTTGGCCAGAAAGGATCTACCTGGAATTTCGGAGAATCCGAAATCTGTTGGGCTTGCGTTTCGCTATTAGCGACAACCAAGATGACCAGACACGTTGCAATTGCGCTCAAAAAGTTTCGATGTTTGCTTTTCATAAACCCTCGTTGAAATTG
Source organism: Candidatus Acidiferrum sp. (assembly GCA_035996445.1). Classification (GTDB taxonomy): domain Bacteria; phylum Acidobacteriota; class Terriglobia; order Acidiferrales; family UBA7541; genus Acidiferrum. Next base: position 2,435 of record DASYJM010000177.1, on the reverse strand, counting down.
TCCTTCCATGTTGACGACGAGTACGTGTCTTCAGCTTTGCCAAATCGTTGCGCGATCAATACTGGCGATCGACGGACGGCCAGTCAGTGCCATTGCCACTTCTAGCTCGGTCCTGAGGATCTCGATGACGCGATTCACGCCATCAGCGCCACCCAGCGCCAGTCCATACAAATATGGACGGCCAATTAGAACAGCAGAGGCCCCGAGGGCGAGAGCTTTCACAACATCCGTTCCGCGCCGAATCCCGCCATCGACCAAAATAGGTATTCGACCAGCAACCCTTTCCGAGATCAATGGAAGAGCATCGATTGTTGCCGGCACGGTATCAAGTTGGCGGCCACCGTGGTTTGATACAATTAGTCCCGATACGCCGACCTGCACAGCGTGTTCTGCATCTTCGTGATTCAAAATCCCTTTTAGAAAAATTGGCACCCGAGCAAAAGAACGGAGCCAATCAACACTGTCCCATGTGACCTTGTCAGGCACGGCTGGCTTATATCCAGAACCTGGAGGTTCGATCTTGGCACTCACAGCGCCCGGGCCATTCGCCGATTTTCGATAAGGTAGTTCTTTCTGAACCCGCCACTCCCGCTCGCGGATACCCGTAATCGGGCCGTCCACTGTCACGCATAGTGCTTTGCAGCCGGCGTTCTCGGCTCGCACAACCAGGTCACGAGTCAGACCGCGGTCTGGTTTGATAAATAGCTGGCACCAAACAGGACCGCGAGCTGCCCGGGCGACCTCTTCTATTGGAAATGACGAAGCAATGCTGTTGACGAAGATCGCGCCAGCGGTGCCGGCAGCCCGTACCGTTGCCAGTTCACCGTCTGGATGGACAAGGGCATGGCCACCGGTGGGCGCAAGCAAAATCGGAAAAGCTAAGTCCTGTCCAAGTAGCTTGATTCGTGTGTCAAGCTTCGACACGTCCACCAAAACACGGGGTCGCAACCGTATGCGGTCGAATGCTTCGCGATTCCATCGTTTTGTAATCTCGTTGGCCGCACCAGCGCTAACCCTTTCGTAAACGCTCGCTGCCATCGAATCGCGCGCGCGAATTTCAATTTCTTCAAGGGTCACCGCGCCCTCCAGCGAGGACGCAGGTTTCGATCCGCCCTGAGGGTCATCAGCCTTTGGGGTGAGGAGACTATCAAGGTCGGATTCGCTGCTCTTAGTAACGGGAGCGACCGCACCAGCTACGGCCAATCCGAGTCCGTATAACAGCGATCTTCGTCTAGTAATTAAGCCAAACACGGTCCCTCCGCCTGTTAGTACACGGATGTGAAACGCCTAACGCAAAGAGCGTGATTCGATCGAACGGCATTTACTCCACGTAAAGTTACTTCTAAACCCGTCGTGCAAATATCCTCAGATAGTCGTTCCAGAAATTCGTGATCTCATCGGCAATGCCCTACTGACGATTATTTATCGCTTTGATTTACATATATTTCGCCATTGCGAATGGGAGCGGAGCTAATCAGCTTGTGACGGCCATTCCGCGTGTCGCCTACAGAGTCGACAAAGACGAAATTGCCTTCGCGGAGTTCGAAAATTGCTATATCCGCCGGCGCCCCCGATTCCAAAGCCCCGAGTTGCAACCCGAAATTGAAAACGTGTGCGGGCTTTACGAGCTCTCTTGAGTACCTCTAGATCTTTTATGCCGGCGCTGTCTTTGGAGACCCTTACGGAGATTCCCACGACTATTGGCTTGTTACTATTGGCCGCCTCCCCGGCTAAGCGGCCGTTCACCCAATCTAGATTGTCCACGGCGCCTGTCACTCCTGCCACTAAGCCAAGAGCACCAATATCGATCAATGCAAAGAGTCTAGTAGTGGAAGTCTCGACAACATACTTTCGAAGACCACGTATGGTGGGGTACCCAGCTGAACCTGCGTCCACTACGGTAGTCACACCTCTGGCTAAGCAGTAGTGATCTGCATTTACCCCTTGAGGACCTACCCCTTCGTAGACGTGCACCAGCAGATCGATAAGCCCGGGAGTTACAAACCGACCTTCAGCGGATAAAACGTTACGAGCTCGACTTTTTGGAATATCTGGCAAAATCTCCAGAATCGTTCCGTTCTTGATTGCGATATCAAGGGGCGCGTGAATATTTCGGACCGCATCAATGATTGTGCCGCCCTTAATCAGCAAATCACAAACTTCATTCGTGGCCAGAGGCAGGGCTAAGGATGGCCGACCAACAATCCAACTATTCAAGCCCATGCCTACAAGCTGTTCAGCAAATTCTCGACGCGTCAGCAAATAGGGTCCTTTTATGGCGAAGTACCTTGCGGTTTCGACTCTGCGGCCTGGGTGTCTTCCTCACTACCATATGATCTTCAGGGCGAACTGGATTTCTCTCGCCGTCGTCACGGTCGAGCTAAGCAATCCGGCGACACCCGTCGGCGCACCCGTAGAATCAAAGATGTCGGTAT
>DASYJM010000176.1:0-2487 GCA_035996445.1 Candidatus Acidiferrum sp. | reverse complement strand
TTGAGGCCCGCACCAATCTACTTTTTTCGTTTGAGAAAATAGCGGTGCAGACGCGGTGAAATCGGAGGCTGGCGCGCGATTATTCGCTAAGGGCTATACCAGTTGCTTCATTCCGAGGACGAGCTTGAGACCAGGTTCACCAATAGGTGCGGGGTTGTTGCTAAACTGCCGCGTAAGCAGACCCGCGTTCTGAACCGGCCGCTGGTAACGGTGTTTGGATTTATCGCGCAGCCGCGCATACATTTCTTCTTGAAGCCCAAAGTAACGCGCGTAGCGGCGCCGGAATACGGTTACGAATGGGAGTGCCAATCCCGTCCCAATTGGAAGATTTATGCTGGCCTGCTGGATTTCGCGGTGTTAGTGCGCCGCGATCTTCGCGACCTGCGGCCTCGCGACATGATTGATATCCAATCTTTCCTGTGGGTGCAGGGCTCGGGCGAGTATCCCGGCTGAAAATCGCCCGGTCAGGTGCAAAAAAAAGCTAACTGTTTCCGCTCAGCGTTATTTTTGATGCTCGCGGCGGATGCTTTCAAAGGTGTGCAGGATCAAGTAGGCAACTTCGGCTTGAATACGTTGGTCCAGGTTTGAGCCTTGCACGTAATGCAAGCTTTCGTTGACCTGCGTTTGCTCCAGAAGGCCCAGAGATTGGCCGCAATACCAGGGACGAAATACACGTGAGCTCCACATAAATCCGGATTCACCACCACTCGCGTTCACCTGCGCCCCGTTGACGTACAGCACCAGGTCGTACGGCGCTTTGTCCACTAGCTGGACATCTTGCACGGCTCTCAGATTTTTCGCGTAAGTTGCCACGATAGCTGGAGGGGTGTCTTTCTCCGACCAGAGATAAATGCGGATCTTGCCGCTATTGGGACCCAGGTCGACGCAAGGAGATTGGCCCGCTTTAGGCAACGAGGAAGCCAGAGCAGGAGGAAGCGTCGGAGCGCCAGTCACGGAATTAGACGCAGCGTTCGCATTGGCGCCGCTGCCCTGATCACTGCGAATTTCATTGTGAGTAGCGTTGCCCCCGCCGCCGGCATTGCGAATATTCTCCGTTACCTGATTTTGCGATTTCTGAGCTGCGGCACTTGGGGACTGGCCGGCCTTTGAAACATTGACGGATGCGGGGTTGCGCCACGGCAAGCGGTGAGCGGCCACGCCAATTGCGAGCAGGACTGCCAGACCGGCTACGGCACCCACCACAACCCAGCGCCAATATCCCCAAGTGGGAAAAAAGCCCCTGTTTGTATCCCAACCCAAGCTGTGCTGTTTCCAAGCGGCAATTACATCATCGTATTTGTTATTCGGCTCTTTCGGCGAAGTCTTAAAGGAGTCGATCAAATTCTGGACCAGTTGGTCGCCTGTTCCTTCGCGGGGCGTTTCAAGATCCGTTTGGCTCGCTGCGCCAGATTGCGTTTCACTTAGCGGCTCTACGGCTGGCTTGGACGGAGCTGTTTCGACCGGGGGTTCTACAGGAATTTCTGCCGTACCCGTAGGCGAGGCGTTAAAAGCACTTTCTCGATCGGCGTCTAATACGACTGTGGGTCGTGCTGCCACCGCCGAAGCAGCCTTCATCGCCAGCCATTCTCTGATCTGGCCACGCGCCGCCTCGGGAAGGTCCACGAAAGTCACGCCAACTTTTTTCGCGGACTGGTCTCGCCAGGTAATGCGCCCTTTGGCTTCAAAGTGGCGGCCCAGTTCGAGCATTTCAAAATCGACGTCAACAAATTCGCCTGGAGGTTGAGGGCCGACTAGATCCAGGGCCACGCCGCCTTCGCTGACATCGTTCAATATTCCGTCGGTGCCGGAACCCTCCATGAGTACGTACAGACGCGGAGTGATAGTCCGCCGCTGATGAGCACGGCGATCCACGCCTGTCTCGGTGCCTTTCCTTTCAGGCAGCTGGCCCCCGTCATTGGACGAAATACTCATTATTGCGATGTTACGTGATCGTTAAAATGCAGGCAATGGTAGCGCCACATTTGGCGAGCTAGGGGCGTCCCGTTCGCAAATTCGCGCATCTCAATGCTTGTGACGATTGACACAGATTTATCGTCAAAAAACAATCAGGGCTATTTACTAGGTTTGATGGATAAAAGCAGCGCCACGGGGAAGTTCTTTAGGGCATCACTGACACTTAAGCCCGCATGTGGCTTGCCTTGCGCCAAGACTGACTCGCCGGTAAGGACGTTTCGCCAATTCGCGGCTACATTGTCCGGCAGCACTATCGAGGTGTTTCCCCAGAACTTCTGCTGAGCACTCGGATTCTGCTCCATTCCTGAGTCTGCAAGCCATTTCGGAGCTAGAACCAATGCCTGCTGATTTTCGGAAACGCGAAAGAACGCCGTGACATTCTGCGATCGCTCGCCAGATACTTGGGCCGGCACAAAATCACCATCGGTAAAGAGCTTGCTGAAGTCCTGCCGGCTTCTGAGAGCCTTCGAGATCAAATAAAGCTTGATCCGTCCGTCCGTCCAACTCATCAAC
>DASYJM010000175.1:0-4416 GCA_035996445.1 Candidatus Acidiferrum sp. | reverse complement strand
CAGGGTTTCGTCGTAGAGGCCGTGCTTGCGAAGTTCGTCGATCAACTTGCCCACGGCGGAATCGGCGTAGGCAATTTCTCCGTCATAGGGCTGTGAGGCAAATTTTGCCTTGAATGGAGGCGGAGGATCGTAGGGATCGTGAGCGTCGTAAAGATGGACCCACAGAAAAAACGGCCCATTTGGCAACTGGCTAAGCCATCCAAGTGCGTGATTCACGACATCCTCGGCGCGCCGTTCGACGGACTTGTAGCGATCCGTTCCATGCCGCCGCAGGTGAAAGCCGGCATCGTAGACTTCGAATCCGCGGTCGAAGCCGGGAGCTGTTCCATCCAGCGGATCGAGTATCAGCGAACCGACAAATGCTCCGGTGCGATAGCCCTGTGCACGCAACAGATCGGGGAGGTACGGGAGACGCGGCGACAAAGGGACACCAAAATCGTTGACGCGATTGAATTGCGGATACGTTCCGGTCAGGATCGTCGTATGCGATGCGGTTGTGATCGGGACGTGCGCGTAAGCCCGAGTGAACGCAATTCCATGCTGAGCAATCGAGTCGAGACTGGGAGTCAGCCCGAGCTGCGAACCGAGAAAGCCCATGCGATCAGCTCTGGTGGTATCCAGCGTGATGAGAATGATGTTGGGATGGGTGACAACACCGGAGTGAACATTACGCGCGCCCCGTTTTGACACCGGAGCTTGAAGTTTGGTCTGCGACGGCGCAACGGGAAGCAGCAACAGGAAAAAAAGCCAACCACACCAAACGCGCATAAGAAAAAGGGAGTCTACCATAGGCAGACTCCCAGCATAACCTTATCCAAAACAGCTCAGAAGACGAACTTCACCGCAAATTGCATGTTCCGAGGTCCACCTTGTGCCACGACAGGATTGCCCGCGTAAACGTCGGCGGTTTCTGTTAGTTGCCCGAAGGCCGAGCCCAGAGTGAAATTGGGGAGGTAGTTGAAGTTTCCGCGGTTCAACACATTGAAAACTTCCCATCGGAACTGCATCGCCATGCGCTCGGTTATCTTAGTATTTTTGATCAGCGACATATCGAGTTGCACGAGCCCAGGGCCGATCAACTGGTTGCGGCGTGAAGTTCCAATGGTATTCGCGCAGGGCACATAGAACGGCGAGAGCGGAGCGCCAGCCGTGAACAACCCCGTGTTGGGGTCGACATTGTCTCCGCATGGGTCGGACTGACCGGCTGCGGTATAGTTTTCGACTATGTAATTGGTGGCATCACGAGGGTGGTAAATGACCTGACTGCCGTCCCATGAGGCGCGAATGCTGGATCCCCTCAACCCCTGCCCGGAAGGATCGGATCCGCTGATAAATGCAGTGAAGGGACGTCCACTGATGGCCGTAAAGAGACCGGTCATCTGCCAACCGTTCATCCAACGTCCCAGCATCGGAAAATTCGGAACCGTATAGACGCCGCCCGAATTGAAGTTTCGTCGTACATCGTGATCGCAGAGACCATAAGAGTCTCTTGGATTGTATGGGTTGTTGGCTTGCGGGTAATCTCCTTGTCCGCCGCGGTTTACAGAGTTGGTATCGAAACACTTACTCCAAGTGAAGTTCGTGGTCGTATTAAATCCGTGAAAGCTACGTTGGTTAAACGACATCTGCAAGCTGTCGTACTTGGATGTGCCGTCATTATTTAACTGGATCACGTGCTGAAAAAAAGGCGTGGGATTAACAGGATCGCGATTATCCAAAAATGCGCTATCGTAAGGTCTCGTGCCGTTACCCCCAATAGGGCTTGCATTTAAGTCACGATTAGAGAGTAGATTTCCGCCGCGCTGGCCAGAGTAGCCTACCGTCAAAACGTTGTTCTTGGCAATCTCCTGCTGAATGCTGACGTTGAAATTATGAGCGTGCGGGGTTTTAAAATTGTTCACGACGGAAAAGGCGTTGAACGGACCTTGAGCACTCGCTGGGTCGGAAGCAGGACCGAAGACCGGTATGTCGAGACAAACATAGTCTCCGGCCAGCGCGTTGGGACTGCCAGGGTTCGTACATGTACCAGTCTCTGCAGGCTGGGTTGGACTTCCAAATACATCCACGGAAAGGCTAAGGGCATTAGGTTGATTAAAATTTGGCTGGGTGAAGGCTCCGGCTCTGGCTCCGGAGAAGGTGTACGGTGCTGCGATTGCCGCAAAGTTAGCCACATCGTAAGTTAACGAGTAGCCGGCGCGCAGAGCGGTCTTACCGTTTCCGAAAATGTCCCATGCAATCCCAGCACGTGGGCCAAAATCAGTCTTGTCGAGGTTATAGAGGCGATTAATGCCCTGGCCCAATGCCACTAACCCTCGGTCAGGGAAAAAGTTCGAACCGAGGTTATTCTTCTCGCTCAATGCGCCGTTTAAGTCGTACCGCAATCCGGCAGTCAGTGTGATGTTCGGCTTAAGCTTCCAGTCGTCGCTGACATAGACGCCAAAGCTTTTCTGCGTGATGTGGCGATGACTGTTTCCAAAATTGCGAGTTGCATCATCGACTTTGCCTAAAAGGAGCTGTTCGAGATTGGCGCAGCGACTGGTGATGTAGGAGTCCGTAGCGCCGAGCGTGCTGCAAGTTGTGCTCGGATAAGAGCCGTATATCAGAAAACCGCTCCGGGCACGATTTCGCAGACTGTTCGTATAGGCGGTCTGAACATTTCCTCCCAACTTGATGCTGTGATTTCCCTTCACCCAAGTGAAATGCTCCGACCAATCGTAGGTCTGATCGGGCGCGGTGGTAATGGGATAGGTCTGAACTCCACCAATATAGTTAGGGGCGAAGGCGCTCATGTACACATATGGAACGCCGAAATCTGTCGGACTGAGCGGTCCGGTGTCAATGCCAAGACTCTTGGGATCAATCTTGTTATTGACTTTGATGATCTGCGAAAAACGGTTCCATCCAAAACGGCTTTCAAGAATTTTGTTGGCACTGATATTCCAAACCAGGCTGACACCCGCCAGTTGAACTCTGGTCGGCGCGACGTTGTTGAACAGATCGGAAGAAGAAGGCGCCGGGGGTGGAACCGATCCCGAGGGAGCGGATTGCAGGCTGTCTCCAAAAATATACCGGCCGTTAAGCTGCAAGCTGGAATTCAGCTTTTGATCGATCTTGAAACCAAAAGAATCAGTGGTTGCATGGGTCGGAGTATTCAGTACCAGGCTATTGCCGGCGCCGCTGGGATTCACCGTATAAAACTTCAATAAGTTTTCACCCGCTGGACTGGTGGTCGCTCCTTCTGCCGCGATCGCCGCACGAGCATTGTTCACGTCGTCCTCGGTGGGAACCTGGTAGGTCTGCGTAGAAAGCGAAATAAAACGTTGCCCTTCGTAGAACAGAAAAAAGAAGGTGCGGTCTTTAACGATGGGACCGCCGAATGTTCCTCCAAACTGCATGTTGCGAAGTGGCGAAGGCTCGCAGGAACCCGGTTGGCTACAGCCATTGATCTTGTTAAAGTAGTTAGCAGCATCGCCGAATGCGGTGTGACGAACCCATCGCGCGTCTCCGTGAAAGGCGTTCGTACCACTCTTCATTACCATGTTGATGGGAGCGCCGCCCTTGACACCATACTCAGCGGAGGGTGACTCCTGAATGCCGACCTCTTGAATGGCCTCTGGTGGAAAGATGACTGCCGGAATGCCTGTCACCCCTGGTTGGCCGAGTGACTGGTCTCCGTAGTAGCGATCATTGTTGTATAGGCCATCGAGCAGGTAATTGTTGGAAGTGGTGCGGGAGCCGTTAATGCTGATAGCGAGGAATCCACCGCCGGGCGTGCGTTGAACTCCTGGGGTCAAGGCAATCAGCGAGTTCAAATCGCGGCCGTTCATGGGCAAGCTGTTGATTTTTTCCTGGTCGATGTAAGAATTCTCATTCGGAGAGAGATCGATGAGAGGAGCTGCGGCCTCAACCTCCACGGTTTCCGTGTGATGCCCAACGCTCAGAACGATATCCGCTGTGGTTACACCGGAGGGAGAGACTTCCAAAGTAGTAACGGTCGTCTTGAAGCCCGGAGCAGACACCGAGAGCTTGTAAGAACCCAATGGCAACTCGTTGATGCGGAAATTTCCGGCATTGCTGACCGTAGCGGAACGCGACAAATGAGTATTTACATTTTCCGCAACGGCGGACGCACTCGACACCACGGCACCCGTGCCATCCTTCACTACGCCCGAGATCGTACCTGTAATGGTTTGTGCGTTGCTCGCCGCATTCAGAAAAATTAAGAGTGCAGCAACGACTAAAACACCTCTGAATGACCGCATGTCGTGTCCCCCCTCAGGTACGCGTGCCACGTTAGACGTTGATTGGCGGGATAAGTTTAGTGCCGATTGGGGGAAAGTCAACAGAATCCAGATGTCGTTTCAATGACTTGTGGTCAACAGTGCAGGCTAACGACGCGGGATTGGCTCTTCTATT
>DASYJM010000174.1:0-3774 GCA_035996445.1 Candidatus Acidiferrum sp. | reverse complement strand
CCAGATCGGCTTGTTCGGCCGACAAAATGGTCTCGGCCTGCACGGCATCGATAATCATGCCCAGCGCGGTGGTAGGGATTTCGGCTTGCTTTCGAATCGCTTCGGAGAAAGGCACCTGATAGCCGGGGCCCACGGGAATTTTCGCGTGTGGAAGATTCCCACCGCTCGAAACATCGATTACGTCTACGCCAAGTGGTTTAAGGCGGCGCGCCAATTCGATCGATTGTTCAAGGTCCCAGCCGCCTTCTTGCCAGTCGGTGGCCGAAACGCGAAACAACAATGGCAGGCGGGATGGCCATACTTCGCGCACAGCCTCGGTGACGCGCAGAGGGAGGCGCATTCTATTTTCGAGTGAACCACCAAATTCGTCTGTTCGGATATTGGAGAAGGGGGACAGAAATTCGTGCAACAAATAGCCATGAGCGCCATGAATTTCGATTACTTCGAACCCGGCGGCCAAGGCGCGCTCCGCAGCACGGCGAAATGCGGCAATGACTTCGTGGATGTCTGACAGGGATAACGCGCGGGGGGTCTGATAACCAGTATCAAAAGGCAGAGCGCTGGGAGCGACAATCTCCCAACCACCCTCGCCGATGGCTACAGGTTTGCCGCCTTGCCAAGGTGGCGCAGTGCTGGCTTTACGGCCGGCATGGGCCAACTGAATTCCCGCGACGGCACCCGAAGCGCGAATAAATTCGACGATTGGTTTCCATGATGGAACGTGGGCATCGTTGTAAATTCCGGTGTCCGCCATAGAAATTCTGCCGTGCTCTTGTACCGCAGTGGCCTCCGCGATAACCAGGCTTGCTCCTCCTACTGCCCTGCTCCCCAAGTGCACCAAATGCCAGGTTTGAGGATGCCCGTCCTGGGCGGAATATTGGCACATGGGCGAGACGACGATACGGTTCTTCAGCTCGATCTCGCGAATCTTTAGCGGAGTGAATAGTTTCATGTTTTCCCGTCTGGTCTCATGTGTATTGTGATTCGACTATTCGATGCTAGCGGCAGGGTTATCGTTAGCGTGAGATGTTCCGGTCAAGTAATTATACTGCGCCCGACGTGACCACGAATGTTGCCGCTACCCGTTAGCGCTCATCAAAAGGTGATGATAAAATTATGAATAATGTCGATCGGTTCAAATCGGCCGCCCTCGAAAATGGCTACTGTAAAGTTGACGAGTACCAGAGTGGAAGTGTTGTGTGGTTCACCCAGATGACCTCCGACGGCGGCGGAGAAATCCGCAAGCGTTTATGCATTGATAGCCTAACGGACAGCGTAACGGTATTTTGGCAGACCGATGCTGCGAAGCTCAATTCGAAGACGTTCCGCACTGTTTCGTCTCTGGAGGAATGGTTCTGATTAATATCGGACTAAATTGTTTCCGCGGGCTGAACTTTCAGCGCATGCATTCGCCATAATCTGGAGTCAAGCCGCTGCGCAAATTCTTTCCTTTGCAGCGACTAATTGAGGTCACACCAACAATGGCATGTGCGGATTTCTAGGAAAAAGTTGCACTCCACGGAAGACTGGGGAATCGCGATATATCGTAACCATAAGGCAATGGCTGCATCCCTTGTCCCAAAAACGGCAAGTGTCCCGACGAGAAACAACTCTGGCGGGCAGAGTTCGTCTGTTCGCCAGCCGGGCCTCATGACGCCGGAGGAAATGTCCGTCACAAAGGGTATCAACCCAAGAGTTACAAACTTGCGTCTCCAGCTGAGTTTCGGGCGATATTTTTAAGCAGGCAGATCGGTACGATTGAATACAGTTGTCTTGAAGTTCTATCATTGGAGAGATGGATTTGCCGCCAAAGGGTTTGGTTCCGCTGGGTGCAGGTTCGCGCGGGGAGTTCAGGAATCCCTATGGAAAATCTCAAACGCTTGGCGACCAGGATAATGCGTTTCCGTTTTGCAATTATCGTATTGGTGGCGTTCTCCACGCTGGCAGTCGATTCATTGCCATACGTTCATGATGCATGTACGTCGACGCTCCCCGATCCCGATGTTGGGTCGCGCACTCCCGTGCTGATCGAGTTGTTTACTTCCGAGGGCTGCTCCAGTTGTCCGCCGGCCGACGCCCTTTTGGCAAAGCTCGACCGATCTCAGCCGATAAGTGGAGCGGAGCTCATCGTCCTCAGTGAACACGTGGATTACTGGAACGATATCGGATGGAAGGATCCGTACTCTTCCCATGAATATAGTGAACGACAAACTGCATACGCGGCGCGCTTTGGCCGCGGAAGCGTCTACACGCCCCAGATGGTCATTGACGGACATTCCGAGCTGGTTGGCAGTGATGAACGAAGAGCGATCCAGGCGGTTCAAAACGAAACCAAGTTTGCGAAGGTAGCATTAAGTCTTTCTGCGATTCGGTTCGAGCGTAAGAATAAGCTGAGCATGCATATTGACGCGGGTCCGCTGGGGCCCGCCACCGCTGCTCATTCAGCGAGCCTTTTACTGGCGATAGCCGACGACAGCGATGAGTCGCAAGTGAGCCGCGGAGAGAACGCCGGAAGAACCTTGAAACACGTTGCCGTGTTGCGGAGCCTTGCGCCAGTCGGAACGGTGGGTAAATCCGACAAAGTCTCGCGAGACATAACCGTCAATTTCAATTACGAGAGTGGACGACCGCTGCGGATCGTGGGGATCATTCAGGAATCGTCCGCGGGCAGGGTGTTGGGCGTGGCCTCGGCTCGGTTTCCTAATTAAACCTCCCGGGCAATTGCGAATAATGCCCCAGTTCTCCCCTTAATCTAAACTGATCTCTACAAGTGCGTAAGCCCAAGTGGCGATTCAATGCGCCGCATCGGGTCTATTCTTAGAATTCTTAAAGGAGGAAAAGCCATGGGTGATGTCGTTTACGTTTCGAAATCGCGCATCGAACGAAAGCAAGGACCTCTTCGCATAGCCCATTTGCCGGGTGAATTACAGCCGGTGATTTTTAGCGTCCACGGAGCCATTGCTGAGCACTACAAGATTGATCCCGCCAAACTGAAAGAATCACATTCCTCGACCATTGACTACGTCATCTCCGCAACCGCTGGTTGAATGATGGGTACCTTTGGAGGTGCGCTGGAAGCGCGCCAAATCGATGCTAGTAATGGAAAGCTGACCGCCGAGGTTACCGGAGAGGTCGAAACGGAGGAGAATGTGCTGGTCATCCGGCGAATCCACGTGGCGATGCGCTTGGTAGCGCCGGAAGACGTTAAAGGAACAGTCGAAAGGGTACACGGCATTTACGCCATGCGCTGTCCACTCTACCGAACTTTTCATAAGACAATCCAGCTGACCTCGTCATTCGAACTTGTCACGGCAGGAGCTGAACCTTGAGGCAACTCACGAAAGAGGATCGAGCCGACTATGCAATTGCAGGCCGCGTCCGGTGGCACCTTGTCCGCTGTAGACCGGCCACCAAGAGATCGGAATGGAGCTGGCGGTGGACGATTTCGGGATCGGCGATTTTAGAGCCTAATTGGTTAACTTTATATGCCTGAGCAATTCTCGTTTAGTGACCTCCGAGACCTCTTTGCCAAAGCAAACGAGGAAAAGTCTGGCGATCGGTTGGCCGGAATCGCTGCGGGATCAGAGCGCGAAAGAATCGCTGCCAAGCGCAAGCTCGCGGATTTGTCGCTTGATGAAATCATGCGGCAGCCTTTAATAGATCCTGACGATGACGATGTAAGTGCGTTGATTTTGGAATCCTTCGATCGGGAATCTTTTGTATCGATCAAGAGCAGCACGGTAGGTGAGTTCCGCGAATTCCTTCTCGACGATG